>JANXQJ010000052.1 GCA_025356865.1 Deltaproteobacteria bacterium | reverse complement strand
GCAGGCGGCGACGCTCAAGGAAGTCGAGGCGGCGTGCGGCGACCGGATCTTCGTCCGGATGGTGAATGTCGCGAAAGAAAATTCGCTGGTAGGCGCCTACGGCGTCGAGATGATCCCGACCCTCGTGTTCTTCGACGAGACGGGCAGGGAGCGGTTCCGGAAGGTCGGCCCGCTTCCGTACCCCGAAATCCGCGATCAACTCGCCCGGATGGGCGTCAAGGCACTCAAGGAGAAACAGAAATGAAGAAGTTGCTCGTCTACGGAACCGGATGTCCCAAGTGCAAGAAACTCGCGGAGGCGGTCGAGGGGGCCGCGAAGGCGGGGGGCATCCCGTACACCCTCGAAAAGGTCACCGACATCACCGAGATCGTCAAGGCCGGGGTGATGATGGCGCCCGCGCTGGCCGTCGACGGCGTGGTCAAGGTCTCGGGCCGCATCCCCGACCCGGCCGAAATGGCCGCCCTCCTCGCGGGCTGATGCCGTGGACCCCAAGAAGGTCGTCACCGCGTTGCTGCTGCTTTTCGTCGCCGGCGGAATCGCGTGGGTCGGCGTGCGTGCATCCCGGAAAGCCAAGGCCCCTGCACCGCAGGTCGGCGTCGAAAACCCTTCGGCCGCGCCCGGATCAGTCGAGGACCGGGTCGTCGTCTACTACTTCCACGGCCGCGTCCGGTGCGTCTCCTGCAACAAGATCGAGGCGCTGGCGAAAAAGACCATCGGCGAAGGGTTCGCATCCGACCTGAAAGCGGGGCGGTTGGCGCAGGTCGTGGTCGACGTCGACCAGGCGGGCAACGAACATTTCGTGAAGGATTACGCCCTGTCCGGTTCCGCGGTCGTGCTGGTCGACGGCCGCGCGGGTTCGGGCGGGCGGTGGAAAAACCTCCCGGATGTCTGGACGCTCCTCGACGACGAGGCCGCTTTCTCGAAGTATATCCGGGAGAACGTCTCCGCCATCCTCGCCGGGACGACCCGATGATCGACGGGTTCGCCGTCGGTGCGGGGACGGCGCTCTGGCTGGGGTTCTTGACCGCCATCAGCCCCTGCCCGATGACCACCAACATCGCGGCCGTCTCGTTCATCGGCCGGCAATATTCCCACCCCGCGCGCGTCGCCCTGGCGGGAATCGCCTACGTGTGCGGGCGGGTGACGGCGTATGTCGCACTCGGCGTGCTGCTGGCAGGCGGTCTCCTCTCCGCTCCCGCGCTATCGACCTTTCTCCAGCGGTGGATGAATGCGATCCTCGGGCCGATCCTCGTTCTGGTCGGGATGCTGCTGCTGGGCCTTCTGGTGTTCGGGTCCGGTACCGGAAGCGAACGGGGGACGAAAATGAAGGCATGGGCCGCGCAAGGCGGGTTGCCGGGCGCTTTCGTCCTGGGCGTGCTCTTTGCGCTCTCGTTTTGCCCGATCTCGGGCGCGCTGTTCCTGGGCAGTCTCGTGCCGCTGGCCGTCGCGCAGGGTTCGCCGCTCTTCTTTCCCCTCCTTTACGGCGTGGGCACGGGGGCTCCCGCGGCCATCTTCGCGCTGTTGATCGCGCTGGGGGCCCGGTCGGTCGGGATCCTCTTCGAGAAAGTGGGAAGGGCCGAAGGCGTGGCGCGCAAGGTCACCGGCGCCGTTTTCGTCGCCGCAGGGATATTCTTCACGCTCCGGTACACCTTCGAGCTGTTCTGATCGTCGTCAGGTTACCTGCCCGCCTCTTCGATCAGGATCCGTTTCACCAGCGCCTTCGGGGGCACGCCCGATGCCCCTTCGTACATCCTTCAGGTAAAGCCGTAGGACTGGTTCGCACGCATCGCCGGGTCCAGGTCGAGGCCGTTCACCAGGACCGTCGGGCTGCCGTGAAACCGGTACCTGGCCGCTTCCGCCTGCGTCGAGACGACGACGGTCTTCACCTCGATGGCGACGCCCAGTTCGGTTGCGGTCTCCTCGACAAGCTTCCTCGTGCGGGGGGTGTTGACGCATCCTTCGGTCGAAACCACGAGGATCGTCGCGATCTTCTTCCCGGCCGTTTTCAAGTTTGCTTCTCCTCCCTTGTCGCTGCCGCTGCAACCGATCGACAGCGCCACGACAAGCAGGATCCCGACCGATCGCGGAACGGATGACAGGCCCCTCATCTCCAGACCAGTTCCTTCAGCCCCATGACCTTGACTCCGAACATGGCGACACAGCCCGCAAGGCCGATCATGACCAGCCGATTCCGAATCTGCGAGGCGCCGAGAATCCCCTTGTTGCGGAACACCTCGGCCCTCCCCGGGGAATTCGCCCCGCGTCCTGGGCGGGAATTGTGCGTGCACAGGAAAAGACCCTTCTTCTTCATGGCTCACTCCCGGAACAGGATGCGTGTCGATGGTCATATTGACAGATAGCGATATGAAATGCTAGCGTCAGGCATGGAAGAAGGGGAAAATGGAGTCGGCGTCCCCGAGGTGTTCTGCGTCGGCATCCTCTCGCTCGTCCTCTGGTGGATGGCCTACAAGCGGCTCGCCCTCTTTTCGAAACTGATCACCTATTCGCTCTTTTCGCTCACGCCCGGGACGCGCTTGGCTTCGGCGGTCGAGTTCTTCCTGTTCGAAACCCCCAAGGTGCTGATGTTGCTGGCGCTGGTCGTCTTCGGGGTCGGGATCATCCGGTCGTTTTTCACGCCTGAACGCGCCCGCCGCATCCTCGCCGGTCGCTGGGAGGCGGCCGGAAACGTCGCCGCCGCGCTCCTCGGGATCGTCACGCCGTTCTGCTCCTGCTCGGCGGTGCCGCTCTTCATCGGTTTCGTCACGGCGGGCGTCCCCCTCGGCGTCACCTTCTCCTTCCTCATATCCGCGCCGATGGTCAACGAAATCGCCCTGGTGCTCCTCTTCGGCCTCTTCGGGTGGAAGGTCGCCGTCCTTTACCTGGGCACCGGTCTCCTCGTCGCGATGGTGGCCGGCTGGACGATCGGCCGCCTCAAGATGGAGCGGCACGTCGAGGCATGGGTCTACGGATTCGGCGGTCCGGCGGATTCGGCCGGAGAGGGTGCCGGCATGACGTGGCTCGAAAGAGGGCGCGCGGGGCTCGATGCGGTCCGCGAGATCGTCGGAAAGGTGTGGGTTTGGGTGATCCTGGGGATCGCCGTCGGCGCCGCCATTCACGGGTACGTGCCCGTGAATTTCATGGCCTCCATCATGGGCCGCGACGCCTGGTGGTCGGTGCCGCTGGCGGTGCTGATCGGCATCCCGATGTATTCGAACGCGGCGGGGATCATCCCCGTCGTGCAGGCGCTTCTCGCGAAGGGCGCCGCGCTCGGAACGGTGCTGGCGTTCATGATGTCGGTGATCGCGCTTTCGCTGCCCGAGATGATCATCCTGCGGAAGGTGCTCAAGCCGACGCTTATCGCCACGTTCGCCGGCGTCGTGGGGGTCGGAATTCTGATCGTGGGTTACCTGTTCAACGCGGTGCTTTGAGGTCTGCCGGCCACATCACTCCGTCTTGAACGACGCGACACCGGCGGCCAGTTCCTCGGCGCCCGCGGCGTTCTCCTGGGCGACGCGGTCCATCCCCGCGATGGCCTTGTGCATCGTCTCGATGCCGGTCGCCTGCTCGCGCGACGCGCCGGCGATCTCGCCGACGATCTGGCCCACCTTGTGCGAGATGATGTCCACCTCGCCGAAAGTCGCGGCAGCCTGCTGGACGAGGCCGCCGCCCGCCTGAACCTTGGAGACGATGTCCCGGATGAGGGTGTCGGTGTTTTTTGCGGCTTCGGAGGCCTGCTGGGCCAGGCGCTTGACCTCTTCGGCGACGACGGAGAACCCTTCGCCCGCCGCCCCCGCGTGCGCCGCCTCGACGGCGGCGTTGAGCGCCAGCAGGTTGGTGCGGGAGGCGATCGAGTTGATTGTCTTGATGATCTCCTGCGCCTGCTCGCTCGCCTGCTGGATGTTTTCCATCGAGACGGTCAGGTCGATCATCGAGCCGTTCGACGTCTCGATCAGGCGTCGGGCGTCGCGCATGAGCCGGTCGGCCTCGCCCGCGTTGCCGGCGTTCGTCTGCGTCGAGGCGGAAATATCGGCCGCGCCGCGCGTCAGGTCGTCGACCGCGGCGGAAAGCCGCTCGGAGCCGTCGGCGAGACTCTGGGACGCATTGCCGATCTGGGAAGTCATTTCGCCCAGCATTTCAGACGCGTTGTTGAAATGACCGGCCAGCGTGCCGAACTCGTCGTTGCGCCGGTCGTCGAGCCGGGTTGAAAAGTCGCCGCCCCCGAACCGCTCGGCCAGTCCGGTCAGGTCGCGGATCGGCGCCATGACGCCCCGGGCGACCATCAGGCTGACCGCGGTGCCGACCGTGAGGACGACCAGGCCGACCAGGACCAGCGCCGCCTTGCCCGAGCGGACCACCTTGTTGATCGAGACGATCGCGGTTTCCTGTTCCGTCCGCGCCGCAACGGATCCCCTCTGGCCGGCCTCGCGTTGTGCGGCGACCAGTTCCTTCAACCTGCCGTTCAGGGCGGCGGCTTTCGCCGTGACCGAGATCTTGCGCGACAGCTTCGGAATTGCCCCGTCGCCTTCCCACAACAGCCTCCGCACGTCGGCGAACGCACCTTCGACCAGTTTGAGCGACCGGATATCGTCGGGGCGTCCTTTTCCCAGTTGGGTCGCAAGCCCTTTCGAAATGGAGGCGGCCGCCGCGAACTGCTCCCGGAGCTGTCCGTCGATCTCCTTCAACTCGTTGTCGGTCGCCACCGTGAAGCAGCGGGCGACGAGGTTGCGGATCGTCAGCCCGGTCGAGAGGATGTCGCCTGCCAGGCCGAAGGTATCGACCGCCGCGTTCGAGACGGCGAGCGAATCGTCGAGCGACCGGTTCTCGACCGCGAACCGGTCGGCGGTCAGGGCAACTTCCTGGTCGACGCGCATCGTGACATCGGTGATCTTCTGGCGGATCTTGTCGGCGTCCTCGTCGAACTGCTTCCGGGCCGCTTCGTCTCCTCCGGACAACAGCAGGTTCTTTCGCTCGAGCAGGCCGCCGGAGCCCATGACGGCCTTCTCCTGGGCGTCGATCGTCTCGAACAGTTCCTTGATGGCGGGGCCCGGATCGGACGCCAGTTCGTTGCCCCGGAACCGCTCGACCGCGCCGGCGAACTTCCCCTTGGCGATCAGCACCGGCCGCTTGCTCTCTGCGCGCCGGATATCGGCGAAGGCGTAGTCGGCGTCCTTGAGCGCGTCCATCAGTGCCTGGACGTTTCGCAACCGGCGGGTCGCCGACTTGGCGCTGTCTTTCGCGGTGGAGAGTTTCGCGGTGCCCGTCTTCTGGACCGTCCGGCTCTGTTTCGCCATGACCCCGAGCTTGGTCGAGATGTCGGACATCCGGGCCGACATCGCGGTGCCCACGGCCCGGGCCCCTTCCTCGGCCGAGAGCCGGTCGGCCGTGGTCTTGGCCAGGTCGCCCGTGAGGGCGGCAAGTTCGCCCACCCCGGATGTGCGGGCCCCGTCGGCCTTGAGTGCCGCGAGTTCCCCGTCGATCCGGGTCACTTCCTCGAGCGTCTTGAGGGCGTCGGCCTTCGCCGAGGAAAAGTCGGCCTGCGACGACGCGGTGGAGACCTTGAGCAGGTTGGCGGTCTGCTCCTGGAGGGCGCGTTGCAGTTCGATCGTCTTGAGCTGGTAGGGCGTCGAACGTTCGACGAGGCGGGCCAGCTTGCCCTGGACGAACTGCATCCCCAGGTAGCCCACCCCCGCAATGATGGCGATCCCGACGGCCGTGACGCCGATGTTGAGGAACAGCTTGCTGCGGATCTTCATGGCGCCTCGGCTATTTCTTGACGAACTTCGCCCCGTCGCCCTTGACGAAGTCGATCAGTTTCCGGATTTCCGGGGAGGGGTCGCCCTTGGTGACGATGATGATCGGGCTGGTCATGACCGGGTCGGTCTCGACCGCCTTGACGGTCGCATCGACCATGCCGAACGGATCGATGCCGATCGCCTCGGCGTTGGCGGCCACGTCGCTGCGGACCTTGGCGTAGTTGCCGCTTTCGAGCACCTCCTTGGTCACCGCCTCGCCGTCGAGCATCACCTTGGTGATCTGGGCGTTCTGCCCGGGCGTTCCCTTGCCCCAGACGACGATGATCGCCATATCCTTTCCGCCGACCTCTTTCCAGTTGGCGGTCTTGCCGGTGAAGATCCCCTTGATCTGTTCCTTGTTCAGTTTCGATACCGGATTGTCCTTGTGGACGAGGAGGACCGTCCGGTTGGTGGCGACCGCTTCGCTCTTGAGCGTCGCCGGGTCGACCTTCTGCCCGTCGCCCTCGGCGCCCTTGATCATGCTCTCGATCGGCACCGCGGCCGCGGCGGCCTGCACCTCGCCCTTGAGCATCGCCACGAACCCGTCTTTCGGCGTGCTCTGGAGGACGACGAGGTGGATCCCGGTCGCCTTCTCGAACGGCTCGGCGACGGGCGCGAAGACCGAACTCATGGCGGCGCCGCCGCCGCCGATCTTGATCTCGGCCGCGAAGGCGGGGAGGGAAATGGCGATGAAGAGGGAGAAGGCGAGCAGGAAGACCGGGGCCTTGACGCTTCGGTTCATGAAAACCTCCGTGTGGCTCGGGAATTTGGGGATGCCGCCATCATCGGGCGTATCCAAGTAACATTTATCGGAAATGGGAGGGAAAAGTTCAATCGGAAATAAAGGTGTCCCGGGAAACGACCTACAGGGGCGGGAGGAATTTCCTACACGGGCTGTCGGACCGGAACGATCAGCACCAGCGTCTTTCCGGTCATCTCGAACCGCACCGGCAGCGGCCCGAGATATTCCCCGTCGATCTGCGCCGCCGAAGGGATCGTGCTGCGGACCCAGAGCGAGTCGGTGACGCGGTGGACCACGTTCCTCGATGACAGGTGCCTGCCGCGCAGCACGTTGACGACGAATCCGAGCAGCGCCGGCCGCCCGGTTTTCACGAGGACGACCACGTGCAGTTCGTTCCCTTCCAGGTCGGCGTGGGGCGCCATGACCACGCCGCCTCCGTACAACTTCCCCCGGCACAGGACGACCGTTTGCGCCTCCATCCGTTCCCGACCGGGGAACTCGAGCCAGAGCGAAGGCTGAGGCCGGAAGAAGTGGCGGATGCCGGCCAGCACGTAGGCGGCGATGCCGAGCCGGTTCTTGTGGCTCGACCGGACCCGCTCGACCACCTCGGCGTCGAAGCCGGCCGAAGCGACGATCGCGAAGTAGCGGTTCCCGGCCTTCGCGAGCGGGATCGTGATCGTGCGGCCCGACGACAGCAGCGCGAGGCAATCCTCGACGGAGGCGGGCATCGAAAGTTCCCGCGCGAAGACGTTGCCCGTGCCGTGCGCGATTATCAGCAGCGGCGTCCCGCTGCCCGCCAGTCCGTTGGCGACTTCGTTGATCGTGCCGTCTCCGCCGGCCGCGACGACGGCAAAGGCGCCGCACGAGGATGCCTCGCGTGCCAGCAGCATCGCATCGCCCGGTCCGCCCGTCTCCCGGATGACGAACGGCCTGCCCGATTTCGTGAGTATTTCGCGGATCCGGTCGATTTTTCGAACCGACTTCGGCCCTGCGACAGGGTTGTAGATGACGTGGATCAGCGGCCCAGCTCGCCTTCGAGGATGAATTCCTTCGCACTGTGGATGGCGGTGGCGGCTTCCCCGGCACCCGAGGCGATGAGCTGGATCTTGCCGTGGTATGTGACGATGTCGCCGGCGGCGAAGACGCCGGGCAGGTTGGTCGACATGTCGGTGTTGACCGCGATGCCGCCCCCCTTGATCTCGAGCCCCCACTGGCGGATCGGCTCGATGTTGGTCAGCATGCCGATCGAGAGGACGATCTCGTCGACCGCGATCGTCTCCTCGAGGCCGCTCTTTTCGTTCCAGATGACGGCGCCGGTGACATGGTCCTCCCCGAGCACGGCCTTGATGCCGTAATACGGGTATTTGACCTGCACGCGCGACTGCAGCAGCTTGTCGACCATCGCCTCGTGGGCCGTCCAGGTGTAGGAGCGGTTGAGCAGGGTGACCTCGGCCGCGACGTTCTCGAGCGCCATCGCCCAGTCGACCGCGCTGTTGCCCCCGCCTACGATGAGCACCTTCCGCCCCCGCATCGGCTCGAACGCCGGCAGGAAATAGTGGATCCCGTTCCCTTCGAGGGAGATCAGGTTGGGGACGTCGAGCTTGCGGGGGATGGCGGCCCCGGCGCCGACCGTCAGGACGACCGCCTGGGTGTAGTGCATCGCCCCGGTGTCGGACGTCAACTCGATCAGCCGCTCGTCGAGGACGCGCAGGTTCGCGATCCGCTCGTTGAGGACGACCGCCGGGTCGTACTGCATGGCCTGGCCGCTCAGCTCGGAAATGAGGTCGGCGGCGACGATGCGCCGGTAGCCGGCCACGTCGAAGATCTCTTTTTCGGGATACATCGAGATCAGGCGACCCCCGACCTGCGGGTAGAGCTCGATGAGTTTGGTCTTGCACTCGCGGAGGCCCGAATAATAGGCGGCGTAGAGCCCGACTGGTCCCGCGCCGACCACCGTGATGTCGTAAAGTTCGCTCTGGAGGACCATGCGCGCCAATATAGCAGACGACCCCTCCGCTGTGCTATAAACAAAAGGTTAAAGTGAAAACGATGCGGGAGAGGTGTGCATGGAGTTGACCTATCTGCCGAAGGCGTGGAAGCGCGGGACCGACATCCTCGGGGTGCGCCACGCGATTCTTTGCGGCGGGATGACCTGGGTATCCGAGTCCAATCTCGTCTCCGCCATCTCCAATGGCGGCGGCTTCGGCGTGCTGGCGGGGGGCAACATGCCGCCCGAACTGCTCGAAAAAGAGATCGCCCTGACGCGCGGAAAGACGGACAAGCCGTTCGGCGTCAACCTCATCACCGTCGCCCCCTCCTATCAGTCGCACATCGAGGTCGTCACGGCCGCGAAGGTTCCGTTCGTGGTCTTCGCGGGCAGCATCCCTTCGGGCAAGGATATCGCCCGGGCGAAAGAGGCCGGCTGCCGGGTCATCGCCTTCGCCCCCGTCCTGGCGCTCGCCAAGCGGCTCGTCAAGCAGGGCGCCGACGCGCTGGTCATCGAGGGGAACGAGGCGGGCGGCCACATCGGCCCCGTCTCCACTTCCGTCCTGGTGCAGGACATCCTGCTCAACATGCCCGACGTGCCGGTCTTCGTCGCGGGCGGCATCGGCACCGGCGAGATGATCGCCCAGTACCTGCTCATGGGCGCCGCCGGCGTGCAGCTCGGCACCCGCTTCGTGGTGGCCGAGGAGTGCATCGCCCACCCCCGGTTCAAGGAGGCCTACGTCCGGGCCGCCGCGCGCGACGCCATGCCCACCGCGCAGTTCGACCCGTCGCTCCCCACGATCCCGGTCCGCGCCATCATCAACGAGGGGACGCGCGACTTCAACCATCTCCAGCTCGAGCTCATCGGCAAGGTCAAGTCGGGCGAGATGTCCAAGGAAGACGCCCAGGTCAAGCTCGAGGAGTTCTGGATCGGCTCGCTCCGGCGCGCGGTGGTCGACGGCGACGTCGAGCACGGATCGCTGATGGCCGGCCAGAGCGTCGCCTTCGTCAAGAGAGTCCAGCCGGTCCGGGAGATCATCGACGAATTGGTTGCGGGCGCCGAGGCCGCGCTCGCCCAGACCGCGAACTCGTTCGCATCAAGGAGCTGATCCCATGTTTCGCATTCTTCCCAAGGACCAGGAATTCTTCGTGCTGTTCGAGAAGGCCGGCCAGAACATCCACGACGGCGCGGTCGTGCTCAAGGAGATGCTCGACAACTTCGAGAACGTAAAAGAGAAGCAGCGCCAGATCGAGGAGATCGAGCACAAGGGCGACACCTTCACCCACGACATCATCAAGAAGCTCAACACCACCTTCATCACGCCGATCGAGCGCGAAGACATCCTCGCGCTGGCATCGTCGCTCGACGACGTCATCGACCTGATCCACGGCGCCGCCACCCGGATCATCCTCTACAAGGTGACCGAGGCCACGCCCGAGGCCAAGGAACTGGGCTTCCTCATCCTCAAGTCCACGCGCGAGCTGTGCCGCGCGATCGGCTACATGTCCAAGCAGATGTCGGCCATCCACGAGCACTGCGTCGAGGTCAACTCGCTCGAGAACGAGGCCGACCGGGTGTGCCGCGACGCCATCGCCCACCTGTTCGAGCACGAGAAGGACCCGATCACGATCCTCAAGTGGAAAGAGATCTACGAGACGCTCGAAACGGCCACCGACCGCTGCGAGGACGCCGCCAACGTCCTCGAAAGCGTGGCGATGAAGAATGCATGACGTATCGCTCTACCTGCTGATCCTGGTCATCGCCTCGGCGCTGATCTTCGACTTCATCAACGGGTTCCACGACACCGCCAACGCGATCGCCACCTGCATCTCGACCCGGGCGCTCTCGATCCGGAACGCCATCCTCATGGCGGCGGGGCTCAACTTCGTCGGGGCGCTCATCTCGACCCACGTGGCCAAGACGATCGGCACCGGCATCGTCGAACCGTGGGCGATCACCCAGGTGGTCATCGTCTCCGCCCTCGTCGGCGCCATCTTCTGGGACCTGCTCACCTGGCATTTCGGAATCCCCTCGTCCTCCTCCCACGCCATCATCGGGGGGCTCATCGGGGCCGTCGGAGCAGGCAAGGGATTCACCGCACTCAAGTGGGGGTGGGGCGGCGGCATCTACAAGACGCTGCTGGCCATCGTCATCTCGCCGCTGCTCGGGACGTTCGTCGCGTTCCTGCTGATGGTGCTCATCTTCTGGATTTTCCGCAAACATCATCCGTCGCCGCTCAACCAGAGCTTCAAGAAGCTGCAGATCCTCTCCGCCGCCTTCATGGCGTTTTCCCACGGATCCAACGACGCCCAGAAGTCGATGGGCGTCATCACCATGGCGCTCGCCTCCTACATGGGGCTCGCGGCCACCACTTCCCCGTCGATCCTGCCGTCGTTCATCACGGGTTCCGCAGCCCGCGGGATTCCGCCGCTGTGGGTCATCATCGCCTGCGCCGCCGCGATGGCGGCCGGGACGGCGATGGGCGGCTGGCGCATCATCAAGACGGTCGGCACCGACTTCGTCAAGCTGCAGCCGGTCCACGGCTTCTGCGCCGAAACCTCGTCGGCCGCCGTCATCCTGACCGCCTCGGCGATGGGCGTCCCGATCAGCACCACCCACGTCATCACCTCGGCGATCCTCGGCGTCGGTCTTTCCCAGGGGCGGCGCAAGGTCAACTGGCAGGTCGGCATCCGCATCGTCTGGGCCTGGGTGCTCACGATCCCCGCATCCGCGGCGGCCGGTTACGTCGCCTATGACATCCTCTCCCCGGTTCTCGGCAAGTAACCTCCTTTTTATCCTGATCCTGGCGCTCGGGCTCGGTTGCCCCGGCCCGTCCGCCCAGGCCCGTTCCCGAAGCAAGACGAAAAAGGCGCCCGCCGCCGATCTGCGCGCGCAGGCCGAGGCGCACCTCGCGGCCGGCCGGTTCAAGGAGGCGCGCGAACTTTTCGAGAAGGCGGTGGCCGCAAAACCGGGCGACGCCCGGGCGCAATTCCAGCTGGGCCTCCTGTATGAAAAGGAAGGGAAGGCGGCGAAGGCGATAGACGCCTACGAAAAGGGGTTCCGGAATCCGCCCCCCGGCTTCGAGAAACTGCGGGTCAACCTGGGGGCGCTCTACAACCTCGAGGGGAATCCGGACCGGACGCTGCGCCTGCTCGACGGGCGGGTTCCCGACGCCGACCGCGATGCGACCGCCCACCTGGTGCTCGGCTCCGCGTGGCTTGCGACGGGCAGCCCCGAGAAGGCGCTGGCGCAGTTCCGGATCGTCCGGGCGCTCGACCCGTCGTCGCTGCGGGGCCTGCTGGCGGCCGGCTCGGCGCACCGGGCGCTCGGTCAGTTCGAGGAGTCGCTGAAACTGCTCGAAGGGGCGGTGCGCGATTTCCCGAACGACGCTGCGGCGCATTTCCAGTTTGCCGAGACGCTGGCGGCCGCGGGAAAAGACGCCCGGGCGCTGGGACATTACCGGCAGGCCGAAAGCGCGGGCGGCGACCCGGGGGTGGTCCGCCGCCGGATGGCCGAGATCTCCCTGGCCATGAAGGATTATCCGGCCGCCATCGCGACGCTCGAAGGGTTGCGGAAGGGCGCGCCGGCCGACGGCGAACTGGCCGGTGCGCTGGCCGCCGCGTACCAGCAGGCGGGGCAACCGCAAGCAGCCGAAAAGGTGTCGCGCGATCTCGTGGCGCGCGCGCCGAAAAGCGCTGCCGCCTTCTTCCGGCTGGGTGTCGTCCTGGGGATCCAGGAACGGCACGCCGATGCCGCTGTGCAGTTCCGGAAGGCGCAGGCGCTGGCGCCGGACGACCCCGCGGTCGTTCGGGCGCTCGCGGTTTCCTGCCGCCGGGCGGGCGATGCGTCGGGGGCCGAAGAGGCCGCCCGGCGGCTGCTCAAGCTTCGGCCGGACGACGTCGACAGCACGGCGATGGCGGCGGTATTGCTCCGCGACCGGGGGAAGGGAGCGGAGGCGATCGCGCTCTACCGGGGGTTCGTCGCCCGCCACCCGGCAGACCCGGCGGCCCTGGCCGACCTGGCCGAGTTGCAGGACGAGGCGGGACAGGGAAGCGAGGCGCTCGCGACCGCTCGCCGCGCGGTCGCCGCCGGCCCCGCCTTCGCGACGGCGCACGACCGGTTGGGCTGGATCCTGTTGCGGCGCGGCGACCGGTCCGGTGCGCTCCCCCCGCTTGAAAAATCGGTGAAATTGTCGCCCGGCGAACCGGCGATCCTCTACCATTACGCCGAAGCGCTGTACCGGAACGGGCGGAAAAAAGAGGCGCTGGCCGCGGTCGACCGGGCGCTCGCGATTTCAACGGCATTTCCGGGTGCACGAGACGCGGTTTCACTCCGTAAAAAGCTGGTTGAAGCCGGCCGCTTTTAACTTAATATGGTTCGACGAACGGGAATCCGATTCACGGAGGACTAAGGGACATGACAAGGACCAGGCCACCATCTCGCATCCCGTCTTCGGGCCATCTTTGCCCGCGCCTCAATCGCCAAATCTTCACCGTAGCTTTGCTACGCTTCCGGTTTGGCTCAATCGTTGCGACCAAATCTGACCCAAATCCGGGCGCGATCCCGGTATCCTGGTCCTTGCCATGTCCCTTATGATCCGCAAGATTGCGCACATCGGCGTGGCCGTCAAGAGTCTCGACGC
>JANXQJ010000122.1 GCA_025356865.1 Deltaproteobacteria bacterium | reverse complement strand
GAAATCCGGAATCGTGTTCAAGCCGCTTCCCCAGGACGACCCCGTCAGGCGACGCCCCGACATCACGCTTGCGAAGGAAAAACTGGGTTGGGATCCGGCCATCGCCATCCGAGAGGGGCTGGCGCGGACGATCGACTATTTCCGGGGTCAGAACGGTTAAGATCCATAGATGACGCCGACGGACGAACAGTGGTACCTCGTCAAGACCAAGCCGCTCAATGAAAACCGGGTGTCCACCCGTCTTGCGGGCGCCGGCTTCGAAGTATGCTTTCCGAAAATCAGAAAGAAGACGCGCGGGAAAGGGGTGTTCGAAAAGCGCCCCTTTTTCCCGACCTACCTGTTCGTCCGCTTCTCCCTGGAACAGTTTCGGCTGATCCGCTACACCCACGGGGTGGCGCGGGTCGTCTCGTTCGGCCTCGAACCGCAATCCGTAGAAGAGTCGATCATCGAGGCGGTGCGGGCGCGGATGGACGACGAAGGTGTCGTTCACCTGTTGCGCAAGCCGGCCGAGTGGCAGGAGGGGCAGCGGGTGAGCATCGCCGACGGTCCGTTCGCCGGGCTCGACGCCATTTTCGTCGAGGAGCTGCCCGACCGCGAGCGCGTGGTGCTGCTGCTCGACGCGGTCTCCCGCTTTCGCGTCACGGTTCCGAAAGATTCGCTCCAGCGCTGATGACGACTGCAGCGGCATTCCGGATTGGCGCGGCTATTCGTGTCCTTGAATGGGCGGTAGCCTGCCCCGGAACGTCTGCCGCCGGATGATGATGTTCTCCCGCACGATACGATCCGCACGCCGGTTCGCCACGCTCCTGCTGCTGGCGTCGGCGATCCTGCCGTCGGTGCCGGCCCGGGTGGTCTTGGCCGCGGAACTTTCCCCGTCCGCCGAGCCCGAAGTCTCCCTCGCCGTCGACAAGTTGAACGCCCGCGGCTATTTCCCCGGATTTGCGGCGGGTACGCGGCCCTATCCGTTGCAGTCGATCCGCAAGGCGGTCGACAACGCGATTTCGGCGGGGCAGGCCCAGGACCCGTTCGACGAAGAACTGCTTCGCTGGGTCTCCTGGTACGTGGCGCCGAAAACCGCGCTGCAGGCGGACGGGGCGTTGTCGCTCGCCGAACGGCGGGAGATCCCGGCAAACTCCGAAGGCGTGCCGGTTCCGAAGGGTGTTTCGCTTTCCGCCGGGGTCGGGTTCCGTGTCGAGCCGGTGACGTGGTTTTCCGCCCAGGGGCGGGGGGCGGCGTTTCTTGCCGACGAAGGCGACCGGGGCACGCGGCGGCTCGATGCGTCGGTCGAGGCGGGGGGACGGTACTTTTCGGTGCAGGCCGGAAAAATATCGTCGTGGTACGGTCCCGGCCGCAACGGCGCGCTGATCCTTTCGGAGAACGCCCAGCCGTGCCCCGGCGTCCGCCTGCGCAATCCCGAACCGATCCCGATGCCGTGGATCCTTTCGTTCCTGGGGACGCTTCGCTACGACCTGTTCGTCGCCCGGATGGAAGCCGATCGTCCCATCCCCCATTCCCTGTTGTCCGGCCTGCGTCTCTCGATCCGGCCGGGCCGCTACCTCGAGCTGGGCGCCTCGCGCGCGATGCATTTCGGGGGAGCCGGGAAGCCGGGCGGAGCCTCCGCCTGGTGGGGGGCTTTCAAGGGCACCCACGAAAACGATCCGGGGGGCAACGGCAACCAGATCGCCGGGTTCGACGCCGAGGTGACCCTGCCGTTCGAAGCGCAGCCGGTGCAGTTCTACCTTGAGGCGGCGGGCGAGGACGAGGCGAAGATCATCGGGACGCCGATTCCGGGGCCGACCAAGTGGGCGTATCTCGGC
Organism: Deltaproteobacteria bacterium; assembly: GCA_025356865.1. Classification (GTDB taxonomy): domain Bacteria; phylum Desulfobacterota; class Deferrimicrobia; order Deferrimicrobiales; family Deferrimicrobiaceae; genus JANXPS01. The sequence goes on along the minus strand of JANXQJ010000122.1, from coordinate 6,419 downwards.
GGTGTCTTCCTCCCGGCGCTGCTTGGTTCCAGCCGCGTCGACCTCCGGTTCGAATGGGCGCAAAACCACCTGAACGGCAACGGGCCGTCCTGGTACGTCCACGGCGGTTCGGGCGAGGGGTACGCGCACCGGTATCGCGGGCAGGTTCTCGGGCATTCGATGGGCACCGACGCCCGGCAGTTCGACCTCACGGGGCACTGGTTCTTCCTGCCGTCCACGTACCTTGAACTTGCGCTGGGGTCGATGCGCCGTTATTCTCCCGGCGGACCGCAGGCCGAGTCGACGACGCGTGCCGGGGCGGCTTTCGTGGGCTGGCTGACGGAAAATCTCCGGGCCGAGGGACGTCTCGGTTCCGAGCGGGTCCGGAACACGGGCGGGATCGATGGTAGCCGGGAGACCGACCTGTCGCTGCAGGCGCTCCTTTCGTGGCGGGTTGCGGGCAGCGTTCAATAAGAGGAAAATGACATCCATTCCCCAAAGATGAAAGAAAACCAGATGCCGATATCGAATGCCGAGACGACGATCGCCCGCCATCACCGCCCCGTGAGGTTTCTCCTCGCGTTGCTGGCCGCACTGCTGCTTTCGGGACAGGCGGCGCCGCTTCGCGCCGAAGACGCGGGCGACGCCGCTCCGACCTCCGACCAGGTCGAAGGGGCGCGGCAGGCCGTGCAGTCCGGCGAGTCGATTCCCGCCGACGCGAAGGAATATCTCAAGGCCCACCCCGAAATCAAGGAACAGCTCATCCAGGACACCAAGAAGAAGGCCGAGGAAGAGCGCAGGGACAAGGCCAGGGGAAAGGGCAAGCCGAAGAGCGTCCCGCCGACCGCAAGCCAGGCGACGCCGGGCCCTCCGTCGCTTCCCCGCTACGAATGGATGGGTTCCGTCTACCTGTCCAACCTGTTCGGGAAACGGATACCCGACGCAGAGGCCCGCTCGCTGCCGCATTTCGGGCACGACCTGTTCGATCCGCGTCCGGGTTCCGCCGCTCTCGAGGACATGCCCGTTTCCCTGTCGTATGTCATCGGTCCCGGCGACGAGATCGTCGTCAAGACCTGGGGACGTCTCGAGGGGTCCACCCGCATGACCGTCGACCGCGAGGGGAAGATCTTCTACCCGAAGATCGGGCCGCTCCTCGTGGCCGGCAAGACGTTCGGCGAGCTCAAGGCATTCCTCAAGGCGAAGGTCGGTTCGATGGCCGAGGTTTCGTCCGAGGTGACGCTGGGCGACATGAAAGCGAGCCGCGTCTCGGTCATCGGCGAAGTGCGCGCGCCGGGCTGGTACAACGTCAGCTCGTTCCACACCGCGCTGCAGGCGCTCTCCTTGGCGGGGGGGCTGAAGGACATCGGCTCCACGCGGCGGATCGAGCTTCGCCGGGCCGGCGAACTGCTCATCGCCATCGATCTCTACGATTTCCTGCTCCGCGGCGAGAACAGGGGCGACATCCGGCTTCGCCAGGGCGACACGATCTTCGTGCCTGTGGTAGGCCGAACCGTGGCGGTCGCGGGCGAGGTGAGGCGTCCCGCGATCTACGAGCTGGCGGGCGAGAAGAATCTCCAGGACGTCATCCGGATCGCGGGCGGATTCGCCCCGTCGGCCTACACGCAGCGGGTCCAGGTCGAGCGGCTCGAAGGCCACTCCTCCCGGGTCGTCCTCGACGTCGACGCGGCCGAGGTCGAGAAAGGCGCGCGTGCCTTCGACCTGTCCGACGGCGACGTCGTCCGGATTCTGTCGATCGTCCGGGCCGACGAGAACGTGGTGACGCTCGAGGGGAACGTCGTTCGGCCCGGCAAGTACGAGGTGAAGCCGGGGATGACGGTGGGCAGCCTGCTCCCGGACGAGAAGGCGTTCCTCCCCGGGAGCTGGTTCGACTATGCGCTGATCACCCGCGTGGTTCCTCCCGACATGCACAGCCGGGTCATTCCCGTGAACCTGAGGGCGATCATCTTCGAGAAGAAGAAGGATGCGGACGTGCCGCTGCAGGGGCGCGACGTCGTGAAGGTGTTTGCCGCCTCCGCGCTGCGCGACGGACGCAAGGCGAGCGTTTCCGGCGAAGTCAGGGGCGCGCGCGCCGAACTGCAGGCGGCGGTCACCGACAACCAACCTCCGGCAGGCAAGGTCGCCGCCGAAACGAAGACGGAAAGCGCCGTCCTGACGTTCGACATCTCCGAAGGCGCGCGCATCTCCGACCTGGTGACGCTGGCCGGCGGGCTGACCAAAACGGCGCTGCATTCGCGCGCCGAGGTCATCCGTGCCGACGCCAACCGTGATTTCCGGACGATCTACATCAATCTCGGCAAGGCGATGTCGGGCGATCCGGCCGAAAACCTCCTGCTCGAGGACGAGGACCACCTCCGCGTCCATTCGGTATGGGAATCCAAGACGCGCAAGACCGTCAGCGTTTCGGGTGAAGTCACGGCGCCGGGCGAACAGCTTCTGACCGAAGGGCTCAGGCTGTCCGACCTGCTGTTCAAGGCCGGGGGATTGAAGGAAAGCGCGTACGGGAAGGAAGCCGAGCTGGTGCGTCGCCGGATCAAGGAAGACGGGTCGCTGGCCAAGACCGAGACGGTCGCCGTTTCGCCCGAAAAGGTGCTTGCCGGCGATGCTTCCGCCGACCTGCCGCTGCGCGAGTACGATCTGCTCGTCATTCGCCAGATACCCGATTGGTCCGAGAAGGTGCAGGTGACGCTGTCGGGCGAGGTCCGCTTCCCCGGCGTCTACGTCGTCAGGCGCGGTGAAAAGCTGGCTTCCGTTGTCGCACGGGCCGGCGGTTTCACGTCGAACGCGTACCCGAAGGCAGCCCAGTTCGCCCGGGTTTCGACACAGAAGGCCCAGCAGGCGGCCATCGACAAATTGACCGAGGAACTCGAATTCGAGGTCGCCCAGAAATCGCAGGGCAGCGGGTCGCCGCTCGACAAGGAAGATATCGAGGCCAACCGCGAGCTGTTGTCCGCCCGGCGCTCGCTCATCGCTCAACTCAAGAAGGCGAAGGCGAGCGGCCGCGTCATCATCCGGCTGCCGGGAGACGGGAAACTGGAAGGGTCGCCTGCGGACATCCCTGTCGAGGACGGCGACCGGCTCGAAATGCCGAGGGCGATGAATGTCGTCAACGTCGTCGGCCGCGTCTATAACCCGACCGGCGTGGTATACGACCCGGCACGACCGACCGTAGGGTACTACCTGCAGACGGTGGGCGGCCCCACCGAGACGGCCGACCGCGACCACATGTTCCTGCTGAAGGCCGACGGTTCCGTCGTGACCGCAGGCAACGGCGACCGCGCCTTTTTCATGTTCGGGAATCGTTCCCTCCAGTCCGCGAAGGTGGAGCCCGGCGACTCGATCGTCGTTCCCGAGAAGCTGATCCAGACGCGGCTGATGAAGGACATCAAGGACATCACCCAGATCATGATGCAGATCGCCGTGACCGCCGGCGTTTTGCTGCGGCTTTAAGGGGCCGCCAAAGGGATGAACAGATGATCGAGCAGACCGTCCCGGGCCCGGACACGATCGACCTGTCCGCCCATGTCGATGCGATTGGGAAAAGCTGGTGGAAGGCCGCATTGCTGGCTGTTGTCGCCGGGACCGCAATGGCTGTGTATCAGTTCCGGTTGCCCGATGTCTATCGTGCGACGGCCGTGGTGGCTCCCTCGGAAGAAGGCCGGCAAGCCCCTGCCGCCTTCGGAGTGCTTTCTTCTTTCGGAATCGCCGTGGGTGGTCTTCGAAAATAGAAGATCTGGAGTCGCTTTTCAGAAGCAACGATCTCACCGTCCGGATCTTTCGCAAATATGACCTTTGGGCTTCGATCCACGGGGATCGCTACGATCCGCTGACGCGGTCGTTGCGCCGTGCAGGTTCGAAGGGAAAGCCGCTTGGCGACTGGGATGCGATTCGAGCGTCCAAAAACAGGCTGAAAATCCTGCCCAACAAGAAGTCAGGGGTGCTTTCCCTGTCGTTTGATTCGCTCTCGCCGGAATCGTCATCTTCGATCGTCACCGATTACCTGGAGGAGGCGAAAAGCCGCCTGCAGGAGGAGGCTTTGGAGCGAGCGGCCAGAAACAAGCGGTTCATCGAAGAACAGATCCGGCAGACTCTCGACCCGCTCACCCGCGATCGGCTCTACTCGCTTTATTTCCAGGAAGTGGAGCGCGAAATGCTCGCCCGGAACCGGGATCAGTTCGGTTTCAAGGTCATCGACTCTCCCCGGGTCCCGGATCGGAAAATCGGGCCTGAGAGAGCGTTGTCATGCGCCTATGCGCTGATTCTGTCGTTCATCTTTTTCTGGGGGATCCTTTCGGCCAGGCAATGGACGAAGCAGTGACGGGATCGCCCGGGAGTTTTTGCGGCGACAAATGCTATTCGAACAACGGGCTGCCGGCATTCGTCGAGATGGTTCGCCCTGTACATCGCCGTATCCTGGACGTCGGTTGCGGCGACGGGGCAAACATGCGGTTGTTGAAGACGCGAGGTTTCAATCCCGTTGGCCTGACGCTGTCGCTTCAGGAAGCGACATGCTGTCGCCGGTCCGGTATCTCCTGCGTGATTTCGGATGTATCGGAAGGAAATTTCCCCTTCAGGGGTGGAAGTTTTGACGCCTTGCTGTTTTGCCATGTCCTGGAACATCTCCCAAGTCCGACCAACGTGTTGGAAAGGTGCAAGGCGTTGTTGAGAGAGGGGGGATCGGTTTATATCGCGCTGCCGAATGTCCTGCAGATCCACCAGCGACTGAATTTCCTGGCAGGTCGGTTTCGTTATGCCGAGACGGGAATCATGGACGCGACGCATCTCCGGTTTTTCGACTTCCAATCCGCAAAGTCCATGGTCGAGGATGCCGGGTACCGGGTCTTGTCGCACAAGGCCGTCGGGCAACTCCCCTCGGGTCCGTTAAGACGGATTGCCCCCGGATTTGCGAAAACGCTGGACGGATATGTTTCTTCGCGGATGCCCGGGCTTTTCGGGGTTCACATCCTGATGGAAGCCCGGCCTGTCTGAATTGCATCGTCTGGTACGCCAGTCGTCCGCAGCATGGAAGGGAATTTCCGAAACTTTCCTCCTGACTCTCGCCGGATCGGCATGCGGGTTGGCGAGTGGTGTGATCCTGGCCCGGTCGCTGGGGCCGGCGGCCCGGGGAGAGCTGGCCACGGTTTTATTGTGGGTGGCGTTTCTGGGCATGGCGGGCGACATGGGGCTGGGGTTCGCGTTCTCTTATTTCGCCGGGAAGAATGTTTCCCGCGTTGGACGGCTGTGGGGCGTGGCACTTCAGGTCAGCGCGACGACCGGAAGCGTTCTGGCGATCGTCGGGATGGTTTGCCTTCCCCGCATCCTGGGAACCCCGTCGGACACGGTGGTTTCCGGGTTCCGGATTGCGCTGCTTTCCCTGCCGTTTACACTGGCCTCCGGTCACCAATCGTTTCTGCTGCTGGGTGCGGGGCTCGTTCGAAGATTCAGTTGCGTTCGCCTGTTTCTCTCCCTGGCATACGCGGTCGGAATCGCGCTCCTCTGGGCGATGGGGCACGCGGGGGTCCTGGCCTATGTCCGGGTATTCCTTGTCGTCCAGATTTTGGGTTGCGTGTTCGCCTTTGCGTTGCTGGCCTCAAGATTCAAGCTCAAGTGCGGTGGGGGGGAAGTCCGTCTGTCGGAATTGTTCGGCTACGGGATGAAAACATTCTTTTCCTCGGTCGCCGGGCAGGTCTCGCTCAGAATTGACCAGTTGCTGATGTCGATTTTCCTGAACCCGGTTCAGCTGGGTAATTATGTCGTTGCCGTGGCGTTGAGCGCGGTCCCCGGACCCCTGTTTTCATCGTTGGGAATCGTTGCGCTGCCCCGGATCACCCAGGCTCCCGACAGGCAGGCCGCCGGAAAAGAAGCGTTGAGGCTGGTCCTGCTCGGTCTGTTGGTGGGTGGGAGTGCCTGCTTTCTTGGGGTTATCGCCGCTCCGAGACTGCTTCCACTTGTTTTCGGGCCGGCTTTTTCTGCATCCGTCCTTCCGGCTCAGATCCTCCTCGCCGCCAGTCTTTTCCAGGGACTGAACGTCATTCAGGGCAACAGTCTTCGCGCCTTGGGATATCCCGGTAGGCCTGCCGTGGCGGAGGGGATCGGGATGATCATCACCTTGATCCTGCTTGCATTGCTGCTACCATGGCTTGGAATACTGGGGGCAGCCATGGCGTCGCTGGCCGCCTATTCGCTGACATTCGGAATCCAATTACTGTTGTTGCTGCGGTCCTCCGATCTCGAGGACAGGTTCTTGTTCGAGAATTTCAACCGGAAGAAGGGAAGTTGAGATGCCGAGCCCGCATGATGCAAGGGGTGGAAAGCGAATATTGATCACGGGAGGGGCGGGTTTCATCGGCTCCCACCTCGCGGATTTTCTCATAGGGCTTGGGCATGACGTATCCGTGATCGATAACCTGTCCACCGGCAGA
>JANXQJ010000112.1 GCA_025356865.1 Deltaproteobacteria bacterium | reverse complement strand
TGCTGACCAACCCGGGCGTTCGTGACCGCGAAATTGACCTTCTTGATGGGGGAAAAGATTGCATCGATCGGGATCGTGCCTATCGGAGCGCCCTCGTCGAGGTTTCGCTCGGCCGAAACGTAGCCCTTGCCCATGCGGACGGTCATTTCCATCCGGAGCGTGGCGTTGTCGGAAAGTTCGGCGATGTAATGATCGCGATTGAGAACCTCGACCATCGCGTCCATCTTGATGTCGGAAGCCTTGATCTTCTTGGGCCCCTTCTCTTCGATAACGATGGTGCGCTGCTCGGGAGAGTGCATGCGCAGACGCACTTCCTTGAGATTAAGGACGATGTCGGTCACGTCCTCGACGACGCCCGTAATGGCTGTAAATTCATGCTGGACGCCTTCGATGCGCACCGACGTAATGGCTCCCCCTTGAAGCGAGGAAAGCAGGACGCGGCGAATGGCGTTCCCGAGCGTCGTGCCGAATCCACGCTCAAGCGGTTCTGCGACGAATTTGCCGTAATCCGCAGTGGCGCTCCTGGTATCGAAATCGATGCGCCGAGGCTTTATGAGTTGCTTCCAATTTCGCTGGAACATGCTGCTCCCTTCTTTGGGTCCGGAGAATTACTTGGAGTAGAGTTCGACGATCAGCTGTTCCTGGATCGGTTCCCGGACGTCGGCGCGCGAAGGAAGGGCCTTGATCACGCCACGGAAATTTCCCCGATCGAGCTCGACCCAAGCCGGGATCCCCTTGCGGACCACCGCGTCGAGCGCCTCGTTGATACCCACCACCTTGCGGCTCTTCTCCTTCAGTTCGACCACGTCACCCGGCTTGACCAGGAAAGAAGGGATGTTCACTTTTTTCCCGCCAATCAGGAAGTGTCCATGGCGTACCATCTGGCGACTCTCGCGACGTGTCTGTGCAAAACCGAGTTTATAGACGACGCTGTCAAGACGACGTTCAAGAAGGATCAGCAGGTTGTCGCCGGTCTTCCCCTTCATCTTGTCGGCCTTTTCGAAATAGTTGCGGAACTGCCGTTCGAGCAAGCCGTAAAGGCGCTTCGCCTTCTGTTTCTCGCGCAACTGGGTGCCGTAGTCGCTGTGCTTCGGTCGCCGCTGCCCGTGCTGACCCGGGGGATATCCGCGACGCTTGACCGCGCACTTATCGGTGAAACAACGATCGCCCTTGAGAAACAACTCTATTCCTTCGCGGCGGCAGAGTCTGCATACCGCTCCTATATACCTGGCCAAAGACTATCCTCCTCTTTCCTTTGGTGACTTTTCTTCACACCCGACGCCGCTTGGGAGGGCGGCAGCCATTGTGCGGGATCGGTGTCACGTCCCGGATGTAATTTATTTTCAAGCCGGCGGCCTGGAGCGTCCGAAGGGCGGCTTCACGGCCGGACCCCGGCCCCTTTATGTGAACGGTCACCTGACTGACGCCGCATTCCATCGCCTTTTTGGCGACTTCTTCAGCCGCAACGGTCGCGGCAAAAGGCGTGCTCTTCCGGGAGCCCTTGAAGCCCTTGGAACCTGAGCTGCACCACGCAAGAGTATTGCCGTCGGGATCGGTGATCGTAATCAGCGTGTTGTTGAACGTGGCACGAATGTGGGCAACGCCCACGGGAACGTGCTTCTTGACCTTCTTCTTGCCTTTCTTCTTCGGCGTTGCCATTACTCCTCCGTGTGCCCGGGAATTAAACGGGCGAATATCATCGGGTTACTTCTTTGTTTCTTTCTTCTTGCCGGCGACGGCACCCTTCCGAGGTCCCTTCCGGGTGCGGGCGTTCGTATGCGTACGCTGACCGCGTGCAGGAAGCCCCTTGCGATGGCGAAGACCCCGGTAGGATCCCAGATCCATCAGTCGCTTGATGTTCATCGAAATCTCTTTGCGAAGATCGCCTTCGACCCGGTAGTTGGCGTCGATGACGTCGCGGATACGCGCAACCTGGTCCTCGGTCAGCGCGCTGGTCCTTGTATCGATAGAAACCCGCGCTTCCTCGAGAATACGGATGGCGGACGTCGGCCCGATCCCGTAAATGTAGGTCAACGCGATGTATATCTTCTTCATCTTCGGTATGTCGACTCCGGCTATACGTGCCAAACGTTCCTCCTTGCCCTGCTAAGGCGCCTTTTCAGGCTATCCCTGGCGCTGCTTGTGTTTTGGATTTTCGCAAATTACCCGAACGACACCTTTTCTGCGGATTACCTTGCACTTCACGCAGACCTTGCGAACCGAGGGCCTGACCTTCATCTTCGTCCCCTTTATTTAGATCTGTAAACGATTCGTCCCCGGGACAGGTCATACGGCGTCAATTGAACCGTAACGCGGTCCCCGGGAAGAATCTTGATAAAATGCATTCGCATCTTGCCGGAAATGTGGGCCAGCACCTTCATCTTGTTTTCCAATTCAACGCGGAACATTGCGTTCGGAAGCGGTTCGATGACCGTGCCTTCCAACTCAATGGCTTCTTCCTTCGCCATTCCCCTGCATTCTCCCTTTGCACCGCCCCCTTTCAGGGGAGGGTCAGTATATCAGGCCCATCCTCCGTGATGGCGACCATGTGTTCAAAGTGAGCGGAGCGTTTTCGGTCACGGGTCACGACCGTCCACCCGTCCTTCAGAATCTCGACCCCCCAGGAACCCGCGTTAACCATTGGCTCGATGGCCAGAACCATACCGGCTATGAACCTGGGGCCGGATCCCGGGGGGCCGAAGTTGGGAACCTGCGGTTCCTCATGCAACTGCCGCCCGATACCGTGACCGACAAAATCGCGAACGACGGAAAAACCCGCTGACTCGACCACTTCTTGAACCGCGCTGGACAAATCACCCAATCGATTCCCAACCCGGCAAGCCTCGATACCTTTGGAAAGGGAGGCTTCTGTCGTGGATATCAACCGCTCACTGACGACATCTGTCTTTCCGACGGGAAAGGTCCGGGCCGCGTCACCGTAAAATCCTTCACAAATCACGCCGAAATCGACACTGACGATATCGCCCTCTTGAAGAACCCGTTTACGGGAGGGAATCCCGTGAACGACTTCATCGTTCACCGAGGTGCACAGATTGGCGGGATACCCCATATATCCGTTAAACGCCCCTTTAACGGAGTGCCTTGAGAGATATGCTACCGCGCAATCCTCGAGATCGAACGTCGTATTTCCTGCCTGGACAACCGGCTTTACTTCTTCAAAGAACCTCGCCACCAGTCCGCCGGCACGACGGAGCGCCTCGATTTCGCGAGGCGACTTTATGATGATCATACCGACCGGATAAAACCGGAAATTTCGGCGTAGATGGCATCGATGTTTCCAGAAGCCATCACCGACTTTATTTTCCCGCTGCGGCCATAAAAGGTGACAAGCGGTTCGGTCGATTTCTTGTAATTGACCAGACGGGCCTTGATGGTTTCTTCGCGATCATCGTCACGCTGAAGCAAATCACCGCTGCACTGGTCGCACTTTCCTTCGGTCAACGAAGGGTTAAACGCTACATGATACATCGATCCACATTTATTGCAAGTCCTTCTGCCACAGAGTCGGCTCATCAACTCGTTTTCATCGACATCGAGCGAGATGACGATATCCACTTGTTTGCCGAGCTCTGAAGTTGCAGCC
>JANXQJ010000100.1 GCA_025356865.1 Deltaproteobacteria bacterium | reverse complement strand
CCAGTGCCTTCCGCCGGGTGCCGGGCGCCGGGCGCCGGGCGCAGCGCGCGGGGCGCAGCGCGCGGGGCGCAGCGCGCGGGGCGCAGCGCGCGGGCGCCGGATGCCGACTGCGTCTCTCGTCAGCGCGGCATTCGGCGCTTGACCGGGCTGAGCCCGAGCACGAGGCCCGCGTTCGCCGGTATGGTCAAGGTCACCGTGAAACTGCCGTTTCTGGCGACCACGATGGGCGCGTCTGGTGCAGCTCCGAAGAGAAGCCTGGCGCGATACCGTCCCGGGGCGAGTGTTCCCGCAGCAGCCGTCACGGTCGCGCTCGCGAGGGGAGCAGATCCGGTGTTCGCGACGACGAGTACGGTCTGCGTGCCGTCGCGCCGGAGAAAGGCCACGACCGACGAATCACGCGTGCCGAGCGGCACCAGGCTGCCGCGGCCCAGGGCGAGGTTGGACGCACGCAGCTGGATGAGCGTGCGATGCACGTTCAGCAGCGATCGCGCATCGCCGGACTGCACCTCGACATTCGCCTCGAGCGAATCAGCCGCCAGCGGTTGCCACGGCGTGCCGGTGGTGAAGCCGGCATGGGGTGCGTCGCGCGTCCACGCCATCGGCGTGCGGATGAGTTCGTCGGGCTTTGCGCCGGTCATGCCGAGTTCTTCTCCGTAGTACACGAACGGAAGGCCGGGCAGTGTGAGCAGCAGCAACGACGCCACGCGCGCCTTGCCCCAGTCGCCGCCGAACTCGGTGCGGGTGCGCGGTTGGTCGTGGTTGCGCAGAAACGGCGACCACCGCGTGGCGGGCTGCGCGGCCTGCAGGCGCAGCACCGGCGCCAAGATGCCGCGCGCGTCGCCCCGCCGCACGCCGGCAATCAGCGAGTCGGCGACCTCAAACGCAAAGTAGCCGTCCAGCTGGTCGGGGTAATACGCGAGCAGCGCACCCGTGCTGTCGAACACCTCGCCGATGGTGAAGGCACCGGGCGTGGTGCGGTGCACGTGTGCGGCGTATTCGTGCAGCACGCGATGCGTGCCCGGTGTGTCCTCCGCCACGGCGCCGGCTTCGACGAGGTACTTCACGGCATCAAGCCGGAATCCGTCGACGCCCATCTCGCGCAGCCAGAACGTGGCGACCTTCTTCATTTCGTCGAGGACGGCCGGCTCGTCGTAATTGAGGTCGGGCATCCCTTTCCAGAAGAAGCCGTAGTAGTACTCGTCGCGGACCGGCGAACGGTGCCAGGTGTTGCCGCCCCAGCGGTTGTTCGGCCCCGGCGCCGGTGCAAAGCGGAACCAGCGGCGATACGGCGACGTGGTGTCGCGCAGTGCTGCCTGGAACGCAGGATGCTGATCGGACACGTGATTCAGCACCATGTCCACCAGCACCTTGATGCCGCGCTTGTGCGCCTCGGCGACGAGTCGTGTGAAGTCGTCGTTGGTGCCGTACGCGGGTGCCACCCGGTAGTAGTCGGTGGCATCATAGCCGTGATAGCCGGGCGACGCGGTGACGGGCATCAACCAGATGCAACGCGCGCCAAGTGACCGCGTGCTGCGTGCGTTGCCGTCGTTGATATAGTCGAGTGCGGCGGTCAACCCGTTGAGGTCGCCGATGCCGTCGCCGTCGCTGTCGCGGAATGAGCGGACGAACACCTCATAGCACGTGGCGCCCTGCCGCCAATCGGCGGCCGAAGTGCGGCGCGGCGCCTGGGCGCCGGTGTTCACGGCGAACGTGGCAGCGCTGAGAAGGAGCAGGACGCGGGCCAGCGTGCGAATGCGCATCATGGCACGCTATCGCGCCCACGTGGTGACGGCAAGCAGAGTTGTCGTTGCCCCTGCGGAGTCAGCGCGCCCGCAACGCCCGCGTCAGCGCGCGGTCGAGCGCATTGGCAAAGGCCTGCGTGTCCTTGGGGCCGAAGGCCGCGTGACCGCCCGTGTCGACGCCGGAACTGCGGAGGCCATCCATGAAATTGCGCACCGAGAGCCGCTCGCCGATGCTCTCGGTCGTGTACGCCTCGCCGTGCGGGTCAATGACCGCCACGCCCTTGGGGACGAGCAATGCGGCAAGCGGAATGTCCTGCGTGACCGCCACATCGCCTGCGGCGGCGTGTGCGGCGATGTAGCGGTCGGCCTCGTCAGGGCCCGCGTCCACGCGCACCGCCGACACGTGGGTGTAACCCGCTGGCAACTGGATGCGCATGTTGGCCACCAGCACCGTGTCGAGTTTGAGGCGGTCCGAGGCGCGAAAGCAGACCTGTTTCACCGCCAGCGGCGTGGCGTCCGCGTCGATCCAGAGCTTCATGCCGCGGAAGATAGCGCCGCGTGGTCCGATTCGGCCGGAGCGCGCTGGCGTCCCCGGCCGCGAGAGGCAATCGTTCGTCAACATGCCCACGCCACCTAACCCAGCGCCCGGCAGCACCGGCGACCCCCTGCACGGGGTCACGCTGGAGCGCATGCTCAACGAGATGGTTGATTACCTCGGCTGGGCGCAGATGGGACGCCGCGTGAAGGTCGCCTGCTTTACCAGCGAGCCGAGCGTGGCGTCGAGCCTCAAATTCCTGCGTCGCACGCCATGGGCCCGTGCCAAAGTTGAGGCGATGTACCTCGACATGCTGCGGAAGCGCGCGCGCAAAGACCCGTAGGCGGCGGTGCTGGGCATGCCTTGCACGAACACCGCGAAACCTGGAACCCGCTCACGGGTACGACGTCCGGCGTGTTGTAATGGACATCGAGACCGAACCCCGGAGCGCCCGTGCGTCGTACGATGACAGTGGTGGTGGCAATGCTGGTGGCCGCGCAGTCGGTCCACGCGCAAATCCCCGGCGGCGGGGGCGGTGGCATGGGCGGTGGCATGGGCGGTGGCGGCATGGGCGGTGGCCGTCGTGGGGGCGGCATGGGCGGTGGTCGCGACGGTGGCATGGGGCGCACCACGCGCCAGCCCGACATGAAGTTTCCCTCGGCCAAGACGCTTGAGAAGTACAACCCCGCGTCGCTGCTGCTCGACAAACACAAGAAGCTCTCCCTCGCCGACTCGCAGCAGGCCCGACTGACAGGGCTCCGCCTGCAGATCTTCGAGCGCAACGCGCCGGTGCTGGCGCATTATGACTCGCTGCAGCGCGACTTCACGCCGCCCAAGTTTGACCCGCGTAGCGCCGAGGGCGGGCAGCCGGCGGCGGATAGTGCGCGACGCGTCGCCGTCCGGCAAATGTTCCAGTTGCGCCAGCTCGTGGATTCGCTGCAGGACCGGCGCCGCGCCGATGTGCAGGACGTGCTGCGGGCGCTCGGCGACGATTCGCAGCGCAAGAAGGCTGCGGAGTTCCTCGACAAGCAGGACATCGAGTTCTCCAAGGAGTTTCCTGCGCCGCCAATGCCGCGCGGCGACCGCGGGGAGGGCGGGGAGGGCGTGCCCGGTGGCGCGCCGCCCGGTGGCGGGCGCGGCGGTCGTCGTCCGCCGGGGTGACGGGAGTCACCCCGGAGCCACCCCGGAGCCACCCCGGAGTCACCCCGGAGTCACCCCGCGTGATCGCGGGCCCAGGCGGCGATCTCCGCGTGCGTGGCGAACCAGACGTCCTTCTTTGCCGCCGCGTGCCGGATGATCTCCTCGAGAATCCAGATGCGTGAGCGCGGCGTGATGTGGTGCGGGTGCATGGTCAGCTGGAACAGCCCGCCCTCGTCGTACGCCGCGTCGAGCTCGCGGCGGAAGATGTCGAAGACGCCCTCGGGGGGCGTATACGGGCGGAGCGACTGGAAACGGTGCATGCCGAAGTAGACGGCGTCGTCGCGAATCCACTCCACCGGCAGTTCGACGATGCCCGACGG
>JANXQJ010000043.1 GCA_025356865.1 Deltaproteobacteria bacterium | reverse complement strand
CTCGTGGCTGAACATGGTCGAACGCTTCTTCCGCAGCCTGACGGTCGATCGGCTGCGCCGGGGCGTCTTCCGCAGCGTCCCGGAACTGGTCGAGACGATCAAGGAGTACGTTCGAATTCACAATGAAAACCCCAAGCCGTTCATCTGGACCGCCAAGACCGCCGACATCCTGCAAAAGTCATCCGGGCAAACCGGCGGTTAAGTCCCAAACAGAATGAAGCAATACACTAGAAGGTTTTTAGAAGGACGTAAAAAACGGCCCGGTTGGCATCTGCCTTCCGGGCCGTCTTTGTTGGAAAAAGTGGAGCCGATGGTCGGGATTGAACCGACGACCTGCTGATTACGAATCAGCTGCTCTACCACTGAGCTACATCGGCACTTCGGTGAACGGACTCAAAACGGAAACAAATAATCTATTTCGGGGCTTCCGAAATGTCAAGTTGGCCTTTCCAGCCATTCTCCGTCTTCTCGAAAGTCATGGACCCCTTGACGACCTGGCTCTCGCCTTTCGAGTAAAGCTTTTTTTGGCGGGCCCCGTTGAAGGTGGCTGCGACGGCGCGCACCTTGGCGGTATCCCGCTCGAGATAGGCCTTGTAGAACCGGTCGAAATTGTCCCAGTTGACCTGGTTGTTTTCGACCAGGGGGGTAAATTCCTGGCCTTCCAGGTAGGGAGGCCGGGAAATCATGACGTCTCCCACCGCCGACAAAGTGGCTTCGTATTCAACCGCGCACAATTTGGAAGCGCCTTCCTGCCGGTTCCGGCGGTTGAGCACCTGGATCCCCTTGAGTGCGTAACCCGCTCCTACGGGGCCGATCTTGTTCCCCGTATACCGGTCGACCGCGCCGGCCAGCCTGACCAGGTCGTTCTTGAAATCTTCAGGCCCCATGTTCTGGCGCGCCTTCTCGAAATACACGGCGCTCGGCATCCGGTCCCTGCAATCCAGCGCCAGACGCTGGCGCATGGCCGAGACGACTTCGAGGTCCTTGAGAGGGCCGGCAGGTTTTGCACACCCACATGACTTGCCTCCCGATCCGGATGGCGAACAGTTGAAGCGGATCAGTATACTCCGGAGTCCAGCCCCGAACGAACCCTCTCGAATTCGGCCGGGTAGTGCGCTTTCAACCAGGCCAGCCGGTACCCCTCGACCGCAAATCCGTGCACCAGGGTTTCGGGGAGCATGAAGGAAGCGGTCCGCATGAAAAATGCGACCATCCCGGCCGCCTCACCGGAGTCGATGCCGAGAGAGACCGCCCCTTCGACAAAACGCGCCGAGAGTCCGGGCATCCCCGCCTCGTCGAATCGGCAGAATGCGGATGCAAAACGCGACGCCGCATCCTTGTCGAAGCCGGCCACCTCCCGGGCGATCGCCTGAAGTTGTTCGCGGTAAAGCGGCAGCCCGTAGCTGTTGGCGAAAAAGCGGGAGAGCGCCGGAACCTCGCACGCGATATCGGCCCGTCCGTGGCGCCGTTCGATGTAGCGTCCCATCAGGCCGGTCGTGACGGTCGACATCCGGTTCAGCACCTGGAACGCAGCAAGGTGGTCGATGCGGTCCGGCACCAGGCGCCGAAGGTAATCGAGGGCGTCTTCGTGGTCGAAGCGGTGGATGCCGGCCGTTTCGCCCCGGGAGAAAACCCGGAACGTCCCGGGGTCGTCGAGCGGGATTCGCGCCGGGTCGACGACGACACCGTGAGATTCTCGCAAACGCTGGATGACGGCATCGGACGTCACGTCAAATCACCCGCAAGCGGCCAGTTGGGCCTTAAGGCAACTTGAAAAAGAGGA
The DNA here is from genome assembly GCA_025356865.1 of Deltaproteobacteria bacterium. Classification (GTDB taxonomy): domain Bacteria; phylum Desulfobacterota; class Deferrimicrobia; order Deferrimicrobiales; family Deferrimicrobiaceae; genus JANXPS01. Next base: position 29,699 of record JANXQJ010000043.1, on the reverse strand, counting down.
AAAAGCCGTTGGCGAAATAGATGAGCCCGACGACGCCGACCGCCATCGAAAGAACCCATACCGGCTTTTTCTTGAGGAGCGCCGAGATCGACGACAGCAGGATGGCGATCTGGAGAAAGATCACGGCCATTCCGAAGATTTGCGAATGTTTCTGGGCGTCGTCCCGAATCCGCTCCTGATCGCGCGCGCTCTTCTCGATCTGGATTTTTTCCGCCTCGTATTTGGCCAGTTTCGCGTCATAGGACGCGATCATCTTTTCGTATGCGCCGGCCACGGACGGGGAACCCTTCCCGCTCCTGACCGCCAGCAGTTGAAGTTCCATTCCGTCTTTCTGCAACTCGTGCAGGTACCCCTTGACGCTCTTGGACTGGTAGTAGGACCACTCGTTCGCCGCCCGCGTCTGGCTCATCACGGACCTTGTCGAGAAGTTGCCCGCCTTGAATGTGGCCAGCGTCGCGCACACCGCCAGGATGACGGTGCTGAGTGCGAGGTAATTGAGCCAGGGTTCTTTTTTATCCTCTGCCATGGTGCCCCCAAAACCCCCGAAAGTTATTCTCTGACGGATGGATTATACCCGAACGAAAAAAGCCCCGGGAGAGACCCCCCCGGGGCAATGACGTTATCCGGCTCTGACTGCCGGAACAGCGGTGCGGTTGTCAGCCCTTGCCGACGGCTTCAAGGAGGTTGTCGGGCGACGCCCAGTAGAAGTTCGGTTCGACCAACTTGATCTCGCCGTTCTTGTCGACGACCACCGAGGTCGGCAGCGCGTTGATGCCATACCCTTCCCACGTGCGAAGGCCTTCATCGAGGAGGATCGGGAAGTCGATGCCCAACTTGTCGCGAAGGGCCCGAACCTTGGCAAGAAGGACCCCCTTTTCACCGTCCTGATTGACCAGGAGGACCGCCACATCCTTGCGGGCACCGAACTGGTCGCGCAGGAAAGTCAACTCTTCCTCGCACCGGGAACACCAGGTCGACCAGAAGGCGATCACGACCGTCTTTCCCTGGAACTGCTTCAGCGTGACCCGCTTCCCTTCGAGATCTTTCAGGGAGAAGTTGGGGGCGCGTTCGCCGGCCACAATCGATACGGCACCAGCCGGCGCGACCATCACCACGAGCACGAGCAGCAAAGCCAGGATCCCTGTATTCCGGTACGACGGGTACGACATGCGGCAGCCTCCAGACTTGATAACCGTTATCAAAGCAATTGCGGTGCCAAACGGTCGGGAAACGCCTACGGCAGAAATATTCCCTTGTTATTCAATACGTTGTGTCAGTACAAAGAAATCCCCCACACAGGCCCTGAAAAGATCCGGTGTGGGGGATTTCACCCAAATTCATACTATGCCGGTTCTTGCAACCCGAAAAAGAAGCAACTATCTCCCGCCGCGTCCCCCACGGTCGGAATCGCGGTCACCGCCCTTGTCCCGGTTGCGATCTTCGTCGCGCACTCCGTGATCACGCCGCTCTTCCGGCGCAGGCCGCATGGAAGGGGGCTCCGCGTGAGGGGCCCGCTCGCGTTGGGGGACCCGCTCCCGCTCGACCGGTGCCACCTTGGGGACGGTCCGTTCAGGCGCCGGACGAACTTCGGGGCGGGGCGTCGACCTTGCCGGTTCGGAGCGCTCCCTGGCAACCGCACCGCCTGCACGCTCCTTGGGAGGCGCCGGGGTAACCGAACCGATTTCACGCCCTTTGGGCGCAACCGGAGCAACCGACCCGCCTGCGCGTTCCCTGGGCGGTTCGACCGGCTTCGTCGGACCTTTGGCGTCACGTACGCGACGTCGATCCTCGGGCTTCGGTTTCTGGTCACCGGTCGGACGCTCCCGAAGGGTCGGCGCAGGGCGTCCCGTATCGGGATCACGCCGGGGAACCGGGCGAACCACGACCGGTGCGGAACGAACAATCGGCGCCGGGCGCACCGCCGGGGTTCTTGCAGGACGGTCGACGTGTGCATCGCGCCACCGGGGCGGTGCATTCCCCCGACCGCCCGGTTCGCGCACGAACACGGTCTGTCGCGGAACCGGTTGCCGCCACGTCGTCAACGCACGGTCGTTCCGGGGGAGAGCCGGGCGCGAGAACCGCTCACCGGGGCGCAGCGGAATCCAACGCACGTTGCCCGACTCGCGAACGAACCGCACCGTCGCCGGATAATAGTGGGTCGACCGGTAGGAGCGATGACCGAAGCTCAGGGAAACGCTGGCGAACGACCGGTATGGGGTCCAGATCCATCCGAGGAACGGGTCGTCCACCCAGTTGCCGCACCGGTACGGGTACCATCCCCACGGCTCGGACGAAACCCAGCTCCAGCCGAAGGAAGCACTCCAGCCCCAGCGGCCGTAATTGTATGGACTCCAGCCCACCGCGACTCGCGGGCGCCAGACGGACCCGTAAGTCGGCGCGTTCACCCACTCGCCGTACTCGCGCAATTCGGTCACGACCACCGGAGGCGCCTCGACGGCGCGCTCGACCTCGGTCATTTCAGGCGGCGGCGGGTCGGAGTCGGCGGCGTCGGCCTCGGACAGGCGACCGATGAACACCCCTTCGCCCACGTACGCCTCTTCGCCCGCCCGCACCCGGTATTTTCCTTCTTCGACCTTGATGCGCGCCTCGCCTTCGCGGACCTGCACGGTGCTTTCCTCACCCGCGCCGCCCGATTCGATGCTGTATCTTCCCGGCTTCGGGAAGCGGACGATCTGCCCGTCGGCCAGCGTTATGTTGACTGGGATGAAGAACTCGTCGTCGGGCAGCCGGAATCCGACCTCGCCTTCGTAGAGGGTCATGCTGGTCCGCTCTTCGCGCAGGTCGCGCAATTCGAGATCGGCGCCCTCTCGGAGTCGGACCCGGTTGCCGCTGCTGAACTCGATATCGGCCAAGGCGTCGTCCGGGACGCGGATCCTGGCGCCCTTGGGGAGGGGCGCATTGCCGTCGACCTCGTCCCAGTCGCTCTCGCCCGGGGCAAGAACCCAGGCGGAACCCTCGGACACCTTCAACCGCGCCACGGACCAGGCCGGGATTCCCTCATCGCTTGCGGAACCGGCTAACTCGTCGGATTCGGCCCGGGCGCCGGGTAAAAATGAGAACAAGGCCAGCATGCAGGCCATCGTGACCGCCATACCCCTGAACAGTTTCATGGTTCGTTCCTCCTGAACCGGCGGCGATCCCGCGTTCCGCCATGATTTGTTGACACGCTTTACCTTGTTTAACACCATTTTCAGCGTCGGGTTCCCCGATTTGGGATAAAATCGTTCACCGTGTACCGACTCGACGAAAAAAACCGGACGATCCGCGACATGTTCTCGGCGATCGCTCCCCGGTACGACTTCCTCAACCGGCTCCTCTCGGCAGGGATCGACCGCCGATGGCGCCGCCTGGCCGTCCGCGCCCTCCTGCCCGCCAGCGGGGGCCTCTACCTGGACGTCGCCACCGGAACGGCCGATGTCGCCCTCGAGATCTTCCGCCAGAAGGGCGCCGACGCCCGTGTCGCCGGCGCCGACATTTCCATCGAAATGATGCGTTTCGGGCAGCAGAAAGCATCAAGGAACGGACTCGCTTCCCGGATGTCGTTCGTTCAGACGCCGTGCGAATCGCTTCCATTCAAGGACGCCGCCTTCGATTCCGCTTCGATCGCATTCGGCATCCGGAACGTGGTCGACCGCGAGCGGGGACTGGCCGAGATGTGCCGCGTCGTCCGGCCCGGGGGACGGATCGTAATCCTCGAGTTTTCAGTCCCTGACAATCGCATCTTTGCCATGATCTACAACTTTTACTTTACATCCCTACTCCCGCGAATCGGCGGCTTATTTTCAAAAAAGAGTGCATACACCTATCTTCCGGAATCGGTCCAGGCCTTCCCCGCCCCCGAGGTCTTCGAACGGATGATGATCGCCGCCGGATGCGAATCCGTGGGCCGTACGCCCCTGACCTTCGGAATCGCGACGCTCTATGCCGGCACCCGTGCGACGGCTGAAACCGCAAGCGGGCGGTCATGAGAATCCGGAGCCTCTGCGTTTTCTGCAGTTCCAGCGACCAGGTCCCCCCGGCCTTCCGGACCGATGCCGAAACGTTGGCCGACCGCCTCGTCGCCGCCGGCATCACCCTGGTCTACGGGGGCGGTTCAGTCGGGTTGATGGGGGTGCTTGCCGACCGGATGCTGTCGCATGGCGGCAGCGTGACCGGGGTCATTCCCCGCTTCCTGGCCGAGAAGGAACTGGCGCACGGACGGTTGACCGAGTTGATATCGACCGAAACGATGCACGAACGGAAACAGGAGATGAGCCGGCGGGCCGAGGCGTTTGCCGTGCTTCCCGGCGGATTCGGCACGTTGGACGAGTTTTTCGAAATCCTGACCTGGAAACAGTTGCACCTGCACGACCGGCCGATCATCGTCGCGAACACCGACGGTTGGTTCGATCCGATCCTCGCCTGGTTCGAGATGGCCGCAGAAATGAAGATGGTCAAGAAACGGAACCTCGAACTGGTCACCGTTGTCAAGGACGCGGGCGAGATCGTCGAAACGCTCTTTCGCCTGCGCCGTTCCGCGACGCCGACCCCTTCCTTCGAAAAGACCTGACAAGCCGGGCGCCGGTCTGGTGACCTGGCGGATCGAGCGGGATGCCATGCGCTTCAAGGCCCGTCCTGCTGTCGCTTGTTCAGCCCCGCTCTTCCCAGTGCCCGGCGATCCACACCTGCCGTTCGACCGTTCGATAGTGGCCGGCGATCCAGGTCCGTTGCCCGTGTCCCCGGCCGCCTTCGTCTTCGTCTCCCCAATCGTCGTCGGCATCCCGGACGCCCCGGCTGATTTCCCAATGGCCGGGAACCCACTGCCGTTCGATCCGGGATTCGTTGTGCCCCTCGATCCAGACCCGGTTGCGCGGGGGTGCATAGTAACGGGGCTCGGGCGCGTAGTAGCGCGTCTCGGGAACATAAACCGGGCCCGGTTGGGAGTTGGCGATCACGTTGCCGAGAATGTGCAGGCCGATGATCCCCGTCATGACCTTTCCCGCCGTGGCCCAACCGTGTTCGTCCGCTTCGGACCGATTCGGTATGCCGGCCGCCAGGAGCGCCGCCGCCAGAATGACCACCATTAATTTTCTCATCGATTTTCCCTCCATCCGCTCAATCGTCTTGACCCTTTGAACCCTTCTCGCAAGAAAAAGTTTCCCGAGGAATCGCGTCCTCCCAACCGTCGCCCTATGTATCCGTAGCGGAGGCGGGATGGCGCCGAAAGTAAGTGGAGGCCGCCGACGGCAGCGAGATGCGGGACGCATCGAGCGTGAGCCGGTTGGCGTGCCGGTGGATAGAAGTGTTGCGGCTGACAACGGAGGCGAAGGGCACCCGTCCCGCGTGGCGAAGGACCAACGGGGCGTTACGGTGCGGGGGTAACCGGGAGCGACTCGGGCGTTATTCGGCCGAGATGACGAGGATGAGGACGCCGTTCTGCCAGGCGGGGCCGCCGACCAGCACCATGCCGCCCTTGTTGAGCCCGAGGGAAGTCGTGAGCCTGTTTTTGCCGCCTTCGATGATCTGGACGTCGAGCTTGATCTTGTTGCCGTCGACCGAGGCGGGGGTTGCCTTCAGGATGCGGTTGCCGGGGAGCGGGATCTCGCCGGTGCCGCCCACCGCGATCGTGCGCTTCTGGCGGTCGAGCATCTTGTAGGAAGAATACTTGAACATCTCCTGCAGTTTGGATTTGAGTTTGGAGAGCGCGGGATCGATCGTGCTGCCCTCGTTGGACGCGTGAGCGACCCCGACCTCGACCGTAACCGACGGAGCGGAGGCGAAGGCAGGGGAATGCGGCAGAATCGAGATCAGCAGGAGCAGGAACAGCGTTCGGAAAGGTTTCACGGGGAACGGGTCAACCCTGGTTGTCATCATCGTCACTGATCCAGATCACCTGTGGGAACTCTTCGCCCCGGTCGAGCAGCGCCACGGTGGAAGTCTCGGAGTCGAGGCTTTCGACCGCGACCCGGAAGTCGCCCGGGGTTATGGGCCCCCGACCGACAACCGAAGGATAGACCAACAGCGCGAAAACGGCAAGGGCGCCCGCGGCGGGAATCCAGAACAGGTGCCGCCAGCGGAAGCGGGCCTGCCGTTCGATCTCATTTTCGGAGATGCCGGCCCGCACCCGGGTCCACATCGCATCGAGTCTGGGAGACTGCTCGCGGACGCCCGCACCGGCCCGGGCGCGAAGCAGGTCGCCCGTGGCGCGGAATGCAGCCACCGAATCGGCGCACTTCGGGCAGGCGGCCACGTGATCGCGCACCTTCGACGCCTCGTCGCCGGACAACCGTCCGTCGATCCATTCGTGGAGCAATTTGACGTCCCGCCTGCAATCCATGACGCCGCCTAATCTTCCCGGAACTTTTTCAGCGTCTCTTTGAGCCGCCCGCGTGCGTAATGCAAACGCGACATGACGGTTCCGACCGAGCAGCCCATCGATTCGGCGATCTCGTCGTAGGAAAGGCCGTCGACCTCGCGCAGCAGGATCACCGCCCGGTGGTATTCGGGGAGCGCGGCGATCGCCTCGTTCAGGGCGTCAGCCAGTTGCCGGTTCCCTGCCAGATCTTCGGGCGTCCGGGGATAGACGCCCGCCTCGGGCGGGGAATCGTCTTCGGAGATCCGTGTTTCGTCGAGCGCCACTTCGCCCTTTCGCCCCGTCTTGCGCCACCGGTCGATCGACCCGTTGACCAGCATCCGGTAGAACCAGGTGTAGAAACTGGATCCTCCGCGGAAATCCTTGAGGTTGTAGTACGCCTTGATGAAGGCGTCCTGAACCGCGTCGATCGCCTCGTCGGGGTCACCCAGGATGCCGACCGCGACGGCGTATGCCCGTCCCTTGTACCGCTCCATCAGTTCCCGAAACGCCCCCTGGTCGCCGCCGACAGAAGACTGGACCAACTCGACGTCTGACACCGCCAGTTTTTCCCGGTCGTCCATCAGACGTTGCCGAAGCCCGGAATATTCACGGGAAATTCCTCAATGAACCTCTCCCCAGCTGCTGCCGATCCCCGCGGTCACCGTGAGCGGGACGGAGAGCTTCGCCGCCCCCTCCATCGACTCGACCAGGATCGCCTTCACTTCGGGCGCTTCCCCCGCCGGCGCCTCGGCCAGAAGTTCGTCGTGCACCTGAAGCAGGAGGCGGGCTTTCATCCCCCGGTTCCGGAAGGCCCGGTCGGCGCGGATCATCGCCACCTTGATAAGGTCCGCCGCGCTGCCCTGGATCGGCGCGTTGATCGCCATCCGGTCGGCCGCGTCGCGCAGCAAGCGATTCTGCGACGAGATATCGCGGATGTATCGCCTGCGACCGAGAATCGTCGTCACGAAACCGTCGCGTCGCCCCTGCGCCTTGACCTCTTCGAGATATTCACGGACGCCCGGGAAACGCTCGAAATATTCGTCGATCAGCGGTTTCGCCTCTTTCGGGGAGATGGCGAGTTCTTTCGAGAGCCCGAAAGCGCTCATCCCGTAGAGGATGCCGAAATTGATCACCTTGGCGCGTCGCCGCAGGTCGGGCGTCACGTCGGATGACGGAACGCCGAATACGGACATTGCGGTGGCCTGGTGGATGTCGCCTCCTTCCCGGAAGTTGCGGACGAGTACGACGTCGCCGGAGAGGTGCGCCAGAAGGCGGAGTTCGACCTGCGAATAGTCGGCCCCCACGAACAGGGAGCCCGGATCGGGGACGAAACCCCGGCGGATCCGCTGCCCGAGGGCCGTGCGAACCGGAATATTCTGAAGGTTCGGATCGGAAGACGACAGGCGCCCGGTGCCCGCAACCGTCGGATTGAACGTCGTGTGGATTCGGCCGTCGCGCGGATCGATCAGTCCCGGCAGCACATCGACGTAGGTGGACTTCAGCTTGGCCAGCGTGCGGTATTCGAGCACCAGTCCGGGAATCTCGTGGCTGCTTTTCAGCTGCTCGAGGACCTCGACGTCGGTCGAATAGCCGGTCTTTGTTTTCTTGACGTGCGGCAGCCCCAGTTTTTCGAAAAGGAGGAAGGCAAGCTGCTTGGGAGAATTGATGTTGAAGTCGCCGCCCGCGATCTCGGCAACCCTTGATTCGATCGCCTTCGTCCCTTCGCCCAGTTCCTGCGACAGTTGCCGGAAGGTCCCGGTATCGATCCGGATGCCGGCACGCTCCATCCGGAAAAGGACCGGCAGGAGCGGCATGTCGACCTCGTCGCTCACCAACGAAAGCCCGGCCTCGGAGAGTTTCCCTTCGAGCACGGTTCCCAGCCCGGCGCAACCGGACGCCATGCCGGCGGCGCGCGCCTCGGGGGTCGTGCCCTCCCCCGCGGAGAGCGCGTTCGGCAGGTGTCGCGCGAGCAGGTGGGTCGGCGTGGGCGTCCCTTCGTCGGGTGAGAGCAGGTAGCCGGCGACCAGCAGGTCGATCAATCCCGTGTCGTCGGCCTCGGCCAGCTGCGGCGCCATCCGGAGCAACCGCTTCGCGTCGAACACGTACAGCCGCGATCCGTTCCGGCGAAACAGGTCGACGATGGCGGGAACACCGGACGCGGGAAAGAGGAACGTCTCGCCCCCGGGGAGCCCCAGCGCGGCGGTTGCACCCGTCCCGTCCCCCGGGTAGAGACCGGCCCGGGGCGGGAACGGCTCGCCCAGGGCGAGCGCCATCGCGTTCGCATCGGCCACTTCCCGATACGGGGTGTCCCGTGGCGCCGGGGCGGCCTGTACAGCGCCTTCCGTGGGCTGATCGCCTTTGGCAAAAAGCGGCATATCGCCCGTTTTTTCGAGTTCGAGATCGTCGAGCAGCTTTCGGAACCCGAGCCGGCCGAAAAGCGGGGCGAGACGTTCGGCGCGCATCCCCCGCGGCGCAAGGTCGGCCAGCACGACGGGCAAGACGACCTCCCGGTCGATCGCGGTGAGTTGCCGGCACATCCTCGCCTGATCGGCGTTTTTCTCGATTTTCTCTTTCCTTGCCCCCTTGAGTCGCCCGCTGTTGGCCAGCAGTTCGTCGAGCGAGCCGAATTCGCGAAGCAGGTCGGCCGCTGTTTTCTCGCCGATCCCGGGAACGCCGGGGATGTTGTCGGACGGATCGCCGGCCAGCGCCAGCAGGTCGACCACCTGCCCGGGGCCGACGCCGAACACCTCGCGCACCTGGGCTTCGTCGACTTCCCGGTTCTTGAGGCCGTCGCGGATCTTGACGTTGGGAGAAACGAGTTGGTAGAGGTCCTTGTCGGACGAGATCACGATGACGCGCATCCCCGCCTCGTCGGCCTTGCGCGAGAGGGTCCCGATGACGTCGTCGGCCTCGGCGCCGGGAATCGCGATCCGCGGGACCCCGAGCGCATCGATTACCTCTTCGACCAGCGGGAACTGGATCGCCAGTTCCTCGGGCACCTTGAGCCGGTTGGCCTTGTAATCGGGGTAAAGGATGTGTCGCGGCGTCGGCTGGGGGGTATCGAAAACCGCGGCGATCAGGTCGGGATTTTCCTGGCGCAGGATCTTGATCAGGATGCGCGCGGTGCCGAGGACGGCATTGGTCGGCGTGCCGTCGGGCGCCGTGAGGCGCGGGACGCCGTAGAACGTGCGGTAAAGGACGTTATGCCCGTCGATCAGGAAGAGCGTTTTCATGGGATGCCTGCCGGTTTTCGACGACCAGCGTCTCGGCGAGCGTATCGCCTGCCCGCTGGCCGTCGGGATCGTAAAATCCGAGGTACGTTTCGACGAGAAGCAGGGCGATCCCCAAGGTGCACGCGAGGAACGGGCCGAATGCCGGCACGAGGTAGAGACTGAACGGTGTGGCGATCGAAAGGTTTCGAAGGAGCGAGGCGGAAAAATCCATCGGTTCGCCGTCGACCCGCACGACCTTGAGTCCGGCGAGCAGCTTGCCTGCGCTGCGCCCGCCCGGAAATGCGTCGGCCATCAGCAGGTAGAAGAGCGCGGCCAGCGCCCCGGCCGCTCCTTCAATCCGCCAGAGGCAGAGGGCGAGGATGAGGTCGGCCGCCTTGCCGACCAGCCGTGCAAGATATCGCGCCCGCCGCGCATCGCGAAGGTATTCGCGCCGTTCCTCCCAGCGGGAAGCCACCCCGGCTACCCTTCGTCCCCGGAAGCCGATCGGGTGAAAAACAGGAAAGCCATCGTCGGGCGGCGGCTCCCCTGCTGCGTGACGAAATGGATCGACTCGAACCGGTAGCCGTCGGCCAGCGAACCGTTGAGGGCCTCGGCGATCACATGGTCGGAAACATCGACCAGCTCGATCACCCGGTAGGGGGCGCCTTCGATTGCGATGGCCATTGCGACGCTATCCCGCGATCAATCGGGCCGCATCCTTGGCGGCGTAGGTGATGATCATCTCGGCGCCCGCGCGACGGATCGCGGTGAGGATCTCCATCATGACCCGCGGCCCGTCGATCCAGTCGAGCTTCTCGCCCGCCTTGACGATCGAGTACTCGCCGCTGACGCTGTAGGCCGCGACGGGGTAGTCGAATTCGTCGCGAATGGTCCGGATCACGTCGAGGTAGGCGAGCGCCGGCTTGACCATCACGATGTCGGCGCCTTCCTGGATGTCGAGCGCGACCTCGCGCACCGCCTCGAGGGCGTTGCCGGGATCCATCTGGTAGGCGCGCCGGTCGCCGAAGGAGGGCGTGCTCTCGGCCGCGTCGCGGAACGGGCCGTAGAAGCCGCTCGCGTACTTGGCGGCATAGGCCATGATCGGCGTCCCGGTGAACCCCCCGTCGTCGAGCGCTTCGCGGATGACGCCGACGCGGCCGTCCATCATGTCGGACGGGGCGACGATATCGGCTCCGGCACGGGCGTGGGTCAACGCGCTCAGCGCCAGGATTTCGAGGGTGGCGTCGTTGTCGACCTCGCCCTTCTTGGTCAGGATGCCGCAATGCCCGTGGTCGGTGTACTCGCAGAAACAGACGTCGGTGATCACGACCAGGTCTGGCACCGCGTTCTTGATCGCGCGCACGGCGGTCTGGATGATCCCCTGGTCGGAGCAGGCGTCGGAACCGACCGCATCCTTTTTCTCGGGAATCCCGAAAAGGAGCACGGCCGGGATGCCGAGTTTCTTGACCGCTTTCGCTTCCTTGACGATGTTCTCGACGCTCATCTGGAAGACCCCCGGCATCGAGGGGATCTCCCGCATGATGTTCTTCCCGAAGGCGACGAAAAGCGGGTAGATCAGGTTGTCGACGGAGAGGCGGGTTTCGCGGACCATTCGTCGCAGCGTCTCGGTGCGGCGCATCCGGCGGGGGCGGTATTCGGGGAAGTTCATCGGGCGGCTCCTTCTGGCTGGCAGAAATGACTTTCGATGGCGTCGAGCATGCCGGGAATCGTGAATTCTGCCGGGATGATATCGACGCGAATGTTCCGTTTCTCGATTGCGCGCGCTGTCACCCGGCCGATGACGGCGGTGCGGCTGCGGGAAAGAACCGACCTTGCCGACGTTTCTCCCATCAACTCGAAAAAGAAGCGGACCGAGGAAGGGGAGGCGAACGTGCAGACGTCGGGCGGATCGGCCAGCAACGCGCGGCAGGCGGCCTCGTTTTTATCGGCCGCCCCGGTCTGGTAGGCAACGGGCGCCACCACTTCGGCTCCGCTCCCGGATAACCCGTCGACCAGCGCCTCGCGCCCCTCGGCCGCGCGTGGGACGAGGATGCGCTTCCCCCGGATCCCTTCGTGGGCCAGCGCCTCGAGCAACCCTTCGGCCGTGTGGGTTCCGGCCTCGAGAAAGACCGTCATCCCCGCGTCGGAAGCGGCCTGCGTGGTCCCGGGTCCCACCGATCCGATCCGAAGCCGGCCGGGAAGAGCTGTGGCGATTGCCCGCCCGGCCCGCTGCGCGAAGTACCGGACGCCGTTGGCGCTGGAAAAGAGGACCCAGTCGAAAGTCGGCAGGGACGCGATGGCGGCATCGAGCGGAGCCGGATCTTCGGCCGCCACGATCCTGATCGTCGGGAAGAGAACCGGAACGCCGCCGCGCCCGTGGATCAGGTCGGAGAATTCCCTCGCCTGCCCCTCGCCGCGCGTGACCAGCACGCGCAATCCGCGAAGCGGCATGACCCCCTCTATCCCTTCGACGCGCTGTAGACTTCGTCGAGGATGGCCTTGGCGCCGCGCGCCAGCATCTCTTCGGCAAGCGCGATGCCGACGGCCTCGGGGTCGGAGACGGTTCCGCGCCGCTTGCCCCGGATGGTTTCGGTTCCGTCCGGACGGCCGACGAGGCCCTCGAGCAGGATGTCGTCGCCTTCGGTACGGGCATATGCGCCGATGGGCACCTGACATCCACCTTCAAGCCGCGTCAGGAAGGCGCGTTCGGCGAGGACAGAGAACCCGGTGTCGCGATCGTTGAGGAAACCGATCGCCGCACGCGTATCGTCGTCGTCGCTCCGGATCTCGATGCCCAGGGCGCCCTGCCCCACGGCCGGCAACGAAACTTCGGGCTCGAGGAGCGAGGTGATCTTGTCGGCCCAGCCGAGTCGCCGCAATCCGGCCGCGGCGAGGATGATCGCGTCGTACTGCCCCTCTTCCATCTTCCGGATGCGGCTGTCGAGGTTTCCGCGGAGCTGGTCGATGACCAGGTCGGGGCGCGCGGCCAGAAGCTGCGTCTGGCGGCGAAGCGAGCTGGTGCCCACCTTGGCGCCCTGCGGGAGTTCCTGGAACGTCGCGGCTTTCTTCGAAAGGAATGCGTCGCGGGGGTCTTCCCGCTTCGTGATGCACGAGATCTCGAGCCCTTCGGGCAATTCGGTCGGGACGTCCTTCATCGAGTGGACCGCAAAGTCGATCTTCCCGGCGATCAGCGCCTCCTCGATCTCCTTCACGAAGAGCCCCTTGCCACCCACCTTGGCCAGCGGCACGTCGAGGATGATGTCGCCCGTTGTCTTGATCTTGAAGATCTCGACCTTGCGGCCGGTCTTCTCCTCGACCAGCGCCTTGATGTGTTCGGCCTGCCACAGGGCGAGCATGCTGCCCCGGCTGCCCAGGATGATGACGCCGTCGGGTCTATTCACAGTCTTTTCCTCCGTCAGTCAGATCGAACAGCTCGCGGACCACCGCCACCAGTTCCATCGGGTCGCGCCCGTTGCCGTCATTTTTGAGCGCCGTCACCGGCGCGTGGAGCACCTTGTTCAGGATCGAGGAGGCCAGCGCCTCGACCACCTTGCGGGTCTTCGGGTCGTCGGTTCCGAGCATCGACATCGCCTTGGCGACCTCGGCCTCGCGGATCTCGTCGAACTTGCGGCGAAGCGAGACGATCGTGGGCGTGACCTGCTGCGCGTCGAGCCACCTGCGGAAGGCGGCGACCTCGGTTACGACGATCTCTTCGGCGCGCCCCGCTTCTTTCTGGCGTTCCTCGAGGTTGGTCTCGATGACGTTGTTCAGGTCGTCGATGTCGTAGACGTAGACGTTGTCTATGTCGTTGATGTCGGGATCGATGTCGCGCGGCACGGCCATGTCGACGAAGAACATCGGCCGGTTGCGCCGGATCCGGATGACCTCTTCGACGTCGTCGCGCTTCAGGATGAAGTGGGGCGACCCGGTCGACGAGATTACGATATCGGCGGTCTTTAGGTGGGAAACCATCTCCTCGAACCGGATCGCGGTGCCGTCGAACTCTTCGGCCAGCTTGACCGCCCGCTCGTAGGTGCGGTTGGTGACCATGATGCCCTTCACCCCCGCATTGAGGAGGTGGCGCGCCGCGAGTTCGCACATCTCGCCGGCCCCGATCAGCATGACGGTCTTGTCTTTCAGGTCGCCGAAGATCTTGCGCGCCAGTTCGACGCCCGCATAGGAGATGGAGACAGCCGAACTCGCCACCTTGGTCTCGGTGCGCACCCGCTTGGCCACCGAGAACGCCTTCGAGAAAAACTTGTCGAGGACGGCGCCGATCGACTTGAACTCGGAAGCGTAGCCGTAGGCGTCCTTCACCTGCCCGAGGATCTGCGGTTCGCCCAGCACCATCGAGTCGAGGCTGGACGATACCCGGAACAGGTGGCGGATGGCCTCTTCGTTCAAGTGGTGATAGAGGTGGCCGTCGACATCGGAAAGCGCCAATCCGTGGTGTTCGGCCAGGAACGCCTTGACGTCGGCCGTGCCCGTGTAGCCCTCTTCGGCCAGGACGCACACCTCGACCCGGTTGCACGTGGAGAGGATGACCCCCTCGGATACCGACGGGCGGGCGAGCAGCTAGCGCAGGGCGTCGCCGATCTTCTCGGCCGGAAACGCGAGGCGTTCGCGGATCTCGACCGGGGCCGATCGGTGGTTCAGGCCGACTATGACGATGTGTCCCATCAGAAAAAAAACGTCCTTCCGGCTAGCGGGCGATGCTGGCGTAGGTGTGCTTGCCGGCAGGCAGCAGGTTGATTCCGAGGAATGTGAAAACGACGAGCAGGAAGCCCACGATGGCGACGATGGCCGCCTTGCGCCCACGCCAGCCGACCGTCAGCCGGCCGTGGAGAAGCGCGGCGTAGACCAGCCAGGTGGCGAGCGACGCGGTTTCCTTGGGGTCCCAGCTCCAGTAGGTGCCCCACGCGTCCTGCGCCCAGACCGAACCAGTGATGATGCCGATGGTCAGGAGCGGGAACCCGATCGTCAGGCATCGGTAATTGATGTCGTCGAGGACGTCGAGTGACGGCAGGCGCTTGAAGATGGCGCCCAGGTGCTTCCCCTTGAGCTGCCGCTCCTGCATCAGGTACATGATGCCCGCCGCGAACTGGACGGCGAAGAAGGCGTAGGCGATGAAGAGGACGATGACGTGGACCGGGAGCCAGGAAGAATTGAGCGCGGGGTTCAGCGACTGCAGCTCGGACTTCTGGAACGCGGAGAGGAGGCTGAAGAGGAAAGCCAGGGGTGCGACGAAAGCACCCAGCACCCGCAGGTTGTATCGCAGTTCGGTCGCGAGGAACGCGCCGACGATGACCAGTGCGAAGAACGATAGCGATTCGAACAGGTTGGTGATGGGTGTGTGGCCCGCCTCGGCGAACCGCATTCCGAAGCCGAACAGATGCATGACGACGCCGATCAGCAGGAACATCCGCCCCAGCCGCGCCCCCCGCTCTTTCAGCGTGACGATGAAGTAAAGGTAGAGGAGCGCGCCGACCAGATAGGTTGCGGTCGTCGATTTGAGAAGAAGCGTTTGCATCCGGATAGTTTAATCCATGTTCTCATCCATTGTCGAGAACGAGCCGGGTCAGTTCGGCGATTTCGGACCGGATGGACGCCGTCTCCTCCCGCAGGACCGCGACTTCCGCCTCGAGACGGGCGACCCGCGCATCGGTTTCCGGCCCGGGAATCCCCGCATCGGGAATGTCCCCTTCCGGGAACCGCGCCAGGTTCGGCTCTTCGGCGGGAATCCCCGAAAAAAGCTGGGCGTACCGCTGCTCCTTCCGCCCCGGCTGCCTCGGAAGGCACGCGACCATCGGAGGCGCCTCCCCTTCGAGTTGCAGCAGGACGGCCCCGACCGCCGCCAGATCCGGGAAATCGCACATACGCCCGGCCCGCGTTCGGAGCTCGCCCGGCGTCTGCGGCCCCCGGATCATCAGTTCGCACAGGATCGCCAGCGCCGATCGGCCGAGATCGAACTTCTCGACGAGAAAGTGCCGGTATTTCGCCACGCGGCCGCCTTCGCCCGAGACGATCGCGTACTGCTTCCGGCCGAGCGACCCGAGAGCCCGGGAGACGTCGGGTTCCGACAATTCGACCACCAGATCGCGGTTCGATTTCTGGTTGCAGGCATTGACGAGCGCGTTGAGCGAGAGCGGGTAATACTCGGGGGTCGCCAGCTCTTTTTCGATCAGGCACCCGAGCACCCGGGTTTCGGTCGTGTCGATCAGCGGTTCCATTGGCCGTCATCCCCTCTTTTGCGAATCTTCGTTTTTGCGAATGATGGTGGATTATATCGGTTTCGCGCTACCATTTCGCCATGCCCGTGCAAAGCCGCAAATGGACCCGGATACCGGCACTGCTCGGCCTGCTTGCGCTGGTCGCGCTCGCCGGCCCGGGCTGCCGCCAGAAATTGCCGGTCGACGAGGGAACCGTCGTCATCGCCCTTTCGGGGGCACCATCCGCGCTCGATCCCCGGATCGCTACCGACGCCTATTCCGAGCAGTTGCTCCAGATGACGCACGCGGGACTGCTCCGGCGCGACCCGGGCGGCGACCTGGTTCCCGATCTCGCCTCGTCCCGGGAATCCCGATCGCCCACCGAGTTCGTCTTTCGCCTGAGGCCCGGCATCCGCTTTCACGACGGACGGGAACTTACCTCGAAGGACGTTCGATATACGTTCGAATGGATCCTCGATCCGAAGAACCGCTCCCCGCACAAGGCGGCATTCGACAAGATCGTTGGCATCGAGACGCCCGACCGGTTGACGGTGCGCTTCCGGTTGCGGGAGCCCTTCGCCCCCTTCGCGGCCGAGATGACGCGCGGGATCGTGCCGGTCAACACCGCCGCACGCGGATACGCCCCGCCGATCGGCGCCGGCCCCTTCCGGGTCGAGGACGTCGAACCGGGCGATTCGGTCACGCTGGCGCGCTTCGACGGATATTTCGGCGGGCGTCCTGCCGTTTCCCGAGTCGTCGTCAAGTTCATCCCGGACAGCACGCTCCGCTTCCTGGAACTCAAAATGGGCAGCGTCAACTTCGTCCTGAACGGGATCGATCCCGAGATGCTTCCGGAAATCGCCAAAAACGGCAATCTCGTGATCGAGGAGGCGCCGGGGAGCAACGCCTCCTACCTGGGCTACAACCTCAAGGACCGGTTCCTCTCCGACGCCCGGGTCCGGCGCGCCATCGCGATGGCCATCGACCGCGACGCGATCGTCCGGACGCTCTGGAAAGGGAAGGCCGACAAGGCCGATTCGATCCTGGCGCCCGGTTTCTGGGCGCACGAGGCGGGCCTTCCGGAAATTCCGTTCGACCTGCGGCAGGCGAAGCGTCTTCTCGACGAAGCGGGCTACCGCGACCCCGACGGCGACGGGCCGGCGGTGCGGTTCACGCTGACCTACAAGACTTCGCAGAATGCCCTCCGGCTCCGGATCGCGACCGCTATCCAGGATCAGCTCCGCAAGGCCGGCGTGGGCCTCGACGTCAGGTCGTACGAGTGGGGGACCTTTTTCGGAGATATCAAGAGCGGCAATTTCCAGCTCTACGGCCTGACCTGGGTGGGGTTGCGCGATCCCGACATCTTCCACCTCGCCTTCCACTCGAAGATGGTGCCGCCGTCGGGCGCAAACCGGAACCGGTACGGGAACGACGAGGTCGACCGGTTGACGGAGGCAGGAGAACGGGAGACGGACCGCGGGAAACGGAAGCGGATCTACGCCCGGGTCCAGGAAATTCTCGCGCGCGACCTCCCCGTCTTCCCGTTGTGGATAAACCGGAACATCCTCGTGCGCGACCGCCGCCTGGCCGGGTTCACGATCACGCCCGACGAGGACTATTCGTACATCCGGTTCATGACGGTCTCGCCGCCCGCCCCCGGAGCCGCCCGATGACCCGGATGGTCCTGGCCCGCCTCCGGCAGGCGGTCCCGGTCGTCCTGGGCGTCGCCACCCTCGTCTTCCTGCTGATCCACATGGTCCCCGGCGACCCGGTCGACGCGATGCTGGGTGAAAGCGCGGTCGCCATCGACAAGGCGGAACTCCGCCACGAGCTCAAGCTGGACCGGCCGCTCCTCTCGCAATACGCCGAATTCATGACGGGGATCGCCCGGGGCGACCTGGGCGTCTCGTTCCGCACCCGCGAGCCGGTGGCGCGGGAGATCCTCTCCCGTTTCCCGGCCACGCTCCTGCTGGCTTCCGCGTCGCTCGCCATCGCCCTCATGATCGCCGTTCCGCTCGGAATCGCGGCCGCCCTGCGTCCCCGCTCCTGGGTCGACCTGTTGTGCGGAACCTCCGCCATGCTCGGACTTTCGATGCCGAACTTCGTGATCGGGCCGCTCCTCGTCCTGCTCTTCTCGATCCAGCTCGGTGTCTTTCCGGTTTCCGGATACGGCGGGTGGCGCCACCTCGTGCTCCCGGCGCTCACGCTCGGCAGCGGCATGTCGGCCATCCTCATGCGGATGCTCCGGTCGTCGCTTCTCGAAGAGGTCGGGCAGGAGTACGTCCGGACGGCGATCGCCAAGGGGATGTCGGCCACGAGGGCGGTCGTGCGCCACGCCCTGCCCAACGCGCTGATTCCCGTGGCGACCGTCCTCGGTCTTCAGTTCGGGGCACTGCTCGCGGGAAGCGTCATCACCGAGACGATCTTCTCCTGGCCCGGGATCGGGCGGCTGATGGTGCAGGCGATCGAGGCGCGCGACTATCCGCTCGTGCAGGGCTGCGTCCTCTTCGTCGCGCTGCTGACGGTTTCGGTCAACCTCCTCGTCGACCTTCTGTACGCCCGCCTGGACCCGAGAATCCGGCATGAGTAGCGGAGTCTTCAACCGGATGCTCCGCCACCGGGGGGCCGGCGCCGGGCTGGCCTTTCTCGGGCTGCTGGGCGCGGCGGCGCTGCTCGCGCCGGCGATCACGCCGTTCGATCCGGCCGCACAGGCGCTGGACGCGGGATTGTCTGGAGCCTCGGCGGCCCACTGGCTGGGGCAGGACCGGCTCGGGCGGGATATCCTTTCCCGACTCCTTTTCGGCGGCCGGATCTCGCTCGCGGTCGGGCTAGGGACCGTGGCGCTCTCGATCGTCCCCGGCACGGTGATCGGTGCGCTTTCCGGCTTTTTCGGCGGGCGGATCGACACCCTTTTCATGCGGCTGTGCGACCTGCTGCTCGCCTTTCCGGGACTCCTGCTCGCCATCGCCGTGACCGCGATGCTGGGGCCCTCGCTTCCGCACGTGATCTTCGCGCTCTCGGCGCTCGGATGGGTGGGCTACGCCCGGCTGATGCGCGGGCAGGTCCTCAAGGTACGCGAGATGGAATACGTGCAGGCCGCTCGAGCAACCGGGGCCAAACCGCTTCGCCTGATTGCCCGCCACGTTTTGCCGAACGCGCTCTCGCCGCTGATCGTGGAGGCGACCTTCGGGATCGGCCGCGCCGTCGTCGCGGAAGCGGGGTTGAGTTTCCTGGGGTTGGGCGTCACCCCGCCGACGCCGTCGTGGGGGTCGATGATCGCCGAGGGGCGTCACTTCCTCTTCATCGCGCCGCACCTGACGCTGGCGCCGGGGATAGCGATCATGCTGACCGTGATGGCGTTCAACTTCGTGGGAGACGGGTTGCGGGACGCGATGGACACGCGCACCGCCGGGACTACCGCGGTTCGCGACGGCCGCTGATCAGCGCCATCAGCCGGTCGGCCATCCGCGGGTCGATCCCTTTCAGCGCCCGGTACTCGTCGAGCGCGAAGCGTCGCTGCCGGAGCAGCAGCCAGCATCGCCCGAGCGCGAAGCGCGCCTCCGCGTTCTCGGAGTTGATCCGGATCGATTTCAGAAGGGCGCGCGTCGCATCCTGAACGCGCCCCATTGCCGAGAGCGCCGACCCCAGATTCACGTACGCATCGGCGTGATCGGGCCGGATCCGGATCGCCTGGCGGTAGGCGGCGGCGGCCTCGCGATATCGTTTTGTCTCGAGCAGCACGGCGCCCAGGTTGTTGTGCGCCTCGGAGAAGTCGGGCATGATCCGGATCGCCTCGCGGAACGCGCCGATCGCGTCGTCGGACCGGTCCAGCTTGTACCAGGCGAAACCCAGGTTGTCGTACGCGACGGCGAAGTCGGGCGCCAGCCGGATCGCCTCGCCGTAGGCGCCCACCGCCTCCCGGTATTTCCCCATCCGGTACCAGGCGAATCCCAGGTTGTTGTGGGCGACCGCGATCTCGGGGGCGAGCAGCGTGACCTGGCGGAACGCTTCGGCTTCCTCGCGCACCAGCCCGAGGTGTCCGCACGCCTCTCCCAGGTTGTACCAGGCCATCGCGAAGTCGGGGCGCAGCCGCGCCGCCTTTCGATAGGCCGCCGACGCGTCGACCCAGCGGTCGAGGTGGGCGAACGCCTCCCCCAGATGGAACAGGGCATCGGCATCCGCGGGCCGGATGGCGATCAGTTTCCGGAACGCTTCGGCGGCTCCCCGGTAGTTGCCCATCTGCGAATGCACTTCGCCGAGCGCCTTGTACGCCTGGTGAAAATCGGGCCGGGTCGCGATCGCACGCCCGTACTGCGCGACCGCATCCGGGAATTTCCCGAGCACGTCGCTGCAGTGCCCCGAATAGAACCAGGCGGCGGCATGTCCGGGAGAAAGGACCGTGACCTCGACGAAGCGCGGCAGCGCCTCTTCGAACTCCTCGGCCCAGAGACATCGGAGCCCCTTGCCGTAGAGGTATTCTTCGGTCCCGAGCCACGTGTCCGCTTCGCGAGCGGACCACTCGGCCAAGGCGACCGGCGCCGCGGGCAGCGACGCGTTGCCGAAAGAAAACAGTTTGCCTGCGGGAACGGCGAAACCGTACTGCTGCCCCCGGTGGGAGTGGCAGAGCGAAACGCCGACGACCTCGCCGCGCTGGTTCACCACGGGGCACCCGTTGGTCGCCGGGGAGACAAAAGCGGTGATCTGGAGAATTGTCCCGAGCAGCGGGACCTCGCGCACTCCGGACACCATGCCGCTGGCAACCCCCGGCGGCAGGTCGTCCGGCCCTCCGATCACCATGACCCGATCGCCCACCACGGGCGTCTCGGCGGCGAAGCGGACGGTGCGCGGCTTGACGGCGGTGGGGGTCGTCCGGATCCGGATCAGGTCGCCGTCCCGATTCTCGGAGATGACCGAGACCACGTCGAACTCCTGCCCGTCGGCCGTCCGGACCGATGCGCTCAGGCCGCCCTGCAACAGGTGGCGATTGGTGACGAGGTCGCCCCGTCCGTCCACGAAGAACCCGCACCCCTGCTGCAGGAGCTGGCCGTGGTCACCGACCGTCCGCACCGTGGCGATCGCCGCGCGCACGCCCCCGATCAGCGCCGGCAGCCCTTGTTTTTCGGTCGTGGTCATCATGTTGCTATAAGATTACCATTTTACGAGTGGAGGTCCGCCATGCCAGCCAAAGGTTCAGACGGAACCCGTACGCCATACCTGATGGTCGGGTTCGAGGGAACCGACATCCCCCCGGCGTTGCGCGCCCGGCTGAAAGACGGCACCGTGGGCGGCGTCGTCCTTTTTTCCAGGAACGTGGGCGACGCGCGACACGTCCGCGACCTGTGCCGGAAGATTCGCACGGCGGCCGGCGGCGGCCGCCCCGCGCCGCTGATCGCCATCGATCACGAAGGCGGACGGGTGATCCGCCTGAAGGATCCCGATTTCACGCAATTTCCGCCCGCGCGCGCGTGCTCCCTCTTCGAGGGGGGCGCGGAAACGATCGCGGAGGAGGCCGGCCACGCCATGGCGAGGGAATTGCGCGCAGTCGGGATCGACATCACCTTTTCACCCGTTTTCGACGTCGACAGCAACCCGCGCAATCCCGTCATCGGCGACCGGTCCTTTTCGGACCGGCCCGGCGAGGCGGCGCTTCTGGGAAACGCATTCGTGCGCGGAACGACCGCGGCCGGGATCATCCCCGTCGGGAAACATTTCCCGGGCCACGGGAACACCGAAACCGACTCGCACCTCGAACTGCCCGTCGTCCGGGATGCCCGGAAAGTACTCGAGTCTCGCGACCTGTTCCCCTTCCGGGAAGCGGTCCGCGCCGGCGTGCCCGCCCTGATGACCGCACACGTGTTTTATCCCGCCCTCGATCCCGGGCGGATCGCCACACTCAGCCCGGCGATCCTCCGCGGAATCCTGCGTGAAGAGATGCGGTTCAAGGGCGTCGTCTTCTCGGATGCGCTCGAGATGAAGGCCGTCGCCGACCGGCATCCCGCGGGTGAAGCGGCCGTGCTCGCCGCGGCGGCGGGGTGCGACGCGGTCCTCGTGTGCCGTGGGGAAGCGGACCAGGAGTCGGCGGCCGAGGCGCTGACGGCCGAGGTGGCCCGATCGCCCGCCTTCCGGAGGCAGACCGAGGATTCCAGGCGGCGGATCAACCGCCTTGAGCGGACGGTTTCGGCGGCGGGTCGTCCACGGGCTTCGCTTCGGGCGGTGGGATGCCGGGCGCACCGGGCGCTGGCGAACCTTCTTTCGGAGCGGTGGCGAGGAATTGCGAGAGCATCCGCGGCCGGTAGATCCGGTAGTATTGGAGAAGATTGAAGAAGACGCGACGCACATAACCGCGCGTCTCCCGATAGGAGATGTTCTCGAGGAACATCGCCGGATCGCCTCCGCTACGCCCCCACCATTTCTCGACGGCGGGTTCCCCCGCATTGTAGGCCGCGACCGCGCGCATGTAATCGCCGTTGAAGGTGCGCACCAGCCGCGACAGGTAGGCCGCACCCAGTTCGACGTTGACCGGCGGGTTGACGAGATCCCTCCGGGTGGGACGGTTGCGCCCGATCTTTCGTGCCGTCTCGGCCGCCGTGCGCGGCATCAGCTGCATCAACCCGACCGCACCGGCCGGCGAGAGGATCGTCGGCGAGAACTGGGACTCCTGCCGGATGACCGAGTGGAGCACGAGCGGATCCATCCCCGACTTCTTCCGGTCGCAATCCCCCACCATCTCGGGCGTCAGCGGAAACTGGATCTTTTCGAGGAGCCCGGCCTTTTCGAGGTCGGTCGGAAGGCGGTCGGCCTCCCGGAGCGCCCCCCGCAGGTCGCCTGTCATGAAACGGAAATAGCCCGCGGTCCCGCCCTCGGAAACCCCCAGCACCTTGCGCAGCTGCCGAGGGTCGATCCGTTCCGCTTCCATGATCGCGAAATCGAGCATCCCCATCCGGGCCAGACGGTCGCATCGGCCCAGTTTCTCGGCATCGACTTTATCCCAGCCGGCGCGACGCACCTTTTCCCAAAGCCGTTCCCGGTCGATTGCGAACGTTTGCGTTTCCATCGAGGAGGGGGCGTTGAACATCGCCCAGGGGTCGCGGCCAAGCCGCCCGAGCGCGAACAGCGCGTAGATTCCGCCGCTCGCGTTTGCCGCCAGCTGCCGCAAATCGGATTCGGCCTCGACATTCCGGCCCTGTCCTTCCAGCGCCCGGGCTTTCCAATAGAGATTGCGGGCCCTCTCGACCGTGCTGTGCCCCACCTTCGTGCCGGCGTCGAACGCGGATGCCGCCTCGGAGAAACGCTTCATCCGGTAGAGGCCGAAAGCGTACCGGAAGGAGGATTCCTGCCGGATCGCATCGTCGGCGGACGCGCGCAATTTCCCGAAGGCATCGGTCAGCCAGGGGAGGTCGCCTTCTTCCTCGGCGATCCAGGCCGCGAGGTGGAGCGCCCGCTCGGCCACCGGTGGGCGGCAGATCCCGCTGGAAACGATGTCGCTGAACGACTTCCGGGCTTCGGCCAGCTTGCCCGATTTCCACTGGACCCGCGCCAGCAGGAAGGACGCCTCGCCGCAGATACCGATCGGCGACGCCGAGATCGCCTGGTCGAGCATGGCGCGCGAGGCGCGCGTGTCGCCGACCTTGCGGAGCATCTCGGCGAAGTCGAACATCAGCGAGTAGTATTCTTCGGTCGGGGGGAACTTGCGGAGCGCGTCCCGGTAGAGGAGCCGTGCCCGGTCGACATTGCCTGCCCGGAATTGCGCCTTGGCAAGGCGGGCGTAAAATGTGACCGGGAGGCTCCAGTCCGTGAACCTTCCGGCCCGGTGCCACGACGCAAGCCGTTCGGCCGAAAGCGATCCGCCTTCCTGGGCGCTGTAGGTCACGAAATTCTGCAGGTGCGATTCGGCGGCGCGCACCGGGTCGATCTCCTCGAGCAACCGTGCCCCGACGAACCCCTCTTCGGACTTCCGTTCGGAACCGGAGGCGTGCCCCTTCCCGATGTCGAACCAGCGGCGCGCGAGGGCGAGGTTGTCCTGGCGGGCGGACAGGAACGCCATTTCGATCGCAAGAAGCGGCACGAGCGGAGACCCGGGGTGGGCCGAGACCAGGTTGTCCCAGGTGGCCGCGGCCGCCGGAAGGTTTCCCTCGCGGACGAACGAGAGCCCGGTGAAACATTCGGCATAATCGGCGAGGTCGTAGTCGGTGGCCGGGATTTTCCGGAATTTTTCGCGCGCAAGGGGATATTTCTCGGTCACGAGCAGCTTCCACCCCTCCCGGAGCGCCTGGTCGGGTGCGGAAAGCGGGCGATCCGGGGAGACGGCCGCCGAAACGACCCGGGGTGGCGCGGACCGGCCGGAGGCTGCGTGAGCGGGATTGGAAATAAAACAGGCCGCGGCGAGGATGGATGCGGCGAGCGTTGATGTGGAATTCAAGCGATATTCTCCGACCGCCGTCGGGACGCGAACGGCTAAGTCATGATATTATCACAGGAACTTTAATGGCTCAAGGTGTCGACCGACGATGAAGCTCTCCCTCTCCACCCACCTGTTCGTTTTCCACGCGCTCGACGAGGCGATCGTCCGGCTCTTTCCCCGGTACGGATTCACGAACGCCGAACTTTGGGGGATGCCGCCCCATTTCCCCGCAGGGGACGTCGCAGCCGGCGACGAACTCTCCGCCCTGCTCGCCACCCACGGGGTGACGGCCAGGAGCCTCCATTCGCCGCTGTACCCGGACGTCCGCCGCTATACGGAAGAGCGGTGGTACTCTCTCTGCTCCGAAGACGAGGCGCACCGGTCCGAATCGGTGGCGGCCACGATCCGGTCGGCCGATTTCCTGGCCCGGCACGGCGGCGGCGTCGTGGTGCTTCACACCAGTTTCCCTGCCGAACGGGTTTTTCCGCACCGGTGGCACGCCTTTCTCGCCTCGCTCGACGCGCTGTGCGATGCGCTTCCCGAAAACGTCCGTTTCGCGGTCGAAAATACCCCGGGCGAATCGACCCGGATCGAAAAGATCCTGGGGATCGTCGAACGGTATCCGGCCGAACGGGTGGGCGTCTGCCTCGACCTCGCCCACGCCCACATGCAGGGCAGCGTCCTCAACGCGATCCGGACCGCCGGCGGGCGGCTCATGCACGTACACGCTTCCGACAACCACGGCGTACGCGACGACCATTTCGTGCCGGGCAAGGGGAGCATCTCGTGGGAACCGGCTGTCGCCGCCCTGCGCGAGATCGGCTTCGAGGGGATGTTCACGCTCGAACTGCGCGACTACACCACCGGCGCCGACGCCCCATACCGGTCTTTCGAGGAAATTCTCGCCGAATGCCGCGGGATGACCGACCGGCTCTTCGGGAGCGGCCGGTGACCCCCGGGGTGGACGGCCTTCCGGTCGACACCGCGCTTTCCACGATCTTCCGCCGACCGGTATCGGGCAGCAAAACGACCGAACTCGCGGGCGACGCCTCCACCCGCCGGTACTTCCGGGTGCACCTTTCCCCGGAAACGGCGCCCGAATCCGTGATCCTTATGCGGTATCCGGACGATGTGCCCGATGGGGGCGAACTGCCGTTCCTCAACGTTCACCGCTACCTGGCGAAAGCGCGACTACCCGTCCCCGCCATCCTCGGCCATTTCCCGGAAGATAAGGCGCTTTACCTCGAAGACCTCGGCGACACGATGCTCGAAGACCGCGTCAAGGCCGATGGCGTCGACGGCTGCCGCCCCCTTTACGAGCGGTGCATCGAGATCCTCGTCCGGCTCCAGTCCGACGGGACGCAGGCGCTCGACCGCCGCGCGATCCCGGCCACGCTCGCATTCGACGTCGAAAAATTCGCGTGGGAAATCGATTTCTTCTTCGAGCACGCCGTCCGGGGATTCGGCGGCATCCCGCTCTCCGCGCGGGACGAACGATCGATCGGGGACCTGCTCCTGCCGCGCCTCGAAAAACTGGCCGCCCTGCCCCGCGTCCTCGTCCATCGGGACCTCCACAGCCGCAACTTGATGGTGCGCGGCGACGGGGGGCTGGTCCTCCTCGATTTCCAGGATGCCCGGATGGGAAACGTCTACTACGATCTTGCTTCGCTGTTGCGCGATTCCTACGTCACGCTCCCGGAACCGATGGAAGCGGAACTTGGGTACGGGTGGCGGCACGCGGCATCGTCCACGCTCCGCCAGGCCGCCGGCGACGGCGGCGCGTTCGGCTTCCTGCTGGATCTCGCGGCGCTCCAGCGCAACGTCAAGGCGATCGGCACCTTCGGCAACCAGGCGCACGTCCGGGGCAAGCGGCTTTACCTCGGTTTCATCCCGCCGACCGTCGCCCATCTCGAACGCAACTTCGCGCGCAATCCCGAACTGAGCCCCCTGGCGTCCCGGCTTTGCCCGATACTTGCCGCCCTTTCCGCAAAAGCATCCAGTGAGGCGCATCCATGAAAGGCATGATCCTGGCCGCGGGACTCGGAACGCGGCTCCACCCGCTCTCCTACGAGATGCCCAAGCCGGTCGTCCCGGTGCTGGGCCGCCCCCTTTGCACCTGGACGATGGCCTACCTCGCACGATCGGGCGTCAAGTCGTTCGTCCTCAACCTGCACCATCACCCGCGGTTGATCCAGCAGGAAATCATGGACTGGGCCGGCAAGCGGACGCCCGTCCAGTTCACGATCGAGCCGGAGATCCTCGGAACCGGGGGAGGGATCGCCAACGCGCGCCAGCATCTCAAGGGCGGCACCTTCGTCACCGCCAACGGCGACTCGATCGTCCGCTTCGATTTCGCGCGGGCCCTCGCCTTCCACCGCCGCAAGAAATCGCTCGCCACGCTGGTCCTGTTCCCCATCCGGCAAAAGCGGTATACCCCGGTCTGGATAAAACCTTCCGGACGGATCACGGGCTTCGGGACCGACGCGGGCGACGGCCGCCTTTCGGGCTTCTACACCGGTGTCCAGATCGTCGAACCTGAACTGCTCGACCTCATCCCGCACGAAAAACCGTCGTGCATCATACGGGACGTGTACATCCCGCTGATCGCGACGGGGGCGCCGATCCACGGTTTCCTGACCGAGGGGGTATTCCGCGAGTTCGGAACCCCGTCCGACTACCTTCGCGAGACGATCGCCCTCCTCGAGGAGCCATCCGAGCGCGATCCGCTCCCCGGCGGCTCTTCACCCGGGGTCGAGATCATTCCCCCGGCCTGGATATCACCGAGGGCGCGCATTTCACCCGGCGCAGTCATCGGACCCAATGCGGTCATCGAGGAGAACGGAGCCGTCGAGGCAGGCGCGACGGTCGCCAATGCGGTGATCTGGCCGGGTGCGGCCGTCCGGGCAGGCGAAACGGTTCGCAACGCGATCCTGACCCCGCACCGCCGCGTGGACGTGTGACCTCCGGAACCCGTGCACCGTTTCGCGGATGACGGCATCCAAACGAAAGATTCAGGCTCACCAACCCAGACCTGGAGGCCCCTCATGAAAGCACTCGTCCTGTTCTACTCGACATATGGCCATGTCTACCGGATGGCCGAGGCCGTGGCCGAAGGAATCCGCGAGATTCCCGGCGCAGAAGCCGTACTCCGCCGCGTGCCCGAGACATTGGACGAAGAAGTCCTGGGGAAGATGGGGGCGATCGAGGCCCAGAAGGTTTTCGCCCACGTTCCGGTCTGCGACGTTTCGGAGTTGCCGGCCTACGACGCGATCGTTTTCGGGACGCCGACCCGCTTCGGGAACATGTGCGGTCAGATGCGGCAGTTCCTCGACGCTACGGGTGGGCTGTGGTTCAGCGGGGCGCTGATCGGCAAGGTCGGCAGCGTGTTCGCGAGCACGGCCACCCAGCACGGCGGCCAGGAGTCTACCCTCCTGACCTTTCACGTGACGTTGCTGCACCACGGCATGGTGGTGGCCGGACTGCCCTACTCGTTCGAAGGGCAGATGCGAAACGACGAGATCACGGGCGGTTCGCCTTACGGCGCAACGACGATCGCCGGAACCCAGGGCGATCGGATGCCGTCGGAAAACGAACTGGCCGCGGCGCGCTTCCAGGGGAAACACGTGGCGGGGATCGCCGCGAAACTTTCCGGGAACTGATACGCCAGGAAGGCCGGCCGGTCACCCTTCGCAGGACGGATCGCCGGGGAGGCACGCCTTCCCGGCGTTTCCATGCCAATAGCGCAAAAGGGCGCTGCCCAGGGGCGCGGAGAACGGCCCCATCCGCTCGTCGTGCTCCCTCGAAAGCCGCGCAAGCAGCTTGCGCCCGGCCGAGAACAGGTCGGCCCGCAGCGCGCGCCTTCCGCACCGGATCAGGGCGCCGGCCGCAGCGGCGTTTCCCTGGAACGGATATCGAACGTTCTTTAGAAGGCCCGCATCGCCCGGGCGGCCGACCCGGTCGACGAACTGCCCGTTCCCGGCGTCGAACAGGTTCGAGACCGCCCAGTCGAGGCGGACCGCCGCCCGCTCGAGCCACCCGGGGTCGTTCGTTTCATCGAACAGGTCCAGGAACGCAACCGCGGCCGCCACGTTGTCGGCAAGATATCCGGCCTGGAAACCGGAACCGTCCCTGAAGCGGATCTGCCCGTCTGCCCCCGCCCACATCCCTTCGGATAGATGCAACCCCAGTTCGACGGCCCGCTGCAGCAGGCCGTCGCCCGGCTTCGCCTCGCCGCCGCCAGGGAAGGCGCGCCCAGCGGCGACCAGCGCCGAAACGGCGGCAGCGTTGTATTCGGAGATGACGGTCCGGTCGACCGCCGGAGGGTTGCGGAAGGACCGCTCTTCGGCGGGCAGGGTGTAATACGACTCGTCGGCATCCTGGCTCGAGAAAAATGCGCCGCTTTCCCGGTCGATCAGCGTCAGCAGCAGGAAGCGGAGCGTGTCGCGCGCCGCATCCGCGAACAAGGGGTCGCCCGAGAGTTCGAAGGCGGAGGCACACAGCGACAGCATCCCGGCGTTGTCGGCCAGCAACTTCTCGTAGTGGGGCACGGTCCAGTCACGCTTCGTCGCGTAGCGGAAAAAACCGCCCTCGACGGGATCGAACACCCCGGATTGCACCATCCGCCGCAGGATCGCGAGAAAGGCTTCACCCGCTTCGGCATCCGGTCCGAAAAGCCACGCGTCCCGAAGGTATGCGAGCGAGTCGACCATCAGGAACTTCGGCTCCCCGAAAAAACCGGGGGTGGCCGGATCGATCTGCGACATCACCGACTGCCGGATCCCGGGGAGCAGATCTTCGCCCGGGCCCTGGTCGAGACCGGCCAGGTACCCGCCATCCAGTCCTTCCGCTTCACCCTGCGCGGACGTTTCCGCCAGGTACGCATCGATCCGCGCGCGATCGTTCCGGTAGAACCCCTCGCACTTTTCGAGCACGGCCAGCAACGCGTCGGGCGGGAGATAGGTCGCGCCGGTCAGCACCCGGCCGTCGGGCATCAGCACCGCGACGGACGGCCACCCGCCCTGGTTGTACCGGTCGTTGATGTCCGGGCGCCTGTCGGTGTCGACCCGGATGCAGACAAAGGATCTATCGAGAACGGAAAGGACGCGGGGGTCGGAAAGCGAGGTTTCGTCGAGGACGTGGCACCAGTGGCACCACTTCGCGGAGAGGTCGAGGAAAACCAGTTTCCCCCCCGCCTGCGCGCGGTGGAACGGTTCTTCGCTCCAGTCGGACCAGGCGATGCCGCCGGTCACGATTGCCACGCGAGGTAGAAACAGAGGAGCGCCAGCAGGAAGGTGTAGGGCGCGAACCGGTTGAACCGTCCCCGGACCACCAACCGCTCGACCAGGAACAGGGAGAGGTAGCCGACCAGCAGCGCAAGGACGAATCCGACGACCGAGGTATAGAGTTCGGGAAGGACCGAAACACCGACCCCCTTTCGCAGGTTGACCAGGGCGGCCCCGAGGATGGCGGGCAAGGCCACGAGGAACGAGAAGCGGGCGGCGCGCGCGGACCCGATCCCGAGG
>JANXQJ010000004.1 GCA_025356865.1 Deltaproteobacteria bacterium | reverse complement strand
CGCCAAGAAAAAATGGCGGGCGGGCAGGCGGGAGAGCCTTCTAAAAACCTTCTATTCCATACCGCCGGGTTGGTTCCAATCGTTCAAATCGAGTCCAATACGTCACGAAATACGCCAAAACATGGGGCCAGCCACCCTGTTTGGAGCCATTGGAAAGCGAAATCTGATTCGTAATCAGCAGGTCGTCGGTTCAATCCCGACCATCGGCTCCACTTAAACTCCCGTAAGTTACGGCTCTGATTGGAGAAATCCGTCAGGGCCGTAGCTTTGCCAATAGCGACCAAAAGCGACCGATAAGGGCCATTTTGTCAGCCCTGATCTGACATTTCTATGAGAGCGGCGGGCTGGCGGGGGAGGGGTTATTCCCACCCGATCTGCGTTTCGTGCGTTGCAACCGGTTTCTTCACCGCCGGTACAACGAATTCTATAACGACGAACCCGAGCATGATGACCAGCATCGAGATTCCCCCCATCATCACCCACACCCGCACCGATCGGATCTCGCGCTCGATCATCAAGCGCATCCCAGTCTCCGACAAACCCGGGGCGATTCAAATTTGCAAGCCGGTTGACAGCGTGGACACGATCGTGAATATAGGGATAATATCGAGCCGACGGAGGTGTCCCCATGTCGGATCCGGTAGACGGACGAAGTATCCTTAAAATCGAGTGCCCGTGTTGCAGGACGCAACTTGCGGTCGATACGATTCGCGGCGTCGTCGTTGAAACGAACGATCCGGCCGGCGCGGCGCGGAAGGCTTCGGACCTGAAGGATGCCGATCGACTGCTTGCGGAGGAGTCGACCCGCATCGAGGAAAAGTTCAAGCAGATCGTCGAGGCCGACAAGGGGCGCGGGGCCGCGATGGACAAGTTGTTCAAGTCGTTCATGGAAAAGGCGAAGGACGAGCCCGCCGAGAAGCCGGTACGCGATATCGACCTGGATTAGTTAGAGCAGTTATTCCCCCGCCTCGCGTGTCGCATCCCCGGCGCTTCCCTTCTCCTGGCAATAACGATACATTGTTCTAATGAGTGACTGCCCCGATGCCGGGAAGGGAGTTTCACCCGTGCGAACGTCCGAGCGTCGCTCGGCAGACTGGGTTCTGTCGGAAAAAAACCGACTGAACCGAATTCTTCTGGACAACATGCCTTGGCCTGCGCTTCTCCTCCGTCCGAAAACTTATGAGGTCGTCGCTGCAAACCGCTCTGCGCAACTCGAAGGGGCCGAGCCCGGACTGACCTGCTACCGAGGGTGGCAGGGGTTCGAGAAGCCCTGTCCGTGGTGCCTTGCGCCGAAACTGTGGTCTGCGGGGGAACCGCAGCAGCAGGTCCTTGAAGGCAAAGACCGGTTTCTCGATACCCGCTGGGTTCCGGTGGACGAGGAACTTTTCCTGCACTACGCCATCGACGTGACGGAACACCGGCTGATGGAACAGTCGCTCCGGGAAAGCGAACGGCTGTTCCGGAACACCTTCGACCACGCGCAGGCCGGCATCGTCCACGTGAGTCCGCAGGGGAATTACCGGGATGCCAACGCCCGCTTCTGCGAGATCGTCGGGGTTGACCCGGAAGCGCTCCGCAACATGCACTACCGGGACACGACCCATCCGGATGATCTCGAAGGCGACCTCGAACTGCATCGCCGGTTCATGGCGGGCGGGGTCGATTCGCACGCCCGCGAGAAGCGGTATCTCCGGAAGGACGGGACCACGATCTGGGTGAACCGGACCCTCGGGGTCGTCCGGAAGGCCGACGGCTCACCGGACTATTTCGTGGTGGTGGCGGAAGACATCACCGACCGCAAGATGGCCGAGGCGGCGCTGACCCGGTCGAGGGACCAGTTGCGCATGTTGTCAACCCACATCCAGGGCGCTGTCGAGGACGAGCGGCGGCGGATCGCGCGAGAGATCCACGACATCCTGGGACAGGGGCTGATGGGACTGAAGCTGGACACGTCCTGGGTGGCGGAACATCTCGACGGTTGCCACGAGGTGCTGAGGGAAAGAATGGCCGACATGCTGGCGTCGATCGATTCCACCATCCGGACGGTGAAGCGGATCGCCACCGAGCTGCGCCCGGTCCTGCTCGACGACCTCGGCCTGGGAGCGGCGATCGAGTGGCAGGCGGGGGATTTCCAGAAACGCCGGGGAATCGCCTGCAAGGTGACGGTCGATCCGAACGACATCGAGCTGGATCCGGCCCGCTCGACCGCGCTGTTCCGGATCTTCGAGGAGATCCTGGCGAATGTCGTCCGCCACGCCGGCGCCTCGAAGGTGTCCGTCCGCCTCATCAAGACGGAGCGCACCGTGACGCTCACGGTTCGTGACAACGGCGTCGGAATCCCGCCGGAAAAAATATCGGATCCGATGTCGTTCGGCCTGATCGGCATGTGCGAGCGGGCTTACCCGTTCGGGGGCGAGGTGCGCGTCAAGGCCATGCCCGCAGGCGGAACTGCCGTCACCGCCCGGTTCCCGGTCGATGCCGGGGTCGGTCGATGACCATCCGGGTTCTTGTCGTCGACGACCACCGGATCGTTCTCCGGGGGATCGAGGAGATCCTGCTGAATACGCCCGACATCCGGGTCATGGCGGATGCGTTCACGGGGCGGGAAGCGCTGGATCGGCTCGCACGGGACGAATTCGACATCGTCCTGCTCGATATCTCGCTGCCGGATCGCAACGGCCTCGAGGTGCTCAAGCTCATCAAGGAAAGGAAACCCCGCCTCCCCGTTCTCATTCTCAGCATGCACCCGGAGGAGCAGTACGCCATCCGGGCGTTGCGGGCGGGCGCATCCGGATACCTCACCAAGGAAAGCGCGCTGGAGGAACTGATCTCCGCGATCCGGCGCGTCGCCCGGGGTCGGAGATACGTCAGCAACGCGCTTGCCGAGAAACTTGCCTTCGACCTTGATACGGCTACCGCCCGTCCGCCCCATGAAAAACTTTCCGACCGGGAATACGAGGTCATGCGGATGATCGGCGCCGGCATGAGGAACCGGGATATCGCCGCGGTGCTATTCATGAGCCCGAAGACCGTCACGACCTACAAAAGCCGCATCTTCCAGAAAATGGGGATAAAAAGCAGCGCCGAAATCGTTCGGTATCTCCTCGAAGCCGGCATTTCCGACTGAGCGTCCACACTGCCCTCATGGAACAAGCGTAGGAATAACCCTACGTGAGCGCATCGCAATAACCTACCCGCATCTCAGTTAATCCTGTCATCATTCCCTCCGTTGTTTTCGGATAATGACCCATGGCTCATTGTCCAGAGAAACCTTGATATTCAAGCGAACGGTCGTCAACACAATCCTGCGCAACTGGCTCGTCGGCGCCTTCGCGGCCATGCTGCTCGTAGGCGGCGCGTGGCTCCGTTCGGAATACGAGCATTTCCGCAAGGACGAGGAACGGATCCGGGTCGAACTCCTCGAAGCGCGCAAGGCCGTGCTCAAGGAGCAGGTCGACCGCACGCTGGACCTCGTCGGTTTCATGCACTCCCAGACGGAAACGCGCGCGAAGGAATCCGTCCGGGCCACCGTCCTGCAGGCGCACGCAACGGCCACCTATCTCTGGAACAGGCACAAGGGAAAAAACAGCGACGCGGAAATCCAGGCGATGATCCTGGACGCCCTGCGGCCGGTCCGCTTCAACCGCGGGCGCGGTTACTGCTTCGCCTTCTCGTGCGCCGGCCTCCAGCTCCTGAACGCCGATCGTCCCGAACTCGAAGGAAAGATGCTGATCGACCGGCGCGATGCGCGCGGATCGTATCTGTTCCGCGACATGATCGACATCTCCCGGACCCGGGGGGAAGGGTTCTACGCCTACCACTGGTCGAAGCCGCGCGTTTCGGGGAACGATTTCTCCAAGATCTCCTACGTCAAGCGGTTCGCCCCTTTCGATTGGGTCATCGGGGCCGGTGAATATTTCGACGACGCGGATCAGGAAATCCGGGAGGAGATCCTGGCCCGGATCGGCGGTGCACGGTTCCCCGGTGAGGGTCGCGTCTTCGCCGGCACCATGGACGGCACCCTCCTCCCCCGGGTGGCACCGGCCGATTACGTCATGAATGTCGTAGGTGGGCGGAAAGGCGCATCGGTCGTCCACGGGTTGATCGAGCGTTCGCGGACGGGCGGGGGCTTCCTGACGAAACTTGCAGATCCAGAGGAAGGGATGCCTTCCCCCGCGATTTTCTATGCCCGTCCTGCGGAAGGGCTGGGCTGGTTCATCGCCGCCGGATCGGGCATCGCCGATATCGACCACCGAGTGGAGGAGACCCGCCGGCAGGTGATCGGGCGGTTCTGGCGAACCATGGCCAAGATCCTCGGGCTTCTCTCGCTCCTCTTCCTGGGGGCTGTCGGCGTCGCACGGTACACCGCGTTGCAGATGAGGAGGACGTTCGATCTGTTTTCGAACTTTTTCCGGAAAGCGGCGACCGAGGCGGTCGGAATCGATCCGGACGGCCTGGTCTTCACAGAGTTCAAGGAACTGGCGGAATCGGCGAACGGCATGATCGCGGAGCGGAACCGGGCCGAGGCACGCGCGACGCGGCTCGCGGCAGCCGTCGAGCAGGCCGCCGAGGACATCGTGATCACTGATCCGGATGGCCTCATCGAATACGTGAACCCATCCTTCGAAGCGACCACCGGCTTCTCGCGGGCGGATGCGGTCGGAAAATCGTGCCGGATCCTGAACGGCGGGGCGCAGGATGACGCGTTCTACCGAGATATGTGGGGGGCGATCCGGGCCGGGAAAAGTTGGAAGGGGCGCTTCCGGAACCGGACGAAAGACGGCCGCCTGATCCTGCAGGACGCTACGATCGCTCCCATCCTGGGCGGACCGGGTGCGATCGTCGGTTATGTGTCCGTCCGCGGCGACGTGACGGAGCAGGCCGCAATGGAGGCCCGCCTTGCCGATTCACAGCGCCTGGAGGCGATCGGTACGCTTGCCGGCGGGATTGCGCACGACTTCAATAACATCCTGACCGCAATCGTGGGTTACACGGAGATGTCACTCTCTTCCCTGCCGGAAAAAACGCCCCTTCGGGACAACCTTTCCCAGGTGCTCCTCGGCGGCAGGCGCGCGACCGAGTTGGTGAAGCAGATCCTTGCTTTCAGCCGGAAGAGCCATCTGGAAAAACGGCCTGTCCGGATCGGCGACGTCGTCCTTGAAACGCTCAAGCTCCTGCGGGCCGCAGTTCCCTCGACAGTCAGGATCGTTTCCGAAATCCAATCGACATCAAGGGTTTTCGCAAACCCGACGCAGATCTACCAGGTGGTCATGAACCTTTGCACGAACGCCTCCGCGGCCATGGGGGGGTCGGGAGGGGTTCTCCGGATCCGCCTTGCCGACAGCGGCTTTCTCGACGAGGCATTCGTCGCGGGGCATCCCGGGATCGAACCCGGAGAGTATGTCTGCATGACGGTCGAGGACACGGGTTGCGGCATGGTTCCCGAGGTGATGACCCACATATTCGAGCCGTTCTTCACGACCCGGTTGCACGGCGGCGGGACCGGAATGGGACTTGCGGTCGTCCACGGGATCGTCTGTGCGCACGGGGGAGCGATCGACGTGAAGAGCCGGCCGGGGCAAGGAACCGCGTTCGAGATCTATCTGCCGATCGTCTCCGAGCCGGAAGTCGAATGCCGCTCCGAGGAGTCGCCGCTTCAACCGGGAAACGAGAGAATCCTCTTCGTGGACGACGAGGAGATGATCATGAACCTGCTCCGCGGGAGACTCGGATCGCTCGGGTACCGGGTGACCGGCAGCACAGACAGCCAGATGGCGCTCGATCTTTTCAGGAAGGCGCCGTTCTCCTTCGATATCGTGATCAGCGACGTGACCATGCCGGGGATGACGGGCGACCGCCTCGCGCAGGAAGTCCGCAAGATACGCCCCGGGATGCCGGTCATCCTCTGCTCGGGGTACACCGAACGGATGACCTCTGAAAAGGCAGCGGAGTTGGGCATCCGGGCTTTCATCCCGAA
This sequence comes from Deltaproteobacteria bacterium, assembly GCA_025356865.1. Classification (GTDB taxonomy): domain Bacteria; phylum Desulfobacterota; class Deferrimicrobia; order Deferrimicrobiales; family Deferrimicrobiaceae; genus JANXPS01. The sequence goes on along the minus strand of JANXQJ010000004.1, from coordinate 1,214 downwards.
GCCCGTTTCTTTTCGTTTCCTCGCGGGTGCGATCCGCTCCGCGATCGACGAATCGGTCAACGAACCACGATAAAACGCCCACGCGGTTGCGGCGGTTCCGGCCAGCCGCAGGTTCGACGGCTCCCTCCCGTTTCTTCCCGTCGACTGTCAGCGCTCAAGCCGGGGAAGGGTAGTATATAATTCCTCTTGCGCCGGATGCGGGGCGCATGACGCAAGGAGGATTTTCGATGCCCGTCGATCCCGGAATGAAGATATTGCTGGTCGAGGATTCCGGCACCATGCGGAAGATGGAACTGAAGCTGCTCGGGCAGCTCGGTTTCACCAACGTCGTGGAAGCCGTCGACGGTGAGAAGGCGGTCGAGATCCTCTCCGCAGACCCCGACGTCCGGCTGGTCATCAGCGACTGGGCGATGCCGAACCGGGACGGGCTTTCGCTGCTCCAGTGGATCAGGGCCAATGCCCCGACGGCCACCCTGCCGTTCATCATGGCGACTGGGCAGGGCGACAAGGAATACGTTGCGACCGCGAAGGACGCCGGTGCCGACGCGCTGATCCCGAAGCCGTTCTCGCCCGACGAACTCAAGGAACGGATCAACGCCATCTTTGGCGACAAGGCCGAGGCCGCCCCACCCGAGAAGCCGAAGGAAGAGCAGCACGCGGCCGACGGCCGGGTGGTCCTTCGGGCCGCGCACATCCAGATCACCGACCACCTGGCGCTGGGCGTCCTGCGCAGCCGGATCGAGAGCGGCGAGGACTCGCCGAAATCATTCCAGCTCGAGACGCGCTGCCTGCCCAACTGGAACAAGGTCGCCGACGCGCTCGAGAAAGGCGACGTCGACGCGGCTTTCATCCTCGCCCCGGCGGCGATGGACCTCTATCGTTACGGGGTGCCGATCAAGCTGACGCTCTTCGCCCACCGCAACGGCAGCATCATGGTTCGCAACAGCGCCGGCGAATACCGAAAGCCGTACCAGCAGTTCTTCAAGCACAAGACGTTCTTCATCCCGTTCAAGATGTCCGTCCACAATATGCTGGCGCACAAATATTTTTCCGAGATGGGTCTCAAGCCCGGCCTCGCGGGCAAGGAAGCGGTCAACGTCCTGTTCGAGGTGGTCGCGCCGATCAACATGTCCGAGTTCCTCAAGGACAACGTCAACGCCTGCGGCTTCATGGTCGCCGAGCCGATCGGATCCCGCGCGGTCGCGGCGGGCATC
>JANXQJ010000153.1 GCA_025356865.1 Deltaproteobacteria bacterium | reverse complement strand
TCGCTTTGGCGGCGCAGCCGGGCGTGGATACAAGGCGCGCGACCTGAGGGCGACGCAGGCGTAGTTGACACTACGTCGAGGAGCCCGATCGAGCGGAACGCAGTAGACACGCCCGGATCCGCCGACGTAGCAGGAGCGTGGCGAGAAATGCGGGCTAGGCTGAAGAAACCGGAACGGGCATCGACGCATCAAAACAGACCGGGGGAGAGATGACGCATTTCCTGAAAACGATCGTTGCCGCAATCGGGGCGCTCCTGTTCCTCACCCTGACGATTCCCGCGTTCGCTCGCGTCATAGACGGCGTGGTAGCGACGGTCGACGAGGAACCGATCACGCTCTCCGAGGTCCGCGAAGCGGTCTCCGAGGCGATGAACGTCCCGGCCGGCGACGCCGATGCCTGGCTCCGCGAGGAGCGCGACCCATCCCGGATCGTGAAATGGGTCGAGCCGCTGATCGAGTCGCTGCTCGTCCGCAAGGCGCTGGCGGGCACGGGCGCGGCTGTCGACAACCAGGCCGTCGAGGGGGCGGTGGCGTCCGTCCGGAAAAGCAACAACCTGTCCGAGAGCGAGTTTGCGCAGGCGCTCGCCCGCGAAGGAATCACGCCCGCCGTCTACCGGAAGCGGATCCGCTGGCAGATGGAGCGGGGCAACATCGTTCGGGCCCGCAAGATGAAAGAGGTGACGGTCACCGAGGACGAGGTCAAGGCGTACTTCCAGGAGCAGGCCGAGCGTTTCCGGGAAGGATCCGACGTCCGCTTCGAGACGTTGTTGATCCCGGTGGTCGACGACGGAAACGACCCGGGCGAGAAGACGATCCGGGTCCGGCTGGCCGCCCAGCGGGCGGTCGAGTTCCTCCGATCCGGAAGCACGATGAAAGAGACGGCCGCCCTGCTCAAGATGACCTACCCGGGCGTGCAGCTGATCGAGGCCGACTTCATGAAGCCGGACGAGCTGACGGCCGACCTGGTCCGGGAACTCCACAAGTTGCGGACGGGCGAAACGTCTGCGTCCTTTTTCACGGCGGACGGGGCCCGGTTCGTCCGCCTGCTCGAGCGCCGGGGCGGCACGCTCCCCGACTTTTCCGCGCTGAAGGACGCGCTGACCGAGGAACTGACCGACCGGCGCAGCGAGAAGGCGTACACCGACCTGATGAACGAACTGAAGAAAGCGGCGGCGATCGAGATCCGCCTGTAACCGGATTGGAGCACCCATGTCCGAAACCAGCGAACCCTTGGTTCTGCCGCCGAAACTGGCCCGGCTTTTCGAGGCGATCAAGGCGATCCGCGACGAGACGCTGAGGGTCGTCGCGACGCGATCGGATGCCGACCTGTTTTCCGGCGTCTCCGGCGAATGGTCGGCCGGCGAGTTGCTCGAACACCTTTTGCTGGCCGAGACGGCCGCGGGCAAGGTCGTGCGGAAAGTGCTGCGGGAGTCGGGCGCCGCAATGCCCCCGTATCCGTCCGATGATTCGGGCATCCGCATCCGGCAGTCCCTCACGTTCGACGGAATGGAGGCGCCGGCATCCGTCCGTCCCGGAACCGTCAAGTCCCGAGAGGCGCTGCGGGTGCTGGCCGCCGCGACGCGGACCGCGACGCGCGAGACGTTCGGCCTGCTGGCGTCCGTCGATCCGCGCGCCGTCGAGTTTCCCCACCACCGGTTCGGCTCGCTGAACCTCTACGAGTGGCTCGCGATCGTGATCCTCGAACACGAGAAGGCGCACCGGGTCCAGCTTCAGGAGGCCGTGGCGGTGTGCGGGTCGTGACGCTTCCCACCCTGGCCGTGACGATGGGCGAACCGGGCGGCGTCGGCCCCGAGATCGCCTGCCGGGCACTGCCGTCCCCCGGGATAGCCGCGATCTGCCGTCCGGTCGTCTACGGCGACCTGGCCGTGATGCGGCGCGCCGCGGCGCTGGTCGAGTGCGATGCGTCCGTCGAACCGCTCCCGCCGGGCGCCGACCCGGTTCCCGGAACCATCTGGGTCCGGCCTGTTTCCGCCCTCGAACTCTCCGACGCACCGTTCGGGAAAACCACTCTCCCGGGTGCATTCGTGACCGCGGAATATATCCGTGCGGCGACGGCCGACGTCCTTTCCGGCGCGATGGATGCGATCGTCACCTGTCCGATCACGAAGGAAGGGCTCAAACTCGCGGGCGTTCCGCACCCCGGCCACACCGAGTTCATCGCGCAGATGTGCGGCGCGGACCACGTCGTAATGATGCTGGCCGGCGACCGCCTCCGCGTGGCGCTGGCCACGATCCACGTGTCGCTTCGCGACGCGATCGCCCTGCTCGACGCTCCGCTCGTCGAGCGGACGATCCGGATCACCGACGCCTTCTTCCGGAAATACATGGGTACGGCGTCGCCCCGGATTGCGGTCGCGGGGCTGAATCCCCATGCGGGCGAAGGAGGTCTTTTCGGAGACGAGGAATCGGCCGTCATTTCGCCCGCGATCGCGGCGTGCGTGAAAGATGGCATCCTGGCGACCGGGCCTTATCCGCCCGACACGATCTTCCACCGGGCGTACCACGGGCGGTTCGACGTGGTCGTCGCGATGACGCACGACGTCGGCCTTGCCCCGCTCAAGCTGATCCACTTCGACGACGCCGTCAACGTGACGATGGGCCTCCCGGTCATCCGCACCTCGGTCGACCACGGCACCGCGTTCGATATCGCCGGCAAGGCCGTCGCGAAGCCGGACAGCCTCGTCGCCGCGCTCAGGATGGCCGCCGGGATGGCGACCTCGGCGCGAAAGGGCTAGCGCGATGGCGCTCGACCGGATCGTCGTGCGCGGCGCGCGCGAACACAACCTCAAGAACATCGACGTCGAGATCCCGCGCGACAAGCTGGTCGTCATCACCGGCGTTTCCGGCTCCGGCAAGTCGTCGCTCGCCTTCGACACGATCTACGCCGAGGGGCAGCGCCGGTACGTCGAGTCGCTTTCCGCCTACGCGCGGCAGTTCCTCGAGCTGATGGAAAAGCCCGACGTCGACGCGATCGACGGCCTCTCCCCCGCCATCTCGATCGAGCAGAAATCGGTCAGCAAGAACCCGCGCTCGACCGTCGGCACCGTCACCGAGATATACGACTACCTGCGCCTCCTCTTCGCCTCGATCGGCCGCGTCCACTGCCCCGAGTGCGGCAACGAGATCCGACGGCAGACGGTGACGCAGATCGTCGACGCCGTGATGGCGGCGGGCGACGGCGCGAAGGTCGCCCTCCTCTCTCCCGTCGTCCGGGGGCGCAAGGGCGAGTTCCGGAAGGAGTTCGAGAAATACCGCCGGGACGGCTTCACCCGCGTGTTCGTCGACGGCAAGCCGCTCGAACTCGAGGACGAGATCACCCTCGACAAGAAGTTCAAGCACGACATCGACGTCGTGGTCGACCGGATCCGCGTGTCCGAAAGCGCGCGCGGCCGTCTCGCCGACTCGGTGACGCTCGCGCTATCCCTCTCCGACGGGCTGGTTCGCGTGACGGCGGAAGGCGGCGACTCGGCGCTCTACAGCGAGAAGTTCGCCTGCCCCGACTGCAACGTGAGCATCCCCGAGGTCACGCCGCGCCTCTTCTCGTTCAACAGCCCGCACGGCGCCTGCCCTGAGTGCGACGGGTTGGGCGCGACGATCTATTTCGACCCCGAGCTGATCGTCCCCGACCCGCTCCGCTCCCTGCGCGAAGGTGCAATCGCCCCGTGGCGGAAGCGGTCCACGCCGTACTACTGGCAGACGCTCGAAGGGCTGGCGGCCCATTTCCGCTTCTCGCTCGACAAGCCGTTCGGGGAGCTGCCGCAAAAAGTGCGCGAGATGCTCCTTTCCGGCTCGCCCGAGCCGGTCACCTTCCGGCTCTCGGAAGGATCGCGCGCCTTCTCCTACACCAAGCCGTTCGAAGGGGTGGTCGGCAACCTCGAGCGACGGTACAAGGAGACGGCGTCCGAGGACGTCCGCGAGGAATTCTCCGCCTGGATGAACAACCGCCCGTGCCGGACGTGCGCCGGGGCCCGGCTGAAGAAAGAGGCGCTTTGCGTCAAGGTCGGCGGTCTCGGGATGGACGGCATCACGCGCCTCTCGATCCGCGACGCCGAAAAGTTCTTCGGCGAGATCGAACTGCCCGACCGCGACGTCAAGATCGCGGCGCGGATCCTCAAGGAGATCCGGGCGCGCCTCTCGTTCCTGGTCAACGTCGGGCTCGACTACCTGTCGCTCTCGCGGAGCGCGGGGACCCTCTCCGGCGGCGAAGGGCAGCGGATCCGGCTGGCGACGCAGATCGGGTCGTCGCTGATGGGCGTCCTCTACATCCTCGACGAGCCGTCGATCGGGCTGCACCAGCGCGACAACCGTCGGCTGCTCGGAACGCTCAAGCATCTCCGCGACGTCGGCAACACGGTCCTCGTCGTCGAGCACGACGAGGAGACGATCCGCGAGGCCGACTACGTATTCGACATGGGACCGGGCGCCGGGGTGCACGGCGGCTACGTCGTCGCCGAGGGGACGCCCGAGGCGGTCATCGCCAACGAGGCGTCGCTGACCGGACAATACCTCTCCGGAAAGAAGTCGATCCCGGTGCCGAAGGCGCGCCGCCAGTCGAACGGAAACGCCCTGTCGCTGCGCGGTTGCACTGCCAACAACCTGAAAGGCCTCGATGTCGATTTCCCGCTGGGGCTGATCACCTGCGTGACGGGCGTCTCCGGATCGGGCAAGTCGACGCTCGTGCTCGACACGCTCTACCGGGCGCTGGCGCAGAAGCTCACCGACGCGCGGGAACGTCCGGGCGCGCACGCATCCGTCTCGGGACTCGAGCACGTCGACAAGGTGATCGATATCGACCAGTCTCCGATCGGGCGCACCCCGCGGAGCAATCCGGCCACCTACTCCGGGGTCTTCACGCCGATCCGCGACCTCTTCACGATGCTCCCCGAGAGCAAGGCGCGCGGCTACAAGGCGGGGCGTTACTCGTTCAACGTGAAGGGGGGGCGGTGCGAGGCGTGCGAGGGGGACGGCATCATCAAGATCGAGATGCACTTCATGCCCGACGTCTACGTGACGTGCGAAGAGTGCCGCGGCCGCCGGTACAACCGGGAGACGCTCGAGATCCTCTACAAGGGGAAGAGCATCGCCGACATCCTCGAGATGACCGTCGAGCAGGCGCACGAGTTCCTGACCAACATCCCGGCGATCCGGCACAAGCTCGAGACGCTCGAGCGCGTGGGGCTTGGCTACATCAAGCTCGGGCAACCGGCCACGACGCTCTCCGGCGGCGAGGCGCAGCGCGTCAAGCTGGCGCGCGAGCTTTCGAAGCGGTCGACCGGACGCACGGTCTACATTCTCGACGAGCCGACGACCGGGCTCCACTTCGACGACATCAAGAAGCTGCTCTCGGTGCTCCACATGTTCGCGGACGCCGGCAACACGGTCATCGTCATCGAACACAACCTCGACGTCGTCAAGACGGCCGACCACATCATCGACCTGGGGCCGGAAGGGGGCGATCGCGGCGGGGAAATCCTGGCGAGCGGGACGCCCGAGGAAGTCGCCCGCGTGGCGGCCTCCCACACGGGGCAGTACCTGCGCGAACTTCCCGGGATCGAATGACCTACGGCATTTTCAGGTTCGGGTAGTTCCGTGCCAGGCAATCCGGGCAGATGCCGTGCGAAAAGTCGGCTTTCGACCGGTCGCTAAGGGACCCCGCGGTCAAAGAGCCAGCGATAGGCGCCGTCGTGACGGCGGAGCCGGTACTCCATCTCGAAGACCGCACGTCGGTTGAAGTGCCCGAGGTAGATGTCGAGGCACCGCCGGAAGTCGTCGGGATGCACCCCTTCGGCCCAACCGTTGCCCGTCTCCTGCGCCATTGTTCGTCCGGTGAACGCGAGCCACTGTTCGTTGAAGTAGTTGCATTCCCCCGTGGTATCCGCGCGCCAGATCAGGATCGGGGCCTGTTCGACGATTGATCGATATTCTTCCAGAGATAGCGACAAGGGGAACCTCCAGCGGGCCTTCTGATCCATGATTATAATAACTTCAGGAGATGAATCATGGACCAACTGATCAAGGGAACTGCGAAAGGCGCGCCGTTGCTGGTCGTCGGTTTGACCTGCCCGACGCTGGCGGCTGAAGCAGCCCGCATCCACGGGTGTCATCCGACTGCGGCCGTGGCGCTCGGCCGGTCGCTCGGCGGCGCCTTGCTCCTCTCTGCGATGCTCAAGGAAGGGCAGCGCATCATCCTGCAGGTGGCGGGCGACGGGCCGCTTGGCGGCATCGTGGCCGAGGCCGACGCCAGGGGGGCCACGCGCGGCTACGTCAAGCACCCCGACACCGACCTGTTCCTGCCCGACGGGAAACTCGACGTCGGCGGCGCGGTCGGCGCGGGACTGCTCACGGTCGTGCGCGACCTGGGAATCCGGCAACAGTACCGGGGCAGCGTCCCGCTCCAGTCCGGCGAGATCGCGGAGGACCTTGCCCATTACCTCCACGTCTCCGAGCAGATTCCGTCGGCGATCGCCCTGGGCGTCTTCGTCGAGACGGGCGGCACCGTGAGCGCGGCGGGCGGATACATGCTGCAAGTGCTCCCCGGCGCCGACGACCTGATGCTCGAATTCCTCGAGCACCGGATCGCCGAGACGCGGCCGGTAACCGGGATGCTGCGCGAAGGGATGACGCCCGAGGAGATGCTCAAGGACGCGATCGGCATTCCGTTCGATATCCTCGAACGGAAGGAGCCGCGCTTTTCCTGCCCCTGCAGCCGCGA
>JANXQJ010000113.1 GCA_025356865.1 Deltaproteobacteria bacterium | reverse complement strand
TCCTCGACGTAGTGTCAACTACGCCTGCGTCGCCCTCAGGTCGCGCGCCTTGTATCCACGCCCGGCTGCGCCGCCTCGCGACGAAGCGTGGTGAGAAATGCGGGTTGGCCGCCCGTATTCCCGATTCCCCAGCCTCTTCTTGAGTTCCCGTTCGCGCCCGGGCCCGCGAATGGTCCCTCGGGACGCGTCCTGGCATGTACGTGGGGCTTTTACGCACATTGTCTTGAACCGGGTCGTCGATCGCTCCGGCCGCGCTTCCCGGCGCTGTTCCGGACACGCCTTGGGAAAGGGGCGGAACGGCCGGGTCGGCCGGGCGGACGGCGGGGTCTTCAGGCGGGTTGGAGGCGGGGGTGGCCGCGCCGGAGGGCGGCGCGCCGGTCACGGGCGTGCCGGGAACCAGGGACGGGGGCATCCCCGGAAGGACGGCTCCGTTCCCGGTGGGGTGCGTCCGCTCGGCCTCAAGCCCGGGATCGGCCGTCCACCGGTAGACTCCGTAGAAGACGAGCAGGAAGAGCCCGGAAAGGAGAATAGTCGGTACTAGCCAGCTGTTTTTCATCGGAAGAGGCGTCCTTAAGTGAGGGGTCATCGAAGTGTTCCAGGCGGGAAAAGCGGCGGGAGAACCGCGGCGACCTGTTCGGCTGCCGGGGTTCCCCCGCTTTTGAATCCGTCTTTCTAGAACCGGCCCGTGAGCTTGACCACGCTCTGGATCCCCCGGTAAGTCCGGTCGCCTTGCGGTTCCGGGAATTCCGAGGCCTCGTCCTTCATCACGAACCCCTTCACCGACAACTCGCCTTCGAGCGAGTCGGCCAGCTTCTGCGCCGCGCCCAGCCCGACCGTTCCCTTGTTGCGGGTTCCGATGTGGCGCCCGCTCCCCGGGGCGTAACTGTTTTCGGAGACGTGAAGGCCCGCCAGCGAGGCCGAGAGCATCGTGCCGCCGGTCAGGGCGTAAGTGCCCGTGAGGTCGGCCCGGAACTCGTTGCCGTGGCTGTTATCGCTTTCCCGTGCGAGCGTGCCGCCCGAATCGGGAACGGCGTTCTTTGCCCGGCAGATATCCTTCAGCGTGAGTGCCAGCCGCGTCTTTTCGTTGTGCCATTCGGTCTCGACGCCCAGCAGGTAGAAGTTGCCTTCGCGGAGGAGCGGCATGGCCCCTTCGCGCTCGGTGCCGTAGTTGGCGAAGCTGCCGAAGATGCGCAGCCCCGTGGCGTGGGTGAGCTCGCCCTGCAACGCGCCGGCGACCGTCCAGACGTTGCCCGGTTCGAAGTCGTGCAACCCGGCGTCCTTGCTGGCGCCGTACCGTCCCCGGAAAGCATAGGCGGTGCTCAGCCCCGCCATCCAGTCGCCGAATTCCTTCGCGATCGTCAGCGACGGGTTGAAGTTCCAACTTTCGCCGAACGAGGTGATGGTGACCAGTTCGGAATCCATCACGAGCGGCAGTTCCTTCGCGGAGAGATCGGTCTTCCCGGTGGGGGCGTTCACGTCGAGGCCGAGGAGGATGTCGACGGGGAGTTTCCCGAAGATGCCGTAGGAGGAAGTCACCTTCGTGTCGAGCGTATTGGTCAGGGAGACGGTGTCCCCCTCGCCGGGATTGGCGGTGGTGCGGACCAGTCCCGACACGATGGCGAAGTTGAAGACGTCCGTTTTCGTTTCGGCCCGGACGGGGACGTAGGCCTGCCCCCCGCTGGCATTCGGGGTGCTCTTCCATCCGTCGTAGCCGAAGCCGACCTGGACGGCCGACTCGGCCGCTGCCGAAGCGGTGGCGCCCAGCATGACGGCGATCGCCGCCGCTGCAATCACGTTCGATAATTGATGGGTTGTCATCCGTTTTCTCCCTTGCCGCTACGGAAAGATCACGTTCAGGTTGGCCGGCGTCGATGTATCCTTCGGCGAAATCGTGCCCCGCAGCTGTTCTTTCGGCCCGAGCTGGTCTGTGACCGAAGTTTCGCCCTTGAGCGTGTCGAGCATGCCGGCCGTCCTCTTTTTCGCGGGCGCCGCCTTGGCGCCGACGAGGCCCAGCGCCTTCAACTCGGCGATTCCTTCGGTGGCGATGCAGATGCCCGGGTCTTCCTTGAGCGCCTTCTGGTAGTTCTCGTCGGCCTTCGCGTAGTTGCCCCGGTCGCTCTCGTCGACGGCGCGGAACAGGGAGAACAGCGCACTCTTCTTGGTGGAGCACGGCTTGCGCAGCGTCTTCTCCTGCTCGGGCGTGACCTCGATCTTGAGTTCCTTGAGCAGGCCGAAGAGGAGCGTTTTCTCGATGTTGAACAGGTCTGTGACGTCGCCGGATGCGGACGGCTGTCCGACGATGGCGTCCTTGGGGACGTCGAGGACGCGCGCATCGGCTTTCAGCGCCGTCTCGCTCCCCGTGAGGTCGCCGCCGACGATCCAGCGGGCGCCGAGCAGCTTGCCCACGCGCGGTTCGGTGCCGGATTCGACCAGACCCGAGGCGCCGAGGTTCATCTCCTCGGCCAGCGCCTGAAAGCGGACCCGCTCGACCACTTCGAGCTCCTTGATCGTGGAGAGGTCGGTGATGAGCATCAGCGGGATCCCCTTGCGGAGCGGGTCGTTTGCGGCCTGACCCGTCCGGTTGCCGAAATAGAGGATCGCCACGCTGTTCTTTCCGGCGGGCGTACCGGCGGTTTTTTCCTGCCGGAGCGCGGCGGCGGCCCACGCTTTCGCCTCGGGCGTCACCACCTGCCCCGCGAAAGCGGGGACAGGCAGGAGGGAAAGTGCCAGGAGGGACGCCGCGAGGGCGATTCCCGGGAAAACGCGTTTTGCAGGGGTCATGGCTTGTCGTCCCTTTCTTGTCGATGTTCCCGACATCCGGATCACAGCGGTTCGGACTGGAGGATGCCGCCGTCCGGTCCGAGAAGGACGAAGGTCCCGTTCCCGAAGGCGATGCCGGTTGCCCAGATCGGGGCCGGATACCTGTTCCAGGTTGCCCCGGGATCGGCCGAGACGGACACGAGCGCCCCGGAGACCGCGGCGAAGGCGCCGCCGCCGTATGCGATCCCGGTGACGGAGGCGTTGCCGTCGCCGGTGTCGTAAAGCGCGATTGCCCCGCCCGGGTTCCAGGTTGCGCCGTTGTCGCTGGAAATCTGAGTTTCGCCATACTGGTCCGCGACGACGAAGAAGCCGTTACCGAAGGCGACGCCGAAGTGGCTTCCCCCATTGTTGTCGCGGCTGTCCCAGGTCGCGCCGTTGTCGGTGGAGACCAGGATCGACCCGTCGCTGCTGACGGCGACGAAGGTTTTGTTCCCGAACGCCACGCCCGTGAAGTTGTCGCCGGTGAAACCCTCGGGCACGACGCTCGGCCACGAGTTCCCGGTTCCGATCCACCGGCGAAGCGAGCCGGCCGCCCCGGCCGCGACGAACGTCCCGTCCCCGTATGCGACGGAGGTGAAGTTGTTTTCCTGAAGCGAATTCATTCCGGTCCAGTTCGCGCCGTTGTCGGTGGTCCGGACGATGGCCCCGCCCCCGCCGACTGCGATGAAGTTGCCGCCGCCGTAGGCCACGGCGCTCATTGGGCTGAAGACACCGGTGGTGCCGAGGGTCCAGGAGGCGCCGCCGTTGACCGAGGTGGCGGCGATCGCGGGCTGGGCGACCTGGATCGTGTAGGGCTGTTCGCCGACGGCGACGAAGGCGCCTCCGCCGAACGCCGCGCCGAAGAACGAGGCGACCACTTTGCCCGTGGTCGGGGTGGACCAGTCGGCGCCGTCCGTCGAACGGAAGAGCGCCCCGGATTCCCCGACGGCGATGAAGACGCCGTTGCCGTAGGCGACGCCGTAGAGGTAGTCGTCCGTGGTCAGGCCGGTGCAGGTGCCCCAGCCGCCGAAGCCGTCGTTCCATGCGCCGCTCGCCACGGAGACGGCGCTGTTGTTGCCCGACTGGCCGACGGCGACGAA
>JANXQJ010000079.1 GCA_025356865.1 Deltaproteobacteria bacterium | reverse complement strand
GCGTCGGGAAGTGGCTACTTCGCAGAGCCCAACCCGATGACGACCACGCTGACCGTCAACAACACCAACCGGGCGCCCGTCGTTACGCCGGCCTCGGTTGCCGACAACACCATCTTTGTGAACAGCACCCCGTTCACCCGGGTGTTCACGGCGTCCGACCAGGACAACGAGGCGCTCACGTGGAGTGTGGCGGGCATGCCGTCCTTCTGCACGCTGACGCCAGCCACGGGCAACAACCGCACGCTGTCCTGCGCGCCGACGCAGGCCGTTCAGCAGGGCAACTACCCGATGACGCTCGGCGTCTCCGACGGCATCGATAACACCACGCGCGCCTTCACGATCATCGTCGACAACCGGAACCCGGTCATCACCGCGATCGGCACGAAGTCGATTTTCGACAATACGACCCTGACCACGATTCCCCTGGCGTACACGGACCCCGACGGGAACGCGGTGACGTTCGGCGTGTCGGTCACGAAGGGTGGAGATCCGGTATCGCCCTCCTGGTTCTCTTTCAGCGGCAACGCGATCACGGTGACCGGTCCGATCTCCGAGGCAGAAATCGGTTCCTATGTCGTCACCGTCACCGCGACCGATGACGGCACGCCGCCGTTGGCGGCCACGGCCAGCATCTTCAATCTCAACATCATCTATCCCAGCCGCTTCCCCGCGCCGGCCGCAGGCACCAACCCGGTCGTGTCGGTTCCGATGACGGTTACGATCGAGGGCGGTGGCACTCCGGCGTTCTCCGACGAAGTGGCCGCTTACAGTATCCACAAGAAGCCGGGCAGCAATCCGGTCCGGTGGGAAAAGAAACTGGTTGGCGCCGGCTACTTCGAAGGGACCGATGGTGCGTTGACTCTGACCGTCATCGGCGACAACACAGCGACCGACAACGTTGTCGAAGGTTGCAAGACCGGCGAGGAGATCCTGCTCGTCTACTACAACCGGACGACCGATACGCCATACTACGCCTTCGATAACGGTGCGGACGGCCCGCTCTCAATCACCTGGAGCGAAGGCACTCCGGTGGTCGTCGCCCCCCGGTTCATCGCGGGTAACCGCTACCCGCTGCGCACCGGCGCCTGGAGTCTCTTCGGATACGGCGCGGCCAGCGGATATTACGCTGCAGACAACGTGGCGGCGTTTCCGGAACTGACGGAGACCACCTGGCAGTCGGTTGCCAACGTTGGAGCCGCGTTCCCCCTCAAATCCATCGAGGGCAAGTACGCCCGGATCCAGGGCAATAACGGTATTGGCGGGATGAAGATCTTTGATCCCGCACTGCCGGCCTTCGCAACTCTGAAGTCGTTCTCGCCGGGCTACGGCTACCTGATCAAGATCAAGCCGTCCGCTCAGGAACTTGTCTGGGTTACGGTGCCGGGTGCATCGGTTACCCCGGCCGCCCACATCGACAACGTTCCTTCCGGCTATGCACTGCTTTCGTACTGGGACGAGTCCAAGCGCTACCATGTGACCGGCTACGACGATTCGGGTGATCTGACGTCGTTCAAGAACATGGTCGCAGGGAGGGCCAGCATCAATGTCGACAACACGATCGGACCGGTCTGGGGCCAGGCGTATCTCGACCAGAAGTTCGACCGCGTGGTCATGTACGATGCGGGCGGCGCCAAGTTCTACGTACCGAGGCTTCCGCAGCAGTTCAACACGATGAAGTACATCGCGCCGGGCTATGGCTACTGGATCAAGATGACCGATCCGGCCGGCACGCCGCTCAGTCTTGGCGTGCTTCCCGACTGAAAAGTGAATAACAGGAGGAAATAGAGATGAAACGACTCGTTCTGATGATTGCGTTTCTGGCGGCTGTTGCGGTTTCCATGCCTGCCCATAGCGCCGACCTGACCCCCACTCCGACGTGGATGGGGGTCTACGGAAGCGTCACCTTCCGCGGCGCAGCGGTCGAGAAGGGCGACGAAGTTCGGGCCTACACGCCCGAGGGGTTGCTGGTCGGGAAGTTCGTCATCGAGAAGGACAAGACCGAGGAATACGGCTTCATGCCGATCTACGGCGACGATACGACCACGGCGGCAAAGGATGGCGCAGCGGCAGGCGACGCCATCAAGGTCGTTATTTATCGGGCGTCCGACAAGCAGGAATATCCGCCGCAGCACGTGAGCACCGGCAGGGTCGAGTTCGCGGCCAGCGCCGAGGAGCAGCGGCTCGACCTCATGTTCTAGAAACCTGGAACAGAGCCAAATATCAGGGAGGAATGGATGAAGAAATCAGTGATCGTTTTTATAACGGCGGCTTTGCTGGGCATTGCCGGCGCTTCCTGGGCGGCGGCTCCCGCCGGTTGGGATAACGTTCAAATGACCTCGGTTGTCATGGGAATGCTCGGCAAGGTAACCGTCGACGGAGTTCCGTTCAAGACCGACAATGCCAGCATCCTGGCCGTGTTCGCGGACAACCTGACCACGCCGGTCGGTGTTTACCGTTTCGCTTCCGACTCCGGCGTAGACAATACGGGCCGCTACGGCATCATGGCGGTCTACGGACTGGACAATCAGACTGCCGGAGCCGTCGACAATACCCTGCTCAGGTTTGCGCTCTACAATGCTTCGAACGGTGCGGTCCTGACCAACCCGGCCGTGAAGAATTACGGGAACATCTTTGACAACACGTTGCCCTATCTCGACAACACGACCGTTCGGTTCTCGGCCGTTGGTGGTCCCTCGATGATCGACAACGTGACGCTTGCCTTCACGACACCTGCGAGCGACGACAGTGAAAACTGGTTCAAGAAAACCTTTGGCTGCTCGGCGGCCGGCGGCCGCGGTCCCGAACCGCTCGACGGGGCGTTCACGCTGTTGCTGATGCTCGCCCCCGCATTCCTGCTCCGCCAGATCCGCCGCCGCAGGCGGCAGGGAAGCCTCGACTGACGAATCCTTGAACGCCACATCATACGACACCCGAAAGGGGCCCGATCCGGGCCCCTTTCCTTATTTTGCAGGCCCTCCGCCCCCGCCCCGTTGTATACTGCACCGATGACTGATCGCAATGAAATGTTGCAGGCCGGGTCCGGTCGGCCGCTGACGGGCGAGAAGAAGCTCGCGGCCATCCTCAACAGCGTGTGGGAGGCGGTGATCACCGTCGGGATCGACCACCGGATCGCCTCGTTCAACCGCGCGGCCGAGCGGATGGTCGGCATTTCCGAGGTCGACGCGCTCGGAAAGGATTGCCGAACGATCCTGCGCGCCCACTTCGGGCCGGCGCAGGCCGACTGCCCGATGGGCGACATCACCGAGGGGGGAAAGCCGCGCACCGAAGTCAACGGCACGCTCGTTCGCGCCGACGGGCGCATCATTCCGGTCAGCGCGAGCTGGGGCTTTCTCGAGGACGAGCCGGGCCACATCCTGGGCTTCGTCGTCTCCTTCCGCTCCTTCGACGAGATCGAGCGGCTGGTCGAGGAGCGCCGGTCGCGTTTCCCGTTCCGGGAGATCGTCGGCAAGACGGAGCGGCTTAAGGAGATCTTCGAACTGGTCGACGTGGTCAAGGAGACCGATTCGACCGTCCTCATCATGGGCGAAAGCGGCACAGGCAAAGGGCTTTTCGCGCGTGCCATCCACGACCATTCTCCTCGCCGCGAGGGGCCGTTCGTCAAGGTCAACTGTGCGGCGCTGACCGAGACGCTGCTCGAATCCGAACTGTTCGGCCACGTCCGGGGCGCCTTCACCGGCGCCGTTTCCGACAAGGTCGGTCGCTTCGAGGCGGCCAACGACGGCACCATCTTCCTCGACGAGATCGGCGAGATCTCGTCCGCGGTCCAGGTCAAGCTGCTCCACGTGCTGCAGGACCACGCGTTCCAGCGCGTCGGCAGCAGCAAGACGATGAAGAGCAACGTCCGCGTCATTGCGGCCACCAACCGCGACCTCAAGGCGGCCATGCGCGAGGGGCGATTCCGCGAGGACCTGTTCTACCGCCTGCACGTCATCCCGATCACGATCCCCCCCTTGCGGGAACGCAAGGAAGACATCCCGATGCTCGTCGACCACATCCTGAAGACGTTGCGGAAACGGGGGCTGGACCGGGTACGCAACGTCTCGCCCGAGGCGATGCGCTGCCTGATGGATTACCGGTGGCCCGGCAACGTGCGCGAACTCGAAAACGTGCTCGAGCGCGGCGTCGTCTGCGCCCGGGGCCCCGTCCTTTCCTGCGACGCCCTGGCCGAAGAGGTTCGCGAACTGTGCCGCGGCCCTCACCGGACGGGTGCGCCATCCCCGTCGAAAAGCGTGCCGGCAACCTCCGAAATTCCGTTGGTGCCGGGGTCCCCGGATGATGAAAAGGCGCAACTGGTCCGCGTTCTCGATTCGCATCGATGGAACCGGGGGGAGGCCGCCTCGGCGCTCGGCATCGACCGGACGACGCTCTGGCGAAAGATGAAGCGGCACGGCATCGCCTGACCTGAACGGGCCGCCGTCTCCCCCTGTGCCGTATGCAACGTAACGTTGCCATATCCCCGGACCACGCAACACCCACGCATCGGCCCTTCATACCCTGCAAACGGATAAATCCTGTAAATACGGATGGTTTGCGGAATATCCCCTTGTCGTTGGGATTGGCATCCCTTATGCTGTATACAGTGTACGGAGGGTAGCGCCATGAACATCGAAAGATCCATCCGGACGATTGCCGGCACATTCGTTCTCGTCAGTCTCGCCCTGGGTTACTTCGTCAACCAATACTGGTTTCTCTTCACCGCGTTCGTCGGGCTCAACCTGTTCCAGTCGGGGCTGACGGGCTGGTGCCTCATGGCCGACATCCTGAAAAAACTGGGGGTTCCCGAAAAGTAGGCGGGGAAAAGGGGGGGGCGTCATGCCGTTGTTCGAGTACCAGTGCACCAAGTGCCACAAACTTTTCGAATCGTACAAGCGTCCTTCCGAGGATGCGGCGGTCGAAACCTGTCCGTCCTGCAAAAGTCCGGCGGCCAAGGTCCAGATCTCGCTCGTGGGTTCGGCCGGAAGCGGTGGGGCTTCCGCGTCGAGCGCCAAATCGTGCGGCACCGGACGTTCGCCATTCTCTTGAGGATGACACGGGTCCCGGCGGTCGCCGGGCAGGCAAGGTTTTCAAACAGTTTCGGGGGGGATGGCGCTGATGTGGACTGACTGGATCGTTCTGGGAGGCATCGCGGTCGTGGTGGTGCTCTTCATGAGCCGCGGCGGCGGTTGAGGGTCGTGCTGACCGCCCGGCCGTGCGCCGGGCAAGGAATGAAATCCCGATCATACGAACGATGAAAGCGGGTCGTCGATGCTCTGAGCAATCGAATATTTCTGCGTGGACGGTTCGTCCACGATCCTGTTTGTCCTGGCCGTCGCAGGCGTCATCGCGGCGGTCGTATGGTACCTGATCCGGCGGAAGCCCCCGGTCGATCCGCCTACACCCACCCCAACGGAGGATTCAAAATGAAGGCAGCACGAAAGGTTCTGGCAGGGCTCGCGCTATCCGCGATGCTGTTGCCCGCGGGCGCGTTCGCGGCCGAGAAGAACATCAGCGACTGGCTGACGATCAGCGGCGACTACCGGTTCCGCGTCGATTCGCTGAAGGCCGAGACGCAGGCCTACGTGAATTTCCAGGATCCGGGTTTCCAGGGCTGGATCGGCGGCGTCATGGGTGGAACCGTCAACCCGATGACCACCCCGCCCCCGGCCAGTTCCTTCGAGGCCGCCCGCAAGGACAAGAACGAGACGGTCTACACCAACCGGTTCGGGCTCAACCTCAAGGCCAAGGTGATGCAGAACGTTACCTTCAACGGCCGCCTGCTGATGTACAAGGATTTCGGCTCCCAGACCGGCGACGCGACGCTCAACGGGTACTTCGCCGACCGCAGCCAACTGATGGACGGCACCGCGGGCCACGTGCCCGGTGACGGGCAGCTCACGGTCGACCAGGCTTACGTCACGATCAACAACATCCTCAACCAGCCGATCTGGTTCTCGGTCGGCCGCCGCCCCTCCACCAACGGCCTGCCCACCCACCTTCGGCTGAACAACGACCGCCCCGGCGTCGGCGGCGTCGCCGGCATCCTTGTCGACTACGCCTACGACGGCATGACGCTTGGCTACGCGCCCGACATCGACGCCATGCCCGGCGCCTACGCGAAGCTGTGCTACGGCCGCGGCTTCCAGAAGAGCTACAGCAACACGACCGACACCGTGAAGAACATGGACATGGCCGGCGTCGTGGTCGTGCCCTACGACACCGACCCGCTGACCATCCACATGCAGGTCAACCGCGGGATGAACATCATCGACAACCCGAACGCCGCCTCGGTCAACCTCGGCGACATCGACCAGGCCGGCCTTACCGTGATGAGCACGCTCAAGACGGGCGGCGAATCGCGCCTCAACCTGTTCGGCTCGCTGGCGGGGAGCAAGTCGCACCCGAACGACAAGACCGCGATGGGCAACCAGTCGCCTTTCGGCCTTATGTACACGGCGACGGCGTTCGGCGGCACGGGCAAGGAGTCCAAGACCGGCGAGGCGATCTACCTCGGCGCGCGCTTCGACCTGCCCTCCAAGACCAAGATCGGCTTCGAGTTCAACCACGGCTCCAAGAACTGGATCGGCTTCCTGCCGGCGGGCGACGACATGATCACGAGCAAGTTGGGAACCCGCGGCAATGTCTATGAAGGCTACGTGATCCAGGAACTGAACTATGCGCCGATCTCCTCCGAGAAGGCGAAGACGTTCGTCAAGGTCGGCTACCAGTACTACCAGTTCGAATACACCGGCTCCAACAACTGGGTCGGCGGCTCCGAGAAGATCTCCGACGTCAGCGCCACCAACCCGTTCGACGCGCAGATTTTCGCGCCGGTCAAGAACGCGCAGGACCTCTACGCCACGCTCGAAGTGAAGTTCTAGGACACGATCCCGTCGAAGGGGCGCGGGACGGCGCGACCGCCCCGCACCCTGCGGCGCAAGCATTCCAGACTCGTCCGATGCCCGCTGCTTCCGTAGCGCAGGGGATGGGGGAGCGAAGCTCTGAGGCAGGCGCCGAGCAAACGCGAGGATGAGTGCCCATGGATGGGCACGGAAGCCTGCCGAAGCCGCCGGCGGAGAAAGCCACAGGATGTGGCTTGCGTGAGCCGGTGAGCGAGTGGCGATGGATAGACGTGTTGCGCCGGAAGGATTCAAGGGGCATTTGCCCGGTTTGGTTTTCTTGCCGGATTTCAACCGCCCGAGACGGGCACACAAGGAGAAGGAAGTCATGAAGCGCACCGTATCGCTGATGCTCGTGATGGTGTTCGCGCTGGCCGCGTTCGCCACGGCGGCATTCGCCGAAGAGAAGATGGTCGGCGTCATCACCAAGATGGGCGTGTCCGCCGACGGCAAGTCCGGATCCGCCACGCTCAAGGACAACAAGACCGGCAACGAAGTGACCGTCGTGGTCACCGACGACCTGACGCTCGACAAGTTCAAGGACCACCGCATCGTCGTTGGCGACGAGATCCGGATGAAGTACGAGGTCAAGGACGGCAAGAACATGAGCAAGTACTTCCGGAAGACGGCCGGCTGCTAGCTGCGGCGTCGGATACGGGCATATCCATGGAACAGGGGGCAGGGGAACACGGTGAATAATAAATCGTTGATGATGGCGGTCTTCGGCGCGATGTTGCTGGCGGGGGCCACGGCGTTCGCGGGCGTTCACGAGGGGCGCGAGACGATCGAAAAGAAAGGCTACAAGGGGCCGGCGACGTGCGAGGAGTGCCACCCCGGCAAGGCGAAGGAATTCCTGGGCACGGTCCACTGGACCCACGCGTCCCCGGTTTCCAACGTCGAGCAGACGGATCCGAAGCAGGCCTACGGGATGAAGAACCGGATCTACACGATGTGCAACGGCAACGACCAGGTCAACAACCTCAAGGAGATTCCGCCGAGTCCCGAGACGGGGAAGACCAAGTTCACCGGCTGCAACACGTGCCACCCCGGCAACCACATCCAGGACGTCGGCAGCACCGGTCCCGCGGCCGAAGCCGCGATCGACTGCCTCGTGTGCCACTCGACGAAGTACGACTACAGCAAGCGCAAGCCCTACAAGGACGAGAGCGGGCGCATCGTGATGGGGCAGGACCGCAGCACCGAGGCCGCGCTCGCCATCGGCAAGCCCACCGTCAAGAACTGCATGGTGTGCCACGAATCGGCGGGCGGCGGCGTGCTGGTCAAGCGCGGCTTCGCCTTCACGGCCGATACCGACGCGCACGCTGCGAAGGGCTTCGTGTGCGTCGACTGCCACAAGACGAAGAACCACCGGATTCCGACCGGCCTCGACCCCAACAACTGGGCCAGCGACGGTTTGCGCCTGTCGTGCGCGAGCGCCGACTGCCACAAGGCGGCGCCCCACAAGGATGCCGAGCTCAATCGCCACACGGCGCGCCTCGCCTGCCAGACGTGCCACATCCCGAAGACCGGCGGCGCGTTCGCGAAGGACTTCACGAAATGGTCGCAGGGCTCCGACAAGTTCTATGAACCGACCACGCTGCGCAAGGAAGCCAACGAGACGGCGCCGGCTTATGCCTGGTACGGCGGCAAGGTGGCGAACACCCCGCACTTCATCGGGCCGAAGGGAAGCCGCAAGGACAAGGCAGCCCGGATCTTCCCATTCAAGGTGTTCGAGGGGAAGGGATTCTTCGACAAAAAAACGGGCAACCTGCTTGCGATGGATTTCGCCCCGCCGATGTCGAACGGCGACACGCTCAAGGGCGTGGCCTCGGCTGCGAAGACGATGGGAATCAAGTCGTACGACCCCGTTCCCGGCTGGCAGACGATCTATTTCGGCAGCAACCACCTGGTGGCCCCGAAGGAGAAGGCGCTCTCCTGCCAGAACTGCCACGCCCGCAACGGCGTGCTCAACTTCCGGGCGCTCGGCTACACCGAAAAGGAAACCGACCGGCTGACGAGTGCGGCGCT
>JANXQJ010000009.1 GCA_025356865.1 Deltaproteobacteria bacterium | reverse complement strand
CCATGAAGGTGTCGAACGTGTCGGTTTCGCGGCGCGCAGGCTTTCCGCAGGCGGGACAGGGCACATTGACCCAGCCTTCGGCCGAAGCGAGCGGATTCCCTTTCTCGCGGGTGTAGACGATATCTTCCGGGAGAACGACCGGAAGATCCTTTTCAGGAACCGGAACGGCGCCGCAGGCCTCGCAGTGAATGACCGGAATCGGAGCTCCCCAGTACCGCTGCCGGCTGATGCCCCAGTCGCGAAGACGATATTGCACCTTGCCGCGGCCGAACCCGGCCTTGTCTATATGGTCGATGACGGCTTTTTTCCCGGGATCATTCCGGAGCCCGGTGAAGGTGCCCGATTCGACCATGAGGCCCGGGGCGACAAAGGCCTCGGTCATGGTATCGGCATCCATGTTCCCATCTGCCGGCTGGATCACAACCTTGATGGGAAGGCCGTACTTCTTCGCGAACTCGAAATCACGTTGATCGTGGGCTGGAACCGCCATGACGGCACCGGTTCCGTATTCGTAGAGGACGAAGTTGGCAGCGTAGACGGGAAGTTTCTCGCCAGAGAGCGGGTTGACGCAATATCCGCCCGTAAAGACCCCCTCCTTCTCGAACTCGTCGGCCGTGCGATCGATCTTGTCTAGCCGTGACACTTTCTCCACGAAAGCGGCGACCTCGGTTTCCCGACCCGCTTCCCGGGCGAATGCCATCACCATCGGATGCTCGGGCGCCATGCTCATGAAGGTTGCGCCGTAAAGGGTATCGGGTCGGGTCGTGAAAACCGTAAGCTTTTCGCCGGAACCGAAGATCGGAAAGTCGATCTCGGCCCCTTCGCTGCGGCCGATCCAGTTGCGTTGCATCTCGAGGATGTTATTGGGCCAACCGCCCCTGAGTTCTTCGTGCCCGGAAAGCAGTTCTTCCACGTATTGCGTGGTGCCGATGAACCACTGGTCCATGTCGCGCTGGGTGACGCGCACATGGTCGTGTATGAAGCAGGTGCCATCCCGGTTGACCTGCTCATTTGCAAGCACGGTCTGGCACTCGTCGCACCAGTTGAGATGCGCTCTTTTCCGGTACGCGAGACCATCTTTCATCATCCAGAGGAAAAATAGTTGCTCCCACTTGTAATATTCGGGGGAACAAGTGGCGAATTCGCGATCCCAGTCGTAAGAAAACCCGAGTTGCTTGAGTTGTTCACGCATGAATGCGATGTTTTCCCACGTCCATTTGGCGGGATGGATGCCGTGTCGCACCGCGGCGTTTTCGGCGGGCAGCCCGAAAGCGTCCCATCCGATCGGGTGCAGGACACGGAAACCCCGCATCCGCTTGAAGCGGGCGATCAGGTCGCCGATCGTGTAAACCCGCACGTGCCCCATGTGGATGCGTCCGGATGGGTATGGAAACATCTCGAGGCAGTAGAATTTGGGGGCATCGGGCTCGTCGGGGCAGCGGAATACTCCGGCTTCATCCCACCGTTTCTGCCAACGGATTTCGATCGCCTGCGGCTGGTATTTCATGCCTGCCCTTTCTTTTTGCGGGTGATCTCGGAAATCTTGTCGAGGATGCCGTTGATGAAGCCGCCTGACTCATCGGATCCGAATCGCTTGGCCAGATCGACCGCCTCGTTGATCGCCACGACAAAAGGAACGTCGGGGGAATAGCAGATTTCGTAGGCGCCGAGCCGGAGAATGTTGCGGTCAACCAGGGCCATCCGTTCGATCCGCCAGTTGGCCGCCGCCGAGGTGATCAGTCGGTCAACCTCTTCAAGATGTGACCAGACCCCTTCGACCGTTTCACGGTAGTAATTTTCGTCGGATGCCGTCGAATCGGAAGCCATGGCGAAAAGCGGAATCGCCTGCGCGGGATCGGCACCCAGTGCGTCCATCATGAAGAGTGTTTGAAAAACCTTTTCCCGCGATTCTTTCCGCACGTCGTCGGTATCCTCGCCGGCCTAAAGGTTCCGAACCAGATTGGCCATTTCGAGCGCGGAAAGAGCCGCCTCGGCCCCCTTGTTGCCCGCCTTGGTGCCTGCCCGTTCGATGGCCTGCTCGACCGTATCGGTCGTCAGAACGCCGAAGGAGACAGGGATTCCGGTATCGAGCATGACCATGGCGATCCCCTTGGTGACCTCGGCGCTGAGATAGTCGAAATGCGGCGTTCCGCCCCGAATCAATGCCCCGAGGGCGATCACTGCGCTCACGGATCCGGTGGCGGCCTTGCGCACGCCGAGCGGGATTTCGAACGCCCCGGGAACCTTGATGACCGTGATGTCTTTTTCTTCGACGCCATGGCGTTTCAGGGAATCGATCGACCCCTCGAGCAGGCGATCGGTGATGAAGCTGTTGAAACGGGAAACAACGATATTGAACGACAGCCCCTTGCCCTGGAGATCTCCCTCGATCGTGCGAATCATCGTCCCTCCCTATTCGACATTCAGAATATGTCCCATTTTCTTTTTCTTGGTTCGAAGGTACTTGACGTTGTCCTCGTTGGGCGCTGTTTCGATCGGTGCCCGTTCGACGATCCGGATGCCGTACCCCTCGAGGCCGACGATCTTTTTGGGGTTGTTCGTGAGAAGGCGCATATCGCGAACGCCAAGGTCTACCAGGATCTGGGCGCCGACGCCGTAATCCCGCAGGTCGGCCTTGAAGCCGAGTCGCTCGTTGGCCTCGACTGTATCGAGCCCCTTGTCCTGCAAACCGTACGCTTGAATCTTGCTCGAAAGGCCGATTCCGCGCCCTTCCTGCCTCATGTACAGCAGGATTCCGGAACCTTCGGCTTCGATCCGGTGCAACGCCTTCTGGAGTTGCTCACCGCAATCACAACGCATGGATCCGAAAACGTCACCGGTAAGACATTCACTATGGACCCGGACGAGGACCGGTTTCTGCGAATCGATGACGCCCTTGACCAAGGCAATATGGGTTTCGCCGCTGATCTCGTCGTGATAGGCGATGGCCTTGAATTCGCCGCATCCCTTGACCGGCAACCGGGTTTCGCCCGTACGGGTCACGACGCGCTCGTTGCGCATCCGGTAAGCGATGAGGTCCTTGACCGAGACGATCTTCAACGCATGTTGCGCCGCGAAAATCTCGAGATCGGGCATGCGGGACATCGAACCGTCCTCGTTCATGATTTCGCAAATGACGCCCGCGTCCGCAAGTCCCGCAAGACGTGCCAGGTCGACGGAACCTTCGGTTTGACCGGTCCGGACGAGCACCCCTCCGTTCCTAGCGATCAACGGAAAAATGTGACCGGGGCGAACCAGGTCTTCGGGCTTCGCCTCACGGGCGATCGCCGCCCTGATGGTCGTCGAGCGGTCATGGGCCGAGATGCCGGTCGTGACGCCGTGGCGCGCCTCGATCGAAACGGTGAATGCGGTTCCGAAGGGAGAGGAGTTATCGTGAACCATCGGCGGGAGTTGGAGATGTTTGGCCCGTGCCTCGCTGATGCTGAGGCAGATAAGCCCTCGTCCGAAACGCGCCATGAAGTTGATCGCCTCGGGTGTCACGTACTCGGCGGCCAGAGTCAGGTCACCCTCGTTTTCCCGGTCCTCGTCGTCGACGAGAATCACCATCTTCCCGGCGCGAATATCCTCGATCGCTTCTTCTATCCGCGCTAATGACATGGATGCAGCTCCCCGTTATGCAAATCCGTGATCTTTCAGGAAGTTTATGGATACGGTGGAATCTTCGCGTCCCATGAACTTGTGGATGTATTTCCCGATGATGTCCGTTTCGATATTGACCTGATGCCCCGTGAAAAGGTTACCGAAGGTGGTCCACTCGAGCGTCAAGGGAATGAGCGCGACTTCGAATCCGTCGGAGCGGAGAGAACTTACGGTCAGAGAGACACCGTCGATCGCCACCGACCCCTTGAAAACCAGATATTTCATTATATTTGGATCGGCCCGTATATGGAATACCCGGCCGTCACCCGAAGGCTTTGATTCGGCAAGGGTTCCCGTCCCGTCGACATGTCCGTAGACCAGGTGCCCCCCGAGTCGACCGTTCAAGGCGACGGCCCGTTCGAGATTCACCCGGTCGCCGGGCTTTTTCTTCCCGATCGTCGTGCGCGCCAACGTTTCGGCAGATACATCGGCCGTGAATCGGCCTGCTCCCTTGGAAGTCACCGTCAGGCACGCGCCCGAAACCGCGATCGATTCTCCCAACGCGATTTCTTCCAGCGGCAACGCGGACGCCACGCAAACCAGTGCCCCGTTTCCCCGCCTGTCGACCGAGGCGATCGTTCCGACATTTTCGATCAGGCCGGTAAACATCAGCGACCTCCTTCTGGCACGGAGGTTTCGACCGGAAAAGATTCAAGCATGAGATCTTCCCCCATTCTCCTCAGGCGGGAAATCGAAAATCGGGGGCCGTCGGCGGGCGTCGATGCGCTCCAGCCCGAAACGGAACGAACGGCCTCACCGAACAGGACCGGTGCGAAAAAGATGACCAGGCGATTGACCGCCCCGGCCCGAAGGAATGTTCCGGCCACCTTGCCGCCTCCTTCGACGAGGATGGATGTGATGTTCCGTCGGGCGAGTGCGGAGATAATCTCATGGGCGCCCATCGGCCCATTTCCGGATGGAACCGCAACGACCTCGGCACCCATCGCGATTAAACGCTCCACGGCGGGGCCTGTGGTCCCTGCCGGAACCACGACAAAGTTTTTTGCGGAAGGATCTGAAAACATCCGCAACCCGGGCAACCTTTCCGGTCGGGAAGTCACGACGATACGAACCGGATTCCGTCCACCCCGAATGCGGCAAGTCAGGAGTGGATCATCCGTGACGGCAGTTTCGGCGCCGATCAGCACCCCATCGCATTCCGCCCGCATCCTGTGGACCTGCGTCCGTGACTTCTCGCCAGTGACCCAGCGCGATTTCCCGGAAGAACCGGCGATCTGACCGTCAAGCGAGGTGGCGAGTTTCAAGGTGACGAAAGGCAATCCGCTCACGATCCAGTGGATCCAAGCCCGGTTCAGTCCTCGGGCCTCGTTTTCCATCAACCCGGTGTGTACTTCAATGCCGGAAGCCCTCAGGATCCGGAAACCATTGCCGGAAACCAGCGGGTTGGGATCTTCCATCGAAGCCACGACCCGGCGGATGCCCGCGTTGAGGATTGCCTCGACGCACGGCCCCGTCTTCCCATGATGGGAACAGGGTTCGAGCGTGACATAAAGATCGGCGCCGCGCGCTTTTTCCCCCGCGGAAGCGATCGCTTCTATTTCGGCGTGGGGCAATCCGGCCGCCCGATGCCATCCGCTGCCGACGACCTGCCCGTTCTTCACGAGAACGGCTCCTACCGAAGGATTGGGTGAGGTCTTCCCGATGCCTTTCCTGGCGAGACGAAGCGCAAGCCCCATGAATACCTTGTCGGGGAACATCTAGTGACGTACTTTTCGCTCGGAAGATTCGGTGATCAACGCGCGGATTTCGTCGACGAACTGGTTGGCATCCTTGAATTGCCGATAGACGGATGCGAAACGGACGTACGCCACGTCGTCGATCCTTAGCAATTCGGCCATGACGCGCTCGCCGATCCGCACGGAATCTATTTCCTTTTCGCCCGAGGTCTGGAGTTCGGATTGCAACGTATCGACGAGTTTCTCGACGGTGGCGTACCCGACAGGCCGTTTCTCGCACGCCTTCATGATGCCGTTGAAAATTTTTTGACGATCGAACATCTCACGTCGACCGTCCCGCTTGACGACCAGCGGGAACTCGTCTTCGACCCGCTCATAAGTGGTAAAGCGGTTGCGACAAGCGAGGCATTCACGCCGACGCCGGATGACGTCAGCATCCTTCCCCGTACGAGAATCGACAACCTTGTTGTCGATGTGTCCGCACAAGGGGCATTTCAAGAGTTGGGCTCCACCATCCTGACGAGTTCCATGCCGACCTCTTCGAGCATTTCACCGGCAAGCACATCCGCGTAACCGTCGAGGTAAACAATGCGCCGGACACCCGCATTGATGAGCATCTTCGCGCAGATGATGCAGGGGAGGTTCGTGCAATAGAGCGACGATTCCTTGATTGAAACGCCGTGCAATGCCGCCTGGAGGATGGCGTTCTGTTCCGCATGGAGTCCGCGGCAAAGTTCGTGGCGCTCGCCCGACGGAACGTTGAGTTTTTCCCTGAGACAACCGCTGACCTCGCAGTGTGTCACACCGGTCGGGACCCCGTTGTAGCCGGTAGCCAGCAACCGGCGTTCCTTGACCAGTACGGCCCCGACAGCCCGACGTAGGCATGATGAGCGCCGGGACGCAAGTTTGGCCATATCCATGAAATAAGTATCCCAGTCGGGACGTACGCGAGACAACTTACCGCTCTTTGGCGTATTCCGCCAGGCGCCCCGGGTAGAGGGGGAATGCGTCGCAGATGACTCGGACTTCCGCCGACACGCGGGTTGCAACGGCCGCGTCTGCCGGTGCAGAGAGGACGTCGGCGATCAGACCACCGATTTTCGAGAACTCGGCTTCCTTCATGCCCCGGGTCGAGCAGGCAGGCGTCCCGAGGCGAACTCCGCTGGTGACAAAGGGACTGCGCGTCTCGAACGGCACGGTGTTCTTGTTGACGGTGATGCCGACCTTTTCGAGTGCGGCCTCGGCGTCCTTGCCGGTCAGTTCGCTCTCCTTGAGATTGACCAGCATGAGATGGTTGTCCGTTCCTCCGGACACGAGCCGAAACCCGCGGCCGACGAGCGCTGCGGCCATCGCCGCCGCGTTCTTGACGACCTGTTGCTGGTAACTCTTGAATTCGGGGGTCATCGCCTCCTTGAGCGCCACGGCCTTGGCCGCGATGACGTGCATCAGCGGACCGCCCTGGATTCCGGGGAATATCGCGGAATTCAGTTTCTTGGCCATATCTTCCCGGCACATGATCATGCCGGATCGCGGTCCCCTCAGGGTCTTGTGGGTGGTGGTCGTCACGAATTCGGCGTAAGGGACCGGGCTGGGGTGCTCGCCGGCGGCAATGAGTCCTGCGATGTGCGCGATGTCGACCATGACCATGGCGCCGACTTCGTCGGCTATTTTGCGGAATGCCGGGAAATCGATGGTACGGGGATAGGCCGAGGCGCCAACAACGATCATCTTCGGGTTGTGCGCTCTTGCGAGGTCGCGGACCTGGTCGTAGTCGATCGTCTCGGTATCTTCTTTCACGCCATAAGGGATCACGTTGTAGAGTTTGCCCGAGAAGTTGACCGGGCTTCCGTGAGTCAGGTGGCCGCCGTGTGAAAGGTTCATTCCCATGATCGTGTCGCCCGGAGAGAGGACCGACATATAGACGGCCATGTTGGCCTGAGAACCGGAGTGCGGCTGGACGTTGACGTGGTCGGCCCCGAAGAGTTTCTTGGCGCGGTCGATGGCCAGTTCTTCGGCCATGTCGACGAACTCGCACCCGCCGTAATAGCGCTTGCCTGGATACCCTTCGGCATACTTGTTGGTCAGCGTTGAACCGGTGGCTTCGAGGACTGCCTCACTGACGAAATTTTCGGAGGCGATCAGTTCGAGTCGAAAGGACTGGCGTTCGGTTTCACGGCGGATGATGTCGTAGATTTCGGGGTCGTTCGTCTTGAGGATGGACATGCTGCGAATCTCCTTGGTTTTCTAGCGACAGGGCGCCTTGTTCTCGAGTTGCCTGATCTTTTCGATTCGGTTCGCATGCCGACCTCCCTCGAAGGGTTCATTCAGGAAGATGCGAAGGCGCGAAACGATCTGGTCGGCCGACATCGTGCGCGCGCCGAAAACCGCGACGTTGGCGTTGTTGTGGAGCCGGGCGAAGCGTGCGGCGGTTTCGTCGTACAGGATGGCGGCGCGGATGCCGGGAATCTTGTTGGCAGCTATGGCCATCCCGATGCCGGTGCCGCAGATGAGCACCCCGAAAGAGGCGGAACCGTCGGCGACCCGGTTGCCGACCGCAGCGGCAAAATCGGGATAGTCGACCGAGTCGTCGGTTTCGGGGCCGAGATCCTCGACCGGAAATCCGTCAGCGGCGACTGCTGCCAGGATCGTCTTCTTCCGCTCGATCCCGGCGTGGTCGGACGCCACGACGACCGGAAGCGTCCCGGTGCGAACGATATCAGCCATTGAACCGGCCGAACAAGAGACAGGAGTTGGTGCCGCCGAAACCGAACGAATTCGACAGGACATAGCGAAGCGCCTGTTTCCGCGCCCCTTCGGTCACGTAATCGAGATCGCACTCGGGGGCGGGCGTAACGTAGTTCATCGTCGGGGGAATGACGCCCTCGTGCAGCGCAAGGGAAGAGAACAGCCCTTCGAGAGCGCCTGATGCACCAAGCAAGTGGCCGGTCATCGACTTGGTCGAACTGACCGGAATCTTTTTTGCCCTTTCGCCGAAGACCGTCTTGATGGCCATCGACTCGTAAAGGTCGTTGAGCGGCGTCGAGGTTCCGTGGGCGTTGATGTAATCGACCTCGTCAATCCCGATGCCTGCGTCGGCAATCGCGGCCTTCATGCAACGGACTGCCCCTTCTCCGCCAGGCGCAGGCGAGGTGATGTGATAGGCGTCGGCAGTCGCACCGTACCCGCAAACCTCGGCGTAGATTTTTGCGCCACGGTTCCTGGCGTGCTCGAATTCCTCGAGGATGAGGATCGCCGATCCTTCGCCCATGACAAACCCGTCCCGGTCGTTGTCGAACGGACGCGAGGCAGTCTGCGGATCGTCGTTGCGAGTGGACAACGCCTTCATGACGACGAAACCGCCCATTCCGAGGGGCGTGATCGTAGCCTCGGAACCGCCGGCGATGACCGCGTCGCAGATTCCGTTGCGGATTGCATGGAAACCCTCGCCGATCGCGTGACTCGAGGCAGCGCAGGCCGTCGATGTCGCGATGTTCGGGCCCTTGGCGCCATATCTCATCGCGATCTGTCCGGGTGCCAGGTTCGAGATGAGCATCGTGATGAAGAACGGACTGATCTTCTTTACGCCGCCCTCGAGATAGGCCTGATGGTACTTTTCAAGCGTCGTAAGGCCGCCGAGACCGCTGCCGATATAGACGCCCGCCTTAGGCGCAAGCGTCTCGTCAATGACAAGCCCCGAGTCTTCCATGGCCATGGCCGCCGCGGACATGGCGTAGTGGATGAAGGGATCCATCCGCTTGCACTCTTTCTTGTCGATGAAGTCCTCGGGGTTGAATCCCTTGACCTCAGCCGCGATCTTGACCGGGAAATCGGTGGCATCGAATTTGGTTATGAGGCCCACGCCGGATTTTCCCGAAACGATTCCGTCCCACGTGGGCTTGACCCCAATACCAAGGGGCGATACGACTCCGATTCCCGTGACGACAACTTTGCGCATGACCACCCTTCCCCCGTACAAAACCGGACGATGCGGACGCCCCCTCCAGGAGGCGCCCGCCATCCGTTTCGCGTTCGTCGTTATTTTTTGTTCGCCTGGATGTAGTCGACGACGTTCTGGACCGTCTTGATCTTTTCTGCTTCTTCGTCGGGAATCTCGATCTCGAACTCTTCTTCCATCTTCATGACGAGTTCGACGATGTCGAGTGAATCGGCGCCCAGATCGTCGACAAACGACGCTGCGGCGGTCACCTCGTTGATATCCCGCTCGAGCTGCTCTGCGACGATTTCCTTGACTTTCTGTTCGATAGACATGATTTGACCCCTCCTTCCCATATTGGGAGTGTATTTATTACATGTGAAGTCCGCCGTTGATTCCTATTGCCTGTCCAGTTATGTAGGCCGCCTCGTCGGAGGCGAGGAAGAGGGCAAGATCAGCGACCTCCTTCGGCTCCGCGTAACGACCGAGTGGAATCGCCGCCAGGAACGCCTTCTGGACAGCTTCGGGCAGCGCCTCGGTCATCGGGGTGTTGATGAACCCTGGAGCGATCGCATTAACCGTGATGTTCCTGGAAGCCAATTCCTTCGCAGCTGATTTTGTGAGGCCGATGATCCCGGCCTTCATGGCGGAATAGTTGGCCTGCCCGGCGTTCCCCATGACCCCGACAACGGAACTCATATTGACGATCCGCCCGTATCGCTGCTTCATCATGATCCTGGAGACGACCTTCGTGAGGAGGAAGGTGCCCTTGAGGTGAACCCGGTAGACGAGGTCGAAGTCGTCCTCGGACATCCGCATCATCAGGTTGTCGCGGGTGATCCCGGCGTTGTTGACGAGGACGTCGATCCGCCCGAAGGCAGCCATCACTTCCGCAACAGCCCGATCTACCTGCCCCGAATCGCTCACGTCGAACATGGTCACCAGTCCCCGGCCGCCTCGCGCCTCGATGGCGGCAAGCGTTTCGCGAGCGGCATCCTCGTTGGCGACGTCGCTGATGACCGCTACGGCCCCTTCCTCGACGAACCGTTCGACGATGGCCTTTCCGATTCCTCGCGCAGATCCGGTGACGAGAACCACCTTGTCTTTAAGTCGCATGAACTGCCCCCCTGTATTGATCCACTCTACCCTATCAAAGCCCTGACGGTTCCCATGTCGGGCGGCGCACCGAATGATGCCGTTTCGCTTTCGCGCTCGATCCGCTTGACCAGCCCGGAAAGCACCTTGCCAGGACCGATTTCGATGAAAGTCGAGGCCCCGAGCGCATGCATCCGCCGGATACAGGCCTCCCAACGCACGGGCGATTCGATTTGTCGAATCAGCATCTCGGCGGCAGGCACGCCGGCAGGATATGGTTCAGCTGACACATTTGCGACAACGGGGAAACGGAAAGGTCGCTGGGGAATGGCCCGAAGTTCCGGAGCGAGCCGGTCGGCCGCCGGCCCCATCAGGCTGCAATGGAACGGCGCGCTGACCGGAAGCGGTAGAGCCCGTTTGGCCCCCGCGGCCTTGGCGGCGTCGCATGCAGCGAGAACAGCTTCCCTGTTTCCCGAAATGACGACCTGGTCGCCCCCGTTGTAGTTGGCCGGGGAAACGATGCCCTTGTCCTTGATCTCCGAACAGACCGTTTCGACCGCCTCTGCGGAAAGCCCCATGATGGCCGCCATCATCCCGACACCGACCGGGACAGCGTCCTGCATGTAGAGTCCGCGGGATCGAAGCACGCGGACAGAATCGCGAAGCGGGAACACATCCGCCGCGACAAGCGCCGAATATTCCCCGAGGGAGTGCCCCGCGACGCAGACCGGCGCGAGGGAGATTTCGGAATCAAGGACGCGAAAAGCGGCGACGCTTACGGTAAAGATCGCCGGTTGCGTGTTCTGGGTCATGCGGAGGTCTTCGTCGGTCCCACTGAAACAGAGCGCCGCCACGTCGAGCGAAAGCGCGTCGGAGGCCTCTTCAAAAACGGCACGGGCGATCGGGCTGGAATCGAATAATTCCTTGCCCATCCCGCTGAACTGGGACGCCTGCCCGGGAAATATCAGTCCGATGCCCATGGATTGCGCCTTCTACATCCGGACCAGGGCTGAACCCCAGGTCAATCCGCCGCCGAAAGCCGCCATGAGAACGAGAGCGCCCGACTTGCAGCGACCCTGCTCGCGGGCTTCCGCGAGCGCTATGGGAATTGACGCGGCCGAGGTGTTTCCGTATCGGGAAAGGTTGATGAAAACACGTTCTTCGGGGATGCCGACCCTTTTCCCTACCGACTTGATGATGCGGAGGTTGGCCTGGTGCGGAATGAACAGGTCGACGTCGTCTTTTGTGAACCCGTTGACCGCGAGTGCCTCGAGAGAGACTTCGCCCATGCGGGTAACCGCGTGCTTGAAAACCTCGTTGCCCGACATCGTTATCACCCGTTTGGGCCCGTCCTCGCCGTCGGGTGCCCCTGCGGCCACGGTCCCGCCGCCAGGACCGTGGAGATATCCCCACAGGTCTCCGTCGGAATAGGTGTGGCAACTGAGCAGGCCCTCGCCATCGGGGCATTCAGTCAAAACGACGGCGCCGGCACCGTCACCAAAAAGGATGCAGGTGTTGCGGTCGGTGTAATCGAGGATCGTCGAGATTATCTCGGCGCCTATGACGAGCGCGGTCTTGCCCCGGCCCGCCCTGATCAGGGCGTCGGCGACGGAAAGCGCATAGATGAACCCGGAACAGGCGGCACTGATGTCCATGGCATACGCGTTTCGGGCCCGAAGCTTGGTCTGGACGAAACAGGCCGTCGAGGGAAACAACATGTCCGGAGTCAGCGTGGCGACGATGATGATGTCAACCGCATCAGGCGATATCCCGGCATCGTCAAGCGCGCGCTTTGCCGCCTCGACGCCGATATCGGAAGTCGGGGTGCCCTGCTTGACGACGCGTCGTTCTTCGATTCCGGTGCGGTCGCGAATCCACTCGTCCGAGGTTTCGACGAGTTTTTCGAGGTCCTTGTTCGACATGATTCTGGGCGGGGCGTACATCCCCACCCCCGAGATCCTGCTTCCCATCTGTCCCCCCCCCGGGTATCCCCCCGCCGGGATTCAGTTGCCGGCGGTCATCCCCTCTTCGGCCAATCGGCCTTGCAAGAGGATCGACTGTGCAATCTCGACATCGACTCCGCCCATACCGAGCGAGGCCGCCATGCGGATTCCGTTCTTCATGGCCTTGGCATCCGAGGACCCGTGGCAGATCACCACGCCTCCGCGCACCCCCAATAGCGGGGCACCGCCGTACTCGGCATAATCCAGCCGTTTCTTGACGTTCCGAATCGCCCCCCCCGCCAGCAGGGCGCCAAGCATCGCGGGATACGATTTCCGGATCTCGGTCTTCAGGAAGTGGCCGAGAGCCGTAGCCATGCCTTCCATGGTCTTGAGTACTACGTTCCCGACGAACCCGTCGCAGACGAAGACATCGGCCTTGCCGGTGAAAAAATCGCGCCCTTCGACATTACCGACGAAATTCAGCTTGGTCTTCCGAAATTTATCGCCAGTTTCACGGGTGAGATCGGTTCCCTTGCTCTCTTCCTCGCCGATGCTGACGATGCCGATGCGTGGTGATGGGATGCCGAGGATTTTACGGGCGTATGCTTCTCCCATGATGCCGAATTGAACCAGATGGGCCGGTTTGCAATCGACGTTGGCACCGGAGTCTATCAGGACGATGGGCCCGGCAGGTGTCGGAATGGTAGCGGTAATCGCGGGACGGTCGATTCCCCCGATCTTCTTGAGGATGTAGAGGGCGCCCGCCATGACGGCGCCGGAATTGCCTGCGCTGACGAAAGAGGATGCCTCGCCGGATGCGACCAGGTTCATGCCGACCCGGATGGAGGAATCCTTCTTCTTGCGTATCGCATTCGCCGGTGATTCGCACATCTCGACCACTTCGGAGGCGTGAACCACCGAAATGAGCGGGTGAACACCCCCCGCCCTGCCCAATTCCTCGAGAATCCGGGCCTCATGCCCGACCAGAATGATCGGAACATTCAGCTCGCGGGCGGCAAGGATAGCGCCGGAGACGACTTCCCGCGGGGCGTGGTCACCGCCCATGGCGTCGACTGCGATTTTCATTTGAGGGATTGGCAGGAGGGCTAAGGAGCCTAACCCTTGGCGATGACTTCCCGGCCGTTGTAGGTGCCGCAGTTGGCGCAGATCATGTGAGGACGCTTGATCTGCTTGCACTGCGGGCAGATGTTGATGGCGGGATTGGACAGTTTCTTGTGCGTCCGGCGTTTGTCCCGCCGGGTTTTGGATCCTCGTCGTTTCGGATTAGGCATCGGGCTACTCCTTTTTCTCTTTCAGGGATTCCAGCGCGGAAAAGACATTTTCCGGCCTTTGCTCCGGGCAACTGCATTCACCGCGATTTCGGTTTCCGCCGCACAGGGCGCAAAGACCCTTGCAACCTTCGTCACACAGTAATCTGGACGGGAGCCCAAGCGACAACTGCTCCCTGATAATATCTTCCGGGTCGATCGATACGCCGTTATGATAATTCAGTTCAAGATCGCCTTCGTGCAATTCGACGTGCGAGTTGCCAACAGGTTGTTCGTCGGGCGGAACCAGCAGGGTGTGGAATCGCTCCGCAATCCTCACGGCGACAGGTTCCGTGCATTTGTCGCAACGCCCTTCACCCTCCGCCACATAGGCACCCTCGACGAAGACATCCTTCCCTTCGACTTGAAGGAAAAGTTCCGTCGAAACCATGCGCCAGGTTTCGAGGGGATAGGGGTCAAGCCCATCCAAAACATTGGAAAGCCATGCTTTGCCCCTGGAGGCGATAACGTCAAGGCCATCCCCGGGAATTTCGGCAATACGAATATGCACGGTTGTCCAGTCTCCGAGAGTCGAATGGAACACTATAGGGAAGGAGGCCGCTTCTGTCAATCGCAACATCCACAGCCTGTTGGCAGCACATGATGTGTCCGGTTTTGTAGCACACGATCTGTCCGGTTTGTGTTTCACCTGTATCGGGGGTGAGCATGAGACGGACAGAGTGGCTACAGGAGACCCGGATGAGACGATTTCAGGAAGCGTACGACTGC
>JANXQJ010000067.1 GCA_025356865.1 Deltaproteobacteria bacterium | reverse complement strand
CGGGCGCGCATGAGGAAAAGGGCCGGGGGCGATCTGCCCCCCGGCCCTTTTTTGTGCATATCGTAAATTCACACAAAATCCGGGCATCCGCCCATCCGACCTACCCCACCTCGTCGTAGGGGCGTAACCGGAAAATGATCCCGGGTATCGAGGCCGCGAGGCGCTCGACGGCTTCGGTGTCGAGGCCGGGCAGCGCCACGGCGGTCGCGGTGACCGACGGAATGTACCCGGGTGCCTCACGCAGGAAGTCGAGCAGGGCGGGGAACGAGGCGGCGCCGTACCGGTTGGGGCAGATCTTCGCGTACGTCTCCGCGTCGCCCGCGTTCATCGAGACCGAGATCGCGTCGACGAGTCCCGCCAGTTCGGGCAGCACGTCGCGGCCGTGGACGAGCGACGCCAGTCCGTCGGTGTTGACCCGGATCGTAGCCCCTTTCGCTTTCAAAGCCCTGGCGATCGATTTCACCTCTTCCAGCCGCAGCATCGGTTCGCCGAATCCGCAGAACACCACCTCATCGTATCGCGTCGGGTCTCCGACTTCGTCGAGGACCGCCTGGACGGCCGGTTCGTCGGCCAGTTGGAGCAGGTGCCCCTTTACGTGGAAATCGTGCCGCTTCGCGCAGAAGACGCAGGCGTTGGTGCACCGGTTCGTCAGGTTGAGGTAGAGCGAATTCCGGATCAGGTAGGAAACGCGGACCGCCTCGTCGACAGGAATCCGGAAGAGCCGCTTCGCGTTGAGGGTCGTGATGCGGGCGACATCCTCGACTGTCACGCCCTTGATCCCGGCGATCCTGGCTGCGACCAGCGGGACGAAGGCGGGTTCGTTGGTCTTGCCGCGGTGGGGAATCGGGGCGAGGTAGGGGCAGTCGGTCTCGATCAGCAGTTTCTCGAGCGGGAGCCCGCGCACCGTTTCGACGAGCGCCTCGGCGTTCTTGTAGGTGACCGTGCCGGGGATCGAGACGAGGAAGTTCATCGCGACGACGTCGCGCGCCATCGCGAGGTCGCCCGAGAAGCAGTGGAGGATGCCGCCGACCTCGGATGCGCATTCCTCGCGCAGGATCGAGAGGACGTCTTCGTGCGCCTCGCGGTCGTGGACGATCAGCGGGAGGTTGTTCTTTCGGGCCAGCCGGATCTGTTCCCGAAAGGCGGCGCGCTGGATGTCGCGCGGACAGCGGTCGCGGTAGTAGTCGAGTCCGGTTTCGCCGATTGCGACCACCTTGTCGCACGTGACGAGACGGTCGAGTTCGGCGAGCGCGGCCGGTGAGAGCGATGCCGCGTCGTGCGGGTGGACGCCGACGGCCGCGTAGACGCCCTCGTGCCGGTGGGCGATTCCGATGGCGCGCGCGCTGCTCTCGACGTCGATCCCGACGGTGACGAGGCGGGAGACGCCCGCGGCCCGGGCACGCGCCACCACGCCGGTTTCGTCGTCGCGCAGCGGATGGATGTCGAGGTGGGCGTGCGTGTCGAAAAACATGGCAGGCAAGGGCGCTTTAAGCCTTTTCCTCTTCGATGCGCGGGAAGGCGATCGCCGATTTCTCGAGTGTGACGCCGGATTTCAGCCCGCCCCATCCGCCGGATGCCGAAAGGGTCGCCGATGCCACGAATCCGTCGCAGCCGAGCGCCGCCCACATCTTCTGGGCAGCGGACGGGATGACGGGCGAGGTGAGGAGCACGCAGATCCGCGCCGCCTCGAGGGCGTTGTAGAGGACGGTGCCCAGCCGTGCCGTCGCGGCGGGGTCCTTGGCCAGTTTCCAGGGTTCGGTCGTGTCGATGTACTTGTTGGCGGCGTCGACCAGCTCCCAGACCGATTCGAGCGCCCGGCTGAACTCGAGCTCGTTCATGTGGGCGTCGACGGCGTCGACCACCGAGGCGGCCCTGGCGGCGAGCGCCGCGTCGAGCGGGTCGCCCGGGACCGGTTGCTGCACGACCCCGCCGAAATTCTTGCCGAGCAGTCCCAGCGTCCGGTTGAGCAGGTTGCCGAAGGCGTTGGAGAGGTCGGCGTTGATCCGGTGGATCATCGAATTCCGGGAGAAGTCGCCGTCCTTGCCGAACGGCACTTCGCGCAGCAGGAAGTAGCGGAACGCGTCGGCCCCGAACGTCCGGACCATCTCGTACGGGTCGACGACGTTGCCCAGCGACTTGCTCATCTTCTGTCCTTCGACCGTCCACCAGCCGTGGGCGAAGACGCTCCTCGGCGGCGCGATCCCGGCGGACATGAGGAACGCGGGCCAGAAGACGCAGTGGAACTTGACGATGTCTTTCCCCACGAGGTGGATATCGGCCGGCCAGAACGTGTCGACCCGCCCGGGGTTCGCGTCGGGGTAGCCCAGCGCGGTGAGGTAGTTGGTGAGGGCGTCGTACCAGACGTAGATGACGTGCGCCGGATCGCCGGGAACGGGGATGCCCCAGGAAAGCGAGGTGCGCGACACCGACAGGTCGTTGAGCCCCCCCTCGACGAACGAGACGATCTCGTTGCGCCGGGCGTCGGGGCGGATGAACTTCGGGTTGGCCTTGTAGAAATCGAGCAGCGGTTGCTGGTATTTCGAGAGCCG
Source organism: Deltaproteobacteria bacterium (assembly GCA_025356865.1). GTDB lineage: Bacteria > Desulfobacterota > Deferrimicrobia > Deferrimicrobiales > Deferrimicrobiaceae > JANXPS01. The sequence goes on along the minus strand of JANXQJ010000067.1, from coordinate 8,731 downwards.
GAAGAAGTAGGACGGCTCCGAGCGTTTCTCGGCCGGGCGCCTGCAGTCCGGGCACAGCCCCCCGTCGAGCAGTTGCAGTTCGGTCCAGTACGATTCGCAAGGGGTGCAGTACCACCCCTCGTAGGCGCCGAGGTAGATGTCGCCGTTCGCGAGCGAGATCTCGAACAACTTGGTGACCGCCTCGTAGTGGCGCGGCTCGGAGGTGCGGATGAAATCGTCGTTGGTGATCTCGAGCGCCGGCGTGAGGCCCTGGAACCGCGTGACGACCCGGTCGGCCAACTCTCTGGGCTGCAGGCCCTGCAGGGCCGCGCTCTTCTGGACCTTTTCGCCGTGCTCGTCGGTGCCCGTCAGGAAAAAGACGTTGCGGCCCTTGAGCCGGTTGTAGCGCGCCAACGCGTCGGCGGCGACCGTGGTGTAGGCGTGGCCGATGTGCGGGACGTCGTTGACGTAATAGATGGGCGTGGTGATGTAGAACGCGTCGCTCATGGGGTTTCCTCGGGACCGATCCCGGGGGCGACCGCCGGTGCGGCCCCGGAATCGGGTTTCGGTGTCTCGACGGGTGCCGCGGCCGGAGCGGCTTGCACCGATGTCGCAGCCTTGGCGGACCCTCCGGCAGGCGGAGGCCTGGAACCGTCGCGCCGCTGCGAACCCTTGCCCGCGCAACCGCCTCCCTTGCATCCGTAGGAGTCGTGCTCATAGATCAGGCAGCACATGAGCCGGCCGCAGACGCCCGACAGCTTGGCCGGGTTCAGCGACAATTTCTGGTCTTTCGCCATCTTGACCGTGATCGGTTCGAAGTCGGTGAGGAAGGAGGCGCAGCACAGTTCCTTCCCGCAAGGCCCGATGCCGCCGATGATGCGCGCCTCGTCGCGGACGCCGATCTGCCGCATCTCGATCCGGGTGCGAAGTTCGTGGGCGAGATCCTTGACCAGTTCGCGGAAGTCGATCCGGCCGTCGGCCGTGAAGTAGAAGATGGTCTTGCTGCGGTCGAGCAGGATCTCGGACCGCACCAGTTTCATGTCGAGGCCGCGCGCACCGATCCGCTTGACGCAGACGGCGTGGGCATCGGCTTCGCGCTTCTCGTTTTCCTTGTGGATGCGCAGGTCGTCGGCCGTGGCGACGCGCAGGACGCGCGGCCAGACCGTTTTTTCGCCCGTGGGGGTGAAATCGCGCACGCGGCGGTCGACCTCGCCCAGGGCGACGCCGCGCTCGGTCGAGACCACGGCGAAGTCGCCCTTCTCGAGCGGGACGTTCGAGCAGTCGAAATGGAATACCTTGCAGACGCCGCGAAGCCGTACTCCGGCGAGTTCCATATATGGGGTCAATCCTTTCCGTGGGAACGAAAGATCAGCGCCTCGACGGCGAGCCGCCGCTGGAACTGTTTGGGAGGCATGCGGGATGTTTCGAGCAGCATCTTCATGGCCCGGGCCCAACCGGCCGGAGATTTCCGGGCCGCGGCGGAACCGAGTTCGTTCCGCATGTCTTCGTTCATTATAGCCCCGTTCGATCCGGAAGATAAGAGGAGCAGGTCTCGAAGAAGCGAGAGCGGCACGGCGAATGCGTCGTCGCGCTCCTCGGCCTTCTTCCACGACTCGGTGAACTTGAAGGTGGCGGCCGCATCGAACTTGCAGAAGGCCCGGAGCCACCCCCTGCGGCTTTCGTCGCCGGCCGCCAGCATGGCCAGCGCCCGCCCGGGGCTTCCGCCGGAACAGGAAACCGCGGTGCGGAGCATCTCGTCGGTGCAGTTTTCGTCCATTTCGCCGGTTGCGCGAAGAATCTCCTCGACGGTCTCGTGGGGCAGCGGAGAAAAGGGGATCTTCTGGCAGCGGGAGAGAATCGTTGCGGGGACCCGCGACAACCGGTGGGCGACCAGCACCAGGTGCGTCGAGGGCGGCGGTTCTTCGAGCGTCTTGAGGAGCGCGTTGGCCGCCGGCAGCAGCAGGTCGTCGGCCGGCAGGAAGAGGATGACGCGGGGGCGGTCGGAAAACGCCTTGAGCGAAAGTTCTTCCCACAATTTCCGGATGCTCTCGATCGGGATGGATGCCTTGTCCTCGGGGCGCGTGATGACGAAGAGACTCGGGTGCCCGCCGCCCGCCAGCAACAGGCATTCCCGGCACCGCCCGCAGGCGCCGTCGTCATCGGGTTCGCGGCAGATCAGCGCATGGGCGAAAGCGCGCGCGGTCTTCTCCTTGCCGATCCCCTCTTCGCCGTGGAAGAGGAAGCCGGCCGCGATCCGCCCGGAAGCGGAATAGCGGCGAAGGAGCCCCATGGCGCGTTCCTGGCCCAGGATGGATGAGAAGGCAAGTGGCATGCCGGTGCCGCCCGTGCTTCTTACCATCCGAACCGCTCCTGGACGGTCGGGAGAAATTGGGCGAACACCTCGTCCTCGGAAGGGGAGCCGTCGATGACGACGATCCTTCCGGCCTCGCGCGCGGCCGCTTCCAGATAGCCTTCGCGCACGCGTTCGTGGAAGCGGAGCGATTCGTTTTCGAGGCGGTCGGGCACCCCGCCGCGCGACGTGACGCGGGCAAGCCCGATCTCGACCGGGAGGTCGAAGAGGAGCGTGAGCGTCGGAACGGCGTGGCCTGCGGCGAAGTCGTTAAGCCAGGTGATCACGCCGCCGTCGAGGCCGCGGGCGGACCCCTGGTACGCTGTCGTGGCGTCGCAGAAGCGGTCGCACAGCACGGGGAGTCCGGTCGAAAGGGCGGGCAGGACGACGCCGCGGACATGTTGCGCGCGCGCCGCCGCGTAGAGCAGCAACTCGGTTTCCGGAAAGACCGTTTCCTCGCGCGGGGAGAGCAGCAGCGCCCGGATCTGGTCCGCGAGCGGGGTGCCGCCCGGCTCGCGCGTCACCCGGTGGGCGATCCCGCGTCCGGTCAGGTGTTGAGACAGCCTGGCAAGCTGGGTGCTTTTCCCGCACCCCTCGATTCCTTCAAACGTGACGAACGGCGCAGCGCTCAAGTTATCTCCAAAAAAATTGGGGGACGCCGCGGCGTCCCCCAATGGGTAATTCGTGCGTGGAACCTATCTTAGCACTCGGAGAAGCCGCAGGAGCGGCACTTGAGGCACCCCTCCTGCCGTTCGACCTGGCTGCCGCAGTCGGGGCAGGCGCCGCGCGCGATCTCGTCGCTCGCGTTCCGCTTGCGGGCGGACATTGCGCCGGCCGCAGCCGCGGCGACCTCGCCGGGCGTCCGGGACGTCGCGTCCGAGAACAGTTTGTCGACGCTCTCGACGTACCATTCGATGGCCTTGGCGACCGCATCGGCGCACGAGAGGATCTTGTCGCCGTTGCCGCCCCACGACGGGAGGTGGCAGGAAATTCCCTTGAGCTGCTTGATGATCGTGTCGGGCTGGACGCCGGAACGGAGCGCCAGCGAGACGAGCCGGCCGATGGCCTCGGACTGCGACGCCGCGCAGCCGCCGGCCTTGCCCATCTGGTTGAACACCTCGAATATCCCCTGTTCGTCGCGGTTGATCGTGACGTAGAGCTTGCCGCAACTGGTGGCGATCTCGCGCGTGACGCCGATCAGCGTATCGGGGCGGGGGCGGGGGGAGACGAAGCCGCCGGCTTCCTGGACCGCAGTGGCTGCCGCGGAGATCGCGGGCGTCTCCTTCGTGTTGACGCCGCCGATGTTGAGCACCTGCTCGTCGCGGCTCTTGTCGCGGTAGACCGTGACGCCCTTGCAGCCGAGCTTGTAGGAAAGGATGAACACCTTGCGGATATCGTCGCGCGTGGCGTCGGCCGGGAAGTTGACCGTCTTGGACACCGCGTTGTCGACGTATTTCTGGTAGGCGGCCTGCATCCGCAAGTGCGCCTCGGGGGAGATGTCGTGCGCCGTGACGTAGACGCGCTTGATCTCCTCGGGTAGGCCTTCGATCGCGTGGAGGGTGCCCTCTTCGGAAATCTTCGTCATCAGCTCGACCGTGTAGATGCCGCGCCGCTTCATCTCGGCCTCGAAGAGCGGATGCCCCTCGACCAGGTGGTCCTTGTCCATCACGTTGCGGATGTAGGAGAGGGCGAAGACCGGCTCGATGCCGCTCGAGACGCCCGCGATGATGCTGATGGTGCCGGTCGGGGCGATCGTCGTGGTGGTTGCGTTGCGCCGGAGGATATCGGATTTCTCGGGGAAGATGCTGACGGGATAGTTGGGGAACGCGCCCCGCTCGCGCGCCAGGTTGGCCGATGCGGCCTGCGACTCGTCCTGGATGAAGCTCATCACTTCCTGGCCGATGGCGAGCGCCTCGTCGGAATCGTAGGGGATGCCCAGCCGGATCAGCATGTCGGCGAACCCCATGACGCCCAGCCCGATCTTGCGGTTGCCGACCGTCATCTGCCGGATCTCGGGGAGCGGGTAGTTGTTCATGTCGATGACGTTGTCGAGGAAGTGGACGGAATCGTGAACCGTCTTCTTCATCTTGTCGTAGTCGATCCGGGTGCTGCCGTTCTCGCCGGCCAGCATCGTCAGCAGGTTGATCGAGCCCAGGTTGCAGCTTTCGTAGGGGAGGAGCGGCTGCTCGCCGCACGGGTTGGTGCTCTCGATGGCGCCGATCTTGGGGGTCGGGTTGTCGCGGTTGATCCGGTCGATGAAGATCATCCCCGGCTCGCCGTTGCGCCACGCCGAGTCGACCATCTTCTCGAACACGTCGCGTGCCTTGAGAGTGCCCTCGGCCTGTTTGGAATGCGGGTTGACGAGGTTGTAATCGGCGTCGGCGTCGACCGCCTTCATGAATTCCTCGGTCAGCGCGATCGAGATGTTGAAGTTGTTGAGCCGGTCGTTCTTGGACTTGCAGGAGATGAATTCCATTACGTCGGGGTGATCGACGCGCAGGATGCCCATGTTGGCGCCGCGCCGCGTGCCGCCCTGCTTGATGGTCTCGGTCGCCGCGTCGAAGACGGTCATGAACGAGATGGGGCCCGACGAGATTCCCTTGGTGGACTTGACCACGTCGTTCTTGGGGCGCAGCCGGGAGAATGAGAAGCCGGTCCCGCCGCCGCTCTTGTGGATGAGCGCGGTGTGCTTGACCGCGTCGAAGATCGATTCCATCGAATCCTCGACCGGGAGGACGAAGCAGGCCGAAAGCTGCTGCAACTCGCGCCCGGCGTTCATCAGCGTGGGGGAGTTGGGCAGGAACTCGAGCGTGGAGATCATCGCGTAGAAGGTCTCGGCCCGGTTCAGCACGACCTCGGGGATGGCGCCGTAGTAGAGCCCGTCGGCGAGCGCGATGTTGAAGGCGACGCGCGCCACCATGCCCTCGGGTGTTTCTACCGGCGCGCCCTTGTCGTCTTTCTTGAGGTAGCGGCGCTCGAGGACGGTGCGTGCGTTGTCGGAAATCGGCATGGGGCCGTACTTGGCCGCCATCGCGGCGACCCACTCGGCGGGCGGTTGCTCGTGGACCGCTTTTGCCGTGCGGGGAGAAAGTTCGCCGCCGGGGCCGGGCGCGGGGGATGCGGGGAAAGAAACGTTCATTTCCATGGTTTGCTCCGTCCGGAAAATGTGAAAGAAAAATCGCCTATGTTGTGGTCTCTCGAGGCAGGAATACAAGATATGGGGGCTGTCAGGCGCTGTCAAGGGAAAGACGGCACCCGCCTGCCGAATTTTATAACCCTGCGGATTTCCCGCGAATTCCGGCCGGGCACCGGCGCATCCCACCGGAACCGGGCGGTGGAAATCCCTGTGGATCGAGAACCCTCCTGACGGGTCAACTGGCTGGATTTCAACGGGATTATTTCGGCACCTCCCCCCCGCGGCACCGCATTATGCCGTCTGGCCCGAAATTCTCGCGGCAGGGAGGCCCGGATCCGCTCCCGGAAGTTTTCCCGCGGTCCCCCTCCGGAAATTTCGTCTTGATTCGCGTGGCGGTTGTGCTGTATTTATTACTGTTCGAAAATCCCCAGACGATACCTACCCAACATATTCTTGAGGAGAAGGGAGAAGAAATGTTTCCCAGTTACATGAGGCGCGCGACACGTCGCATCGGCCTGGCCGCCCTGCTCGCATTCGGCCTCGCGATGTTCCCAGTCGCCGCGATGGCGATCAGCAACGACGACTGTTTCGGCTGCCACAGCGAGAAGAGCATGACGGCGTCCGACGCCGGCTTGAAAGAAGGAGGGCCCGCGCTGGTCAAGCGCGACGTCCCCGAAAGCCCGAGCATCACCTTCCAGGTCGACAAGGACAAGTTCGCGAAGTCCGTCCACGCGGGCATGTCCTGCACCGACTGCCATACCGACATCGGCAAGGACCTGCCCCACACCGCGCACCTCAAGAAGGTCGAGTGCGCCGGTTGCCACGCCGAGGCGAACAAGGTGTTTTCCCAGAGCCGCCACGTGGTCCTGCACCCCGGCGTCAACGCGATCAACCCGCCGCGCTGCGCCGACTGTCACGGCGCGCACGACATCGTGAAGGCAAAGGACGACGCCTCCTACGTCAGCCCGAAGAACGTCTCGAAGACCTGCATGCGCTGCCACGGCGCCACCGAAGCGGCGCGCCGCTCCGGCATCGCGATTCCCGGCGTCGGCAAGATGTTCGAACAGAGCGTCCACTACAAGAAACTGCTCGCGGGCGATACCTCGGTCCCGACCTGCGTGTCGTGCCACGGCGCACACGACATGAAGGACCGCCTCGACCCCGCCTCGCCGATCTTCCGGAGCAACATCGCCAAGACGTGCGGCCAGTGCCACGACACCGGCGACTGGGCCCAGAGCATCCACGGGACGGCCTTCATGCGCGGCGTGCCCGACGCCCCCGGATGCATCGACTGCCACGGCGACCACAACATCCGCGGCAAGGAAGACAAGCTGTCGCTCGCAGCCATCGTCTCCGAGAAGGCGTGCCCCTCGTGCCACGGCGCCGACAAGATGGCGGCCAAGTACGGCTTTTCCGTCAACAAGGTCAAGGGCTATCAGGAGAGTTTCCACGGCCTCTCCGAAGCGCTGGGCGACGCCCGCGTCGCCACCTGCGCCGACTGCCACACCGGGCACAAGGTCTATCCCGAAAGCGACTCACGCTCCTCGATCAACGACAACAACCTCTCCGCGACCTGCGGCAAGTGCCACGTCGGCATCAAGGATTTCGCTTCCCAGGGCAACATCCACGTCGGTCCGGGCGGCACCGGTTCCGCGATCAAGGATTTCGTCAAGAAGCTCTACTTCCTCCTGATCATCGGGACGATCGGCGGCATGGCCGCGCACAACGGCCTCGACTTCTTCCGCAAGATGCGCATCCGCTACGCGGTCCGGCGCAACGCGCCCGGCTACTACGAGCGGCTGAACGCCTCCGAGCGGCTGCAGCACTTCCTCACGTTCTCCACGTTCATCACGCTGGTCATCACCGGCTTCGCGCTGAAGTACAAGTGGTCGCTCCCCTTCGCGTCCGACAGGGTCAACTCGATCGGCCGCGGCCTGACGCACCGGGCCGCAGCCGTCATCATGATCGGCGCGTCGCTCTATCACCTGTGGTACATAATCACGACCGAGCGCGGCCGGAAGCAGTTCTTCCAGATGCTCCCGGCGCCCAAGGATCTGCGCGACATCTTCGACCAGCTTCAGTTCTACTTCGGCATCAAGGACCACGGCATGCGCGCCCACCGCTTCAGTTACATCGAGAAGGCGGAATACCTCGCGCTGCTGTGGGGCACCATCGTCATGGTCGTCACCGGGTTCATTCTCTGGTTCTCCACCGCGGCGCTCAAGCACCTGCCGATGTGGGCGCTCGACGTGGCGACCCTGGTCCACTACTACGAGGCGATCCTGGCCACGCTGGCGATCATCGTCTGGCACTTCTACTACGTGTTCATCAACCCCGATTTCTCGCCGATGTCGTTCACCTGGCTCGACGGGAAACTCTCCCGCGAGTTGATGGAGCACGAGCACCCGCTCGAACTCGAAGAGCTCGAAGGGAAGAAGCCCGGTTCCTCGCACCACTGATCGCCGGCCTGATACGGCCTGAACGGAAAAGGGGCGCTCCCGAAAGGGGGCGCCCCTTTTTTCGTGCCGTGGAATCGAATCATCTCGGTGCACTAAAATCGGATGCCCGTCATCCTCCCGTTCCGCGAGGATGAGGCGCCATGGATGGCGCCGGAAGTGAACGCAGTCCGCCGGCAACGGGCCGATCCGGTACGTTGGAAGAAATGCGACCGATCAGTCTTCGTTGAACTCGTCGTACTCGTCGGAGGTCATGAGGTGGTCGATCTCGGAGGGGTCGTGCAGTTCGATCTCGAGCAGCCACCCCTTGCCGTAGGGGTCGACGTTGATGATGCTCGGGTCGGCGGCGACGTCCTCGTTGATCGCCCGCACCGTCCCGGTGATGGGAGAGGACAACTCGATGACGGTCTTCTGCGATTCGACCTCGCCCAGCGTATCGCCCGGCTCGAGGAGCAGCCCCGCTTCGGCGGCGGTGAAGGCGATGATTTCGCCCAACTGTTCCTGGGCGTAATCGGACAGGCCGACCCGGGCGCAGTCACCCATGTCCAGCACCCAGACATGCTCTTCGGAAAACCGTACGTTGTTGTCATCCATGTAGTAATTCTCGGGGAGCGGTGTGGGGAAGTCAACCAAGGCTTTCCGCGTGTCGCTGACGGTTTACCGTTCGAAGGTGTCGATCGCATCGAGGATGCCGCACGCCGATTCGAGCGGGCCGGTCGGCATGAGGTGCAGTCCCGCGGCAAAGGTGCGCAGTTCGAGCGCGAGCGCGGCGGCGATCCGGACGCCTTCGGCCGCGGCGTCGGCTTCGGG
>JANXQJ010000061.1 GCA_025356865.1 Deltaproteobacteria bacterium | reverse complement strand
TACTTCCTTCGATACATCGACCCGAAAAACGACCGCGAGCCGCTCGATCCCGAAAAAATGGCCCAATGGATGTGTGTCGACCAGTATGTCGGCGGCGTCGAGCATGCGTGCATGCACCTCATGTATGCCCGATTCTTCCACAAGTATCTGCGCGACAAGGGGCTTACGCCCGGGAACGAACCGTTTACCCGCCTCCTCTCGCAGGGGATGGTTTGCATGGCGACCACCGAATGCCCGAAACACGGTTGGCGTTATCCCGAAGAGGTTGATCAAAACGGCAATTGCGTCCAGTGCGGCGAGAAGGTTTCCGTCGGCCGCTCGGTCAAGATGTCCAAATCAAAACGGAACGTCGTCGAACCTTCCACGCTGGTCGAAAAATACGGTGCCGATACCGCGCGCCTGTTCTCCCTGTTCGCCGCCCCCCCGGAAAAGGATCTCGACTGGAGCGAACAGGGCGTCGAGGGATCGTTCCGCTTCCTGAACCGAATCTTCCGATTGGTCGCCCAGCGGGAAGAAGCGCTCCGCTCGGCTCCTTCTTGCATCGAGTTCGGGGAATCAACGAAACCGATCCGGAACATCACCCATAGAACTCTCCGAAAAGTCACCGTTGACATCGAAGAACGATTCCATTTCAACACCGCCATTTCCTCGATCATGGAAATGGTCAATTATCTTTATCTGGTTCCGGACGCCGACTGGGAATCCGCCGATACTGCTCCCGCCTTGAAGGAATCGATCGATTGCCTTCTGCTGATGCTTGCCCCATTTGCACCACACCTTGCCGAAGAACTTTGGGAGCGGACGGGACATATTGGCCTGATCTGCCTGCATGGCTGGCCGGAAGCCGATGCCGAGGCCGCTCGAGAAGAACAGATCGAGGTGGTCATCCAGGTTAACGGCAAGCTTCGATCCAAACTGACCGTCGACCCGGAAACGGACGAAAATACGATTCGCGCGGCTGCTTTGGCCGATCCACGCATTCAGGAATATATCGAAGGGAAAACGATCCGGAAACTGGTCTATGTCCCCCGGAAACTCGTGAGTATCGTCGTCTGAAAAGGATGAATGTCGCATACCCCAGAGGCCGCCGGACCCTGTATGGCCTGTTGCTGTTGGGCCTTCTGGCGACGGGATGCGGATATCGCCTGCAGACGGTTCACGGCGGACGATTTACGGACCCGCTACTCCGGATCGACCTCGAGCCCTTCGAGAATCGGGCCTTCGATTCCGATGCCGGAGCGCTTATGGCAACGCGGTTTCGAGAAGAAATCCGCAGGAATGGCTTTCGCGGGACCTTCGAACGGGGCGGCGCTGATTACCTGGTCGAGGGAAAGATAAAGCAGGTCAACGAGAACGTCACCACCCACGCTGCGGACGGATATGCACTTGAACACTACCTCTCGATTTCGGTCGATATCCGGGTCGTGGAGACGGCCCGTGGCCGCCTTCTCCTGAAAGAAGAGTCGATCTCCGAAGGGGCGGTCTATTTTTCCGGTCCCAATTTCCAGTACACCGAATCCAACCGGCGGATGGCGCTCGAAGAAGCCTGTCGACGACTTGCGCGCCGTCTCGGCCAGGCACTCAGGATGGTGATGTGACCGCTTTCAGTTCCTTTCTCGCGGGCAACGCGCCTCCGGCTTTCGTCGTGACCGGAGTCGGCGCCGGTCTCACGGAAATGCTCGCTGAGCAATGGTTTTCCCGTTTGAAAGAAGAAGGGAAGCCGGCGGAGTTGACCCATCTGACCCCGCTTGATTTTGAACGTGAATCCGCGACATTCGCCTGGCGTACCCCTTCTTTTTTTGCAAGTCCTCGCCTGTTTCTGCTCCCGGATCTGGCCGATCTAAAGAAGGCCCCGCGCGACGAAATTGCTTCTTATCTGAAAGAACCGTCCCCACAGGTCATCCTGTTTATCCCGTGTTCCAAGAAAGACGCCATATCGGCTCTTAAGTCGGTAAGGACAGTCGAACTTGGGGCGGGGATGGTCGAATCGGTCATGGCGGCTTTCGCCGTTGCAGTGATCCATGCTTCAGGCCGAACCATTGCGCCAAAGGCCGCAACGTTTCTCGCGCGTTGGATCGGCGCCGATTTCCCCCGATTCAAGGAAGAAATCGAAAAAGTGATCGCAACCGTATCGGCCGGGAAAGAGATCGGCGAGAACGAGATCAGGGGAGTCTGTGTCGAGGGCGGATTCAAGATGGATCCGTTCAAATTTGCCGAAGCACTGATCGCCCGCAACCGGGACCAGGTCATATTGATGTTCAGGAAGTTTTCGAAAGAGGCGGAAAAAGACGAATACTATAAACTGCTGGGAGCGGTATCCTGGAAGGTCAGGTCTTCTGGAGGCAGTTTGACCGCTGCATGGGGGGCGGAATTGATCGAGGCACTCGCGGCGATGGACCGGGGGGTAAAGGGGGAGAGCGAACTCTCCCCCGAACAGTTTGTCGAGATACGCCTGCTGAAACTGCTTGGATAAAAAAACGGCTTGCGGTCGGACTACTTGGCAGCGGATGCCTTATGAAGCGCCTTGGCCAGACGACCGATCTTCCGGGAAGCAGTCTTGCGATGCAGGACGCCTTTCTTGGCTGCGCGTGCCAGCTCGGAAGAGGCGGCGGAGAGGGCCCCCGTGGCCGTCTCGACATTGTTTTCGGTGATGGCGGACCGGAAGGTCTTGACCGCGCTCTTGACGGTGGAGCGGACGTGCCGATTCCGGATACGCCGCTTGAGACTCTGTTTGTGACGCTTGATGCCGGATTTCAACCTCTTAGCCAATTCGTGCCTCCCGAAACAATAGAAAATTTGCGTTGAACATCCAATTAAACCCTATCCGGCCCTCCATGTCAAAGGGTTTTATGCCGATTCCCGTGGGGTATCCGTCCTTTTCCGCCTGCCCAAAATAAAGGCAATTTGCTCAAGCTGCTCAGTTTGCGTGGAGGATTTCGATTGTCCACAAAGCATTCCACAACCTGTCCACAGGCGGTGTGGAGAAAAACGGCCAACGCGCTACCCGACCCTTTTTTTCGATTCATCCCAAAGCCGATCGAGGGTTTCCATATCCGACGATTCAATCGAAATGCCGGCTTCGGCGGCCAATTTCTCCAGAGTCCGGAATCGCAACTCGAAACGGCTGTTGGCTTTCATTACCGCCGTTTCCGGTTGAATGTCGAGGAATCTTCCAAGGTTGACGAGCGCCAGGAACACATCGCCCAACTCGTGTTCGATGGCTGCCGGGGTTCCTTCGGAAATCGCTTTTTTCAGTTCGTCAATTTCCTCATCGACTTTTTCCATGACATGTTCCTTGCTCGTCCAGTCGAAACCGGCGCGCGCGATTTTCCGGGAGACCTTCGCAGCCCGGAGCAAAGAAGGAAAACCTCGAGGTATCCCGTCGATCAGGGAATCATGTGTTCTATTTTCGACCGTCTTTTTGATGTGTTCCCATTGTACGGCGACCGCTTCGGGACTTTTGGCCACGGCATCACCGAAAACGTGCGGGTGACGGCGAATCATTTTCTCGGAGATCCGGCGAAGGACATCCGATATGTCGAAAAGGCCTGCTTCCTCGGCAATCCTTGCGTGAAAAAGAACCTGCAAAACCAGATCCCCGAGTTCTTCGCAAAGGTCTTCAGGTTGACCGTGTGTGATTGCATCGATCACCTCGTGGCTCTCTTCCAGCAGGTACTGACGCAAGGTTTCGTGATTCTGGACGCGGTCCCATTCGCATCCGTTTTCAGAACGAAGGCGGGCCATGATTGCAACGAGTTCGTCGAATTCCTGCATGGGTTGATTTCCTCGAAATGATGGTAACATCTTCATGATGATAACCCGGTCATACAGGTCCGCGACACCTATTGTGCTTCTTATGCTTGCGATCGCATGCTGTGCGATTCCGCTGCACGCTCACGCGGCGGGTTCACCCGGAAATTTCGCCGGTTATCCAGAGGATATCCGCCTTCAGTCTGAACGTGTCATCGAAGCCGCAAAACCCGGAAATGAAGAAAAATTGAAGGCCGAAGTCCGGTTGCTCGGCAAAAAGATGCATTCCCGTGCCATCCTTTCAATCAACGCCATCCCCGAAAAAGTATTTCTCAAATACCGCAAGGAGGGGTGGACCCCGCAGGGAACCGAAAGCATGCGCAAACTCAGCGAGGTCGCACCGCTATCGGTGCCCTTGTGGGCATGGCTCTTCAAGGAGGACGTCGTTCATTTGAGGATGGCCGAGGCGCTTCGTGATTTCTCGGGCATCTCCGGGGCGGTCAGGCGTTTCGGCCCTGCGCTCATGGGATACGGGGCATGGCTCGTCACCTACCTAGTCGCCATGGCCTGCTGGTTTTCCTCATGGGCTGCCATCTGTCTTTTCCTCAGGGGACGTCCGTCCCTCGAAGCCGACTTGAAACGGATGCTCAAGATTCCGCACCGCGATTACCTCGCCCCGGTCGTTGCATTTCTGGTCTTCATATTGCCGATACTCTTCGGGGTTGGACTGGCCGTCGCGGCCTGCATCTGGTTGGCCGTATCCACGGTTTACCTTCGCCGCGGCGAATTGGTCATCATGACCGTCTCGGTCTTGATGATGGCAATCATCGTCCTGGGCGGCGGCATCCTCTACTCTTTCGACCAGATCGGCGGAAATACCCGAAAGGGGGGGTGGCTCGGTGGAGAAGGATACATCCCGTTGAGCATGCCCGACGAGGGGGCGCCGGTCTTTTCCTCCGACGTGGCCTGGATGCTCGATTTCGCCAGGGCACGCCTTGACATGCAATCCGGCAGGCCTGCGGCTGCCGAACGTCGCTTCAACGAAATTTTCGAGACAGGGAAGGGGCTTCCCGAGGTGCTGAACAATCGGGGTATCGCACGGGCCCAACAGGGACGGATGAAAGAGGCATTGTCGGATTTCGAAGCCGCGCAAATCAAACGTCCCGGAGACGGCCCCCCCCTTTGGAACGCCTACCAGATTTACCTGCAGACCTTCAATCTTGAACGCGCGAGTTCGATACAGGCCGATGCATGGTCCAGCGTGCAAAACCTGACTCCGTTCGGTTTCAGACCTGCCGAGTTCGAACAGGGCGAATGGATTGCCTCGGGCATGCCTGTCGGCGAAATCTGGATGGCACTCGCCCGTAGCGGAGAAGAATTGATCCGCGACGCGGGAAAAGGCGAGGTCTTCAACAAATTCTTCCACCCGATGACGCCATTCGGAGCGCTTTTCTTTCTGGGGATGGCCTACGTCTGGTCCATGGTCTGGAAAGCCGCATCGCTTAAGTTATGGGTGAACTGCACGTGTCGATCCTGCGGAGCCACCGCGATGATCATCGCCAGTCGGGAAACCTCAGATATTTGCACCCCGTGCCGCGCCCAGATCGGCAGCGGCATACGCGCAGGTGAAGAACGTGACAGGCGGGTCCAGATCATCGTACATCACCGCCGATTCGTGCAGACCTCGTCGATACTCGTCCCCGGCGCCGGCGTCCTCTGGGCCGGGAAAGATATCGGCTGCTTCATATATGGTCTTTTCCTGGCTGCTTCCCTGGCCGGCGTCACGACCTCTCTCGGGATCGCGTCCGAAGGGAATCCGATTGTTTATTCCCTGCAAAAATCCGTTCTGGTCTTTTTCATATCCACCACGGCCGCCCTCTGGATCATCGGCTCTGCATGGGGGGTTCGCTCGTTTTCATCCCTGCAACGACGCTTCAACATCATAGAGAGCAGGTGAGTCGTGCAAGGGCGGATTTGCGACTTCAGCATTCCGGATATATTCCAGCTCGTCTCGTCCCAGGGGAAGAGCGGTTCATTGGCGATCCGCGGAGACGACCGGGATATCCTCTTCTATTTTTCCGACGGGATGATCGTCGACGTACAACCGGATCGCCGCGATCCATCCGGCATGCTCGGGTGCATCCTGACCGATGCCGGAGTAATAACGATCGAGGAACTTCGTCGCGGATTGGGAGACCAGATCAAGTCCGGGAAAAAACTGGGCGAACACCTCATCGAAAAAGAAAAGATTTCCCGCGAATCGCTCGTCAGGTTTCTGAACCTGCAACTGAAAGAAGCGGTTTTCGATGTCCTGAAACTCAAGGACGGCGAGTACCAGTTTGAAGGTTTCGCTTTTCGCCCTTCCGGGGTCATGGGCGATCCTGTCCGCCCCGACGTCATCATGATGGAGGGGATGCAGTATCTCGACGAGTTCCCGCGCTATCGCGAGAAATTTCCCGCAGGGGAATTCCGGGTAGCGCGGAAGAAGGGAATCAAGATCGATCCCGCGGTCCTGGCTCCCGAGGAACGGATCGTCTGGAAGGCACTCGATTTTTCCGATGAACCTACGCGGGTCTTCCGGCGCGCCTACCTGACCGCTTTCGAAGGGATCAAGGGTTTGCACGCTTTGCTGGACCGGGGGATCATAGATATCTCGATTCCCGACCAGCTGATGGCGGGAGACCGGCGAGGCGCCCTTAAAGAAGTACTCGCCCGTCGGCAACGGATAGCCGTAATTCGAGGCGCACTGTGGACTGCAGGCGGGTTGGTAACGGCACTCTGGCTGTTCCAGATCATGTTGTCGCCTGATTCCGCATGGCTCTTCTCTTCCTGGGCCGGTTTCTTTTAACGGCGTGAAAATCGTCAGCGACGAGACGTCCCCAAGGATCCGCAAGGGACGGCGCATTCACGAAATCGCGATCGGCCTGCTATCGGCCGCGGTTTTCGCCGTGATTTTCTATCATTGGGGCGCGGAACTCATTCCCCGTTCGGCCGGTCGTTCAGGCCAGTTGTTTTCCTTCGTGGGTGCCGTTTCATTAACGCTTGCCGTTGCCCTGTTTCTGGCCGAGTGGTTTGGATTCGCGGGCCGGGAGGTGCGCAAGGTGAAACTTGCCGCGCGCGACTTCCTCCTCCTTTTTTCTCTCGTCCTCTGTCTGTTTTTCTTGACGAAAACCGTCATGGATGTCTTGCCGGATGTCCGTGCATGGAACCGATATGTTCCCGCAAGATGCTACGTCTACCTGATTCCGGTCACCGCATTCGCGATGGTCGTCCGGATGCTGTTGAACTCCGAAGTGGCCATCCTGTTCACGGTAGCCGCTTCGGTTCTTGCAGCCGCCGCGGCATCAGGCCGCTGGCCCACCCTTTTGTTCCTGCTCCTGTGCGGCACTGCGGGGGCCGCGCGGGCGGGGCGCATACAGGATCGATACCGCGCGTTGCTCGCGGGCGTTTTGACCGCCCCCGTTTGCGCCCTGGGGGCCGTTGCGCTCGAACTCGCATTCCACGGGCCGGACGACATTTTCTGGGCAGCTGTTTTCGGCGCAGCCAACGGGATCGTTTCCGGCCCCATGGCGATCGCTATTCTGCCTGTGGCGGAATACGTGTTCGGTTATGCCAGCGACATTCGCCTGGTCGAACTTTCCGGGACCGGGCACCCGCTGCTCAAGCGCTTGATGATCGAGGCGCCCGGGACTTTTCACCACAGCGTCATCGTCGGAACGCTCGCCGAAGCCGGCGCGACAGCCATCGGAGCGAATCCCAATC
>JANXQJ010000103.1 GCA_025356865.1 Deltaproteobacteria bacterium | reverse complement strand
GGCCAGGAAGAAGCGGCCCAGCCGCGCCTCGCCGTTGCCGTTGGGGTGGCGGTAGTCGAGGTAAGCCGCGTCGAAATCGCCGCCGGTCCGGCCGCTTCCCGTTTCGGTGGCGAGGTCGAGACGCCCCCATCCGGCGAAGTGGAACGCCAGCGGCACCTCGCCGTTCGCCTGAGTTGCGTCGCCGGACAGGTACTCGTAGAACGGCAGGTATCGATCCTTGCCGCCCGACGGGTCGGTCCGCTGATAACTTCTCAGATACGTCGTGGACGAGATTGTTGCTTCCGCAGCCGCAGCGGGGCGCAACGGCAGCGCCGACGAACCGATGCAGGCGGCGAGCACGGCGTACGTCCACATCCGGAGACAAGCTCCGGCACGCGAAAGTCTCATCGCTTACCCCCAATGAATTCTGGATTATCCTGCAATTCTATCAGATTGCCCGGTTCCGAAACGGAGTAAAATAAGCGGGTTTGCGACATCTTTTACAGGAGATTCGAAATGACCCGCCCGACGGTTGCCGCCCTGACGCTTTTCATCCTGACGTTCCTCACCCTCGCGCTGCTCCCGGCCGGGGCGACCGCCTTCATGAAGGACGGGTGCGGAAGCGGCAACTGCGTCGACTGCCACGCGCTGCCCCTCGAAGAGGCCGCCCGTCTGCTCAAGCCGATGGATATCGACAAGGTCACCGAGGTGCGCGAGAGCCCCGTCCGCGGATTGTGGGCGGTCGAAGCCGAGAAGGGAGGCGCCAAGGGGACGGTGTTCATCGACTTCGGCAAGAAGCACGTCCTTTCGGCGCAGATCGTCCGGCTCGACACGAAGGAAAACGTGACCGGCAACCGGAAGATCGACCCGTCGAGGATCGCCCTCGACAACGCGCTCCTGGTCGGGAAGGCCGACGCTCCGAAGACGATCATCGTCTTCAGCGACATCGATTGCCACTTCTGCGCCAACCTGCACGGCGCGATCCGGTCCGTCGTGGAAAAAGAGCCGGGCGTCGCCTTCCGGATCATCCTGTTTTCGCGCAACAACGACCTGAACACCCTCAAGAAGACGCAGGCCGTGCTGTGCGCCCGGTCGCTCGAGATGCTCGATCAGGCCTATCTCGGCAAGCCGCTCCCCGAGCCCGGATGCACGACGACCGCCGCGGTCGAAAACGGAAAGATCGCCGCCGCGCTGGGCGTCACCGGAACGCCCGTGCTGATCATGCCCGACGGCCGGATGATCCCCGGATTCCGCGACCCCGACGCGATCCTGCGGCTGCTTTCGGAAGACGCGCCCCCCGCCCCGATCCATTGACCCGGCCCGTCAGCCGGAAAGGACGCCCGATGCCCGTCGCCGCTGCCGCCGTCTACCGTCTCGCGATCTCCTTGTGGCTGGGCGGCATGGTCGTATTCACCTTCGTCATGACGCCGATCATCTTCAAGGTATACGGGCGCGACGCCGCCGGCGCCATCGTCGGCACGATGATGCCGGCCTATTTCCGGTACGGCGTGGCGCTCCTGGTCGTTGCGCTGGCCGCCCGTCTTCTCGCCGGGGAGGCGGGCCCCGGCTTGCGGCGCGTGGTCGGCACCGCGCTCCTGGCGACGGCGCTCTTCGTTTCGGCCCTCCACGCCTTCGTGCTGCTGCCGCAGATCGAATCGGTCAAGAAAAGCGTCGCCTCCTTCGAAACGACGCCGAAGGACGATCCCGGGCGCCGGGCGTTCTCCCGGTTGCACGGCGTCTCGATGGCGCTGAACCTGCTGCTGGTCCTGGAAGGGGCCGTGCTGATCGCCGGGATGGACTGGTTCCGGGAGTAGGCCGGGCCGAACGTCAGCGGTTCGCGGGCGCTTTTCCGGCCAACACCCCCGCGTTGCGAGAGAGCGCGGCCAGGATCGGGGCGGCCTGCTCGCGGGAGAGCTTTCCCAATACGCCGACGGTGCCGTTCCCGGCCGCCCTGAGGTAAAGCGCGCCCTGGGGCAACGTGGCGGAGCATTCGCCGGCCGCCGTCTCCCGGAACCCCGGCAGCGCCTTGGCCAACCGGTCGCGATCTCCCGGGCCCGCATCGGCGCCATCCAGGTAGATCACTTTCCCCGACAACACGCCCTCCGCAAAACGCGCCTCGTAGCCGGGCGCCAGCGGCTCGTAGCCGAGCATCGCTTTTTTCTGGTAGATGACGGTGCCCTTGACGGCGGCCGGGATGGCGACCACGGCCGCACCCGGCTGCGGCGTGGCCGCTCCGGAGGTCGCCTCGACGGTTGCGCGCGCCGCCGCCAGGAGCGCCTCGCGCGACAGCGCCCCCGAAGCCACGCGGATCCGGACGAACGAGTCACCCCGGAAGAAATCGAGCGACGCGTCGGATACGGTTGCCTCCGACGGACCCACCCGCACCGTTTCCTGCTCCGGATACCGGTACTGGCTGAAGATGCCGAACGCGTCCTTCGGCGTGCCGTGGCGGTACGTTTCAAGCCGCAACTCGACACCCGGCCGCGACGCGTTTTTCAGGATCGCGACGGTCAACGCGCGGAAATCGTACGGCAGATACAACTCGGCCTCGCCGTCGATCTCCTCGTACAGGTTGACGGGGGAAAAGGCGCGGAGCGGTTCGGAAGGCACCCAACCCGCCTTCGCGAGCGCTTCCGGCACCCCGGCAACGGCCGGATCCGCGCCCGGCACCCGCCCCACCGGCCCGCCGGCGAAGCCTGTTCCCGCGACGCCCATCGAAAAGAGCGCCAGGAGGAACGCCAAAGCGGCGCGACGCAGGGTCCGCCCAACCGGTCGCCAGCCGACCCGCCCCGCGCCGTTCATCACGACAGCGCCGCGTGCGCCCGCGAGGCGAGCGACCGGACGTCGAGCGCCACCCGGCAACGCACCGCGCACCCGCCGCAAGACCCGCACGCCGCCGCGGAGCGGTCGATTTCCCCGAGCGCCCGGTAAGTCTCGCGCGCCAGCGTTTCCTGCCCGTACCCCTCCGCGTAGGTCAGCGACCGGAGCACCGCCGAGACGTCGACGCCGTTCGGACAGTGCCCGCTGCAGACGCCGCACAACGTGCAGTGGCGGTCGCCGATCAGCGCCTCGTATCGGGCCAGCGTTTTCCGGTCGAGCCACCCGAACCGCTTCCCGCGCGCCGTGATGTTTTCGTCGACCTGGGCGAAACTCACCATGGCCGGAATCGTCGTCGCCACGCCGGGGTTGCCCAGCACCCACGCCAGCGCCGCCGGGTGGGGGGAGAGCGCGGAACCGGCCGCCACCGGATAGCCGCCCGCCTGCGTCTTCATCCCGATGACGCCGACTCCCGCCTCGCCCGCCTCGCGGATGGCCCCCGTCAGCGCCGCCTCGGAACGGAAGTTGTAGCTCACCAGAACCGTCTTGTAGAAACCGTGCTTCATCACCGCGCGCACGACCGTTTCCTGGCCGCCGTGCGTCGTAACCCCCGCCACCTTGATCTTCCCCTGCCCGATCAGTTTCGAGAGCGCCTCGCGGGCGTTGCCGTCGAGTACCTCCCCCTCGCTCGAGATCCCGTGCAGCTGCATGATGTCGATCACGTCGACCTTGAGCGACCGGAGGCTGTTCTCGACGGAAGCGATCATCTTATCCGGCGGTGCGATGTGCACCTTGGTCGCGAGAACCACTTTCGCGCGGTAGCCGCCTTCGAGCGCCCGCCCGACGATCCGCTCGTTCTCGCCGCCCATGTAGCAGTCGGCCGTGTCGACGTAGTCGACCCCCCGGTCGATCGCGTACCGGATGACGTCCGGGTCTCGCGTGGTCATCGCGCCGAAGCCGATCGTCGCCACGCGGAAACCGGTCCCGCCCAGGATTCGGGAGGTATCGGCTCCCGGACCGGCCGCCGGCGCCACCGGCGGCGAAGCAGCGGCGGCCAGCCGCGACAGCAGCGATTGTGCGGCAACGGCCGCAGCGGCCATTCCCGCCGCCTTCAGGAAACGGCGGCGACCGTTTCCGCACCCGTTTCCGCCTCCCGGAATCTTCTCGTTCATGGCGACAGGCACCTCCGGTCCGACATGGGATTCCTGATTCATTATGGCCGTTAAGCGGTTTTCGGAAAATGAAAACGGGCGGGCTCCCTTTTCAGGGAAACCCGCCCGTGCAAACAGCCTGCTCCGCCTCGCGCGGAACTGGGCAGGGAATGTTTCCTGGCCCGCATTTCTCACCACGCTTCGTCGCTTTGGCGGCGCAGCCGGGCGTGGATACAAGGCGCGCGACCTGAGGGCGACGCAGGCGTAGTTGACACTACGTCGAGGAGCCCGATCGAGCGGAACGCAGTAGACACGCCCGGA
>JANXQJ010000068.1 GCA_025356865.1 Deltaproteobacteria bacterium | reverse complement strand
GCCCTGGGACGTATCCGCTTCCGGAAACTGGTTCCGATAGTCGGTGAGAAGGTCGTTCAACAGGGCATCGAAGTCCTTTTGAAAGACGCTCATACGACCTCCACGAACTGGGTGAATGCGACGCGCGCCTCGTTTGCCTGGACCGCCTCGACCAGGAGCTTCAGGCGGCCGCTAACCTGCAGGGTGTCCCGCTCGGCCGAGACGTCGATCGACTTCGCCTTGCCGGTGTCGATCAGCCAGCGCAGGGCTTCTTTCGCATAGTCGACGGCAAGCTGCGCCGACCGGGCCGTGTTCTTCGAGCGCTTCAAGAGATGCAGCCGGCTCCCGAATTCCGGATTCTGGAACCAGCTCCCGCGCTGGACCTGCAGCGACAGGAAGATGTTGTTGCGGATGTCGGTTGCCTTCTCGAACGTCATCACCGGTGCCCCTACGCTCATGTCGATCCGGAAATCCATATCAGTGCCTCACTCGATGCTCAGGTTGTGGCTGGATCCGCCGCCGGTTCCGGTGTCGGTACCGACCGCCTTCGCGTTCGCCTGGATCTCGTCGACCACCGCATTCGCGATCGCCGTCGCCATCCTGCTCGCCCACGCGTGGGGCCCGACAATCTGGAACCCCTGCGTCGTCAGCTCGCTCTCTATGCGCCCTTTGAGGCCCGCCTTGCTCAGCATCGCTACTTGCTCGCTTTCACGGAGGTCGACAGGTCGCCGTGCGGCAGCCCGATAAAGTGGCAGACACAGTCGCCCTGGACCACGCCCTTCGTCGGGCCGATCCCGGTCTTCAGGTCGATCAGGTTCTCGGCATCGACCATGACCTTGTTGCCGGACTTGACGAAGATCTCCTTGCCGCGCTTGAGGCGTATGTGGTCGCCTTCGTCGGTGTAGATCGCGACCTCGCCTTCCGCCAGGGCGATCCGGTACCGGCGGTCGTCGGACGCAATCGCGATGATGTGGTTGCCTTCCTGGATGAGGACCATTTCGCCGTCGGCCAACGGGCGGGAGGTGAAGCCGTAGTGCTGCATGTATTCGCGGTCCTCGATCTCCTCATCGGGACGACCGAACGCGGAGAAGCGCTTGATGGCGCCTTCGACGACCGACTTGATGCGCGCGCGGATCATGCTACTCTGGCCTCATGAGACGGCTGGTTATCATCCTGGTCATGCTCTCCACCGGCGCCGCGATCGCCGCCGACCTGCCCTGCGCCCACAACGCCGTCTCCTTTCAGTCCGTTCCCCACGACGCCGAGAGCGTCATCACCCTCGAGGCGCAGCGCGTCCGCAAGATCGACGGGGAAGTGTGTACGTATGATCTTGGGAAGGAAACGATCACGATCACGGCCGACAGCTTCGCCGCCAGCCGCTTCCTGAAAGACGTCGGCGCCGGCCGCTGCTCCGCCCGCGAAACCGTCCGCCTGATGCCCGACCGCAAAAGCCCGCTCAACTCCCGATTCAAAGCCGCCCGCCCTCACTGAAGCTCTCCCGGATGCGATAGCTCAAGCATCGTGGTTGCGCCCTGGCGCGACAGCTCGAACTTGCGGCCGTATATCAGGAACGTCCCGTCGATCCCCAGGACTTCGTCGGTCACTCGGCAGAGTTCGTTGATCTTCCAGTTGGACTTGCCCTGGGCATGACCGGCGACCTTGTAGGAAAGCCGGAATCCTTCCCGGCGCATCTTCGTCATCAACATCCGGGCGTGCAGCTTCGGGCTCTGCGCGTCGTTGTTGTTCTTCGTGACGTAGGTCTTCTCGAACGGGAAGGTCTTGTCGACGGCGAACCCCTTCGCGTTGATCGCGGTCATGGAGATCGCGTCGAATCCCTGCTGCTGGCCGATGACCTTGACCGTGCGGTACCGTTTGGACAGGTCTTCGACCTTCTCCCCGGAGATCACGTTGTTCCCGCCCGAGTCGACCTTGCGGCGGAGCAGATGGAAGAGCGGTTCGCCCTTGGCCTTGGGCATGCCGAAGATGAACTTCGCCTGGTCACCTTCGTATTCCAGGAAGAAGAGCAGCCCGCGGCTGGCGGCGTAGCCCTTGAGCACGTCGAATACCGTCATCCCGGCCTCGATCCTCGAGACGGTTTGCGCGGTGTCCATGATCGAGACCGAGGATTTTCCCTTCTTGCCTCCTTTGAGCTTGCCGACGATGTTCTGCTGGTAATCGACCGCCTTCCGATTGATGAACGGGATCTTCTTGAGCAGCCGCTCGGCCAGCGTCTTGAGCTTCATTCCCTTGAGGTCGATGAACTCTTCGGCGTAGGCGTCGACCAGCAAGCCCATCAGGTCGCGGCCTTCCACCTTGAGCGTGTTCTTCGACTTGTCGCCGCCGGTCGTGATCTTGTCGAGGATGCCGTGCAGCTCCAGTTCTCCGTTGATCCGGACCTTGCATTCCTTCCCTCCGGGAATCTGGACCGAAGGATTGGCCAGTTCCACGCTGAAAGCGTCGTCGGCCGTGTAGATATCAGCCTCCATCGTGTAGGAGACGAAGTTCTCCACCGCGACGTCCCCGATGATGAGCTGGACCTTATCGGGCATAAACGTTCACCCGGCCGGTCGTGAAATTGGGCACCGGGATGCGGTTGATGGAGAGCAGGCGCGCGGCATAGTTGTAGGGGAGGCCGAACTTCAGGCAGATCAGGTGCAAGGGCGTCGGGTTGTCAACGACCGTCTCGATGATCCGCTCGCGCTCGAGCTTCACGACGTTGACGTATTCCAGGAGCGCCCGGGCCATCGCCTTCAGGGAACCCATCTGGCGGGAGCGCGCGATCGCGGCCGCAAGACTCGCCCGTACGGAAGCCAGCGATCCTTCCATATCGGCCATCGACATCAAAGCGCCAGGCGCATCGAGCGCGGTGAAGTTACCGAGTTCGTCGAAGCTTCTCTTTCCCTCCGACTTGCGTAGCTTCTCCCGGTTCGCTTCGTCCGCCTTATATAGGTAAGCCGCTTCCAGCGAAAGGCGCTGGGCGGCGGCGATCCGGATCTGCTTGCCCATCGTGGCCCGTGCCCGTTTCGCCGCCTTGCCGGCAACCGGCGCGGACTCGATCGCTTCCGCCAGGGCCGTCAGCTCGCGCTTCAGGCTGTCCAGGAACCGCGAGGGGAAGTCGGATAGGGAATCGAGCGCCCGGGCGTACCGCTCCGCCGTGCGGGTTGTCGACCCGAGAACACGGCCGGGTACCGTCGCCCCGAACGAAAGCGTGCCGAGCAGGGAGCCCGCCGGGTTGGCCGCGTCGACCTGGAGACCGTCGAGCGTCCGGAACACGCGGTCCAGCTCCTTCATGTATTCCCGGGCCGCGGGAGTCACTTTCTTGACCTGGTCGGCGACCGGAATGGTTTCGTCCAGGGGGGCGTCAAGGATGGTCGCCGCCTCGGCCGCGCCGCCCGCCTCGGCCGCGAGGTCGGTGGCTACGTCTTTCCGCAGCTCGGATTCCTGTTCGTCCAGAGAATTATTGAAGGCTTCCTCGACCGCCGACTCGGCATCCACGTAGCGCGCCGGCTCGATCGTTCCGGAGAGGTTTTCCGTGAAGGTGAGGTCGATCTCGGCCGCTCTCTCACAATCGTTGTGGCGCACGACCCAGTTCTTGACCATCCCGCTGACCAGGCCATATTTCGGGTGGGACAGGTCGGAGAGGTCTCGACGGGACTTCAAGTGATTGATGAAGTCCTTGTGGGTTTCGTAATTTTCGTTGAGGAAGAAGCACCGAAGGCGGATGCTCCGGGGCTTCATGCCCATGTCCTCGAGGAGCGCCCCATCTCGGTAGGGGAACTCGTATTCGACGATCGCCTTCTCGAAGTTATCCTCGATCGATTCGCACTCGATCACGAAGCCGTCCAGGATGATGATGTCTTCCAGCGGGCCGGCCATCTAAAAGCGGCTCCGGGGCAGGTCGATCGTGACGTGCGTGTTCATGTCCGGCGTCTCGGCGAACACGCGGTCGGGATACTGGTGGATGACGATCGGAACCGTGTTGCGGATCTCGGGGTTGCTCGCCTGGAACGCGCGGCGGGCACGGATGGAAAGGTCGTCTTCGAACGGCCTGGCCTTCGGACCGCCTCCCAGCACCTCGCGCATAGATTCCATCTGCGACGGGGGAACCGAGTCCTTCCAGTTCTTTTCCCAGCCCATCTTGCTCAGGTAGGCGCCCGTGCCGGCCGCGAGGGCGACGGTCCCGATGGTTGCTCCCAGAGCGATAGTGCTCCTGCCTGCCAACGCCTCGAGATACTTCCCGGCATATCGGCCGGCGGCCGCCACTTCCGGCGCGGAACTGGATGATCCGCTTGGTCCGAATCCGATCGACGCCGGCCAGTTGACGACGAACACCGGTGTCACGCCGGCGGCCATCTCAAGGGCCTTCCCTTCGGCGACGCCGGCGCCCACCGAAGTTCCATGTCCAAGCAGCTTCCCGGCGAGGCCCTTGATTCCCTTGCTGCCATACCGTGCCGCCAGCATCGTTCCCAAGGCTCCGGCCGCGCCGTAGCCGATCATCTCCTTGCCGGACAGCCCCAGCCCGCCATCTTCCTTCGGTGCCATCGTCCAGGCGATCACATTAGCAAGGGTCTCGTTGATCGGCTTGGCGAATTCGTCGGCAGCTTTTCGAAGCGCTCCCTTGAGCCGGCCGACCTGGTCGACCGCATTGTCGATCGCCGCAGGCAGATCCTTCTTGAGCGTCCCGCCGGCGCTGCCGATCTGGCTGTGAAACTCCTTTGCCTTGGTCAGCATGTCTCCTGAAAGGAGAGCCGAAATCCCCTTCTTGGTATCCATGTCGGCAGTTCCGAAAGCGCCCTGGATGAACGAGGCGCGCTGCGCGTCCGTCTTGAGGACGTCGTATTTCTTCTTCAGGTCATCGAGAACGGCGAAAGCATCCCGCCGGGCGCCGGACTGCGGATCGAAGAACCGAACCCCCGTCGACTGCTGCGCCTGGGCCGCGTACTGGAGATTCGTGAACAGCCGAAGCGTCGAATCGGCAAGGGTTGCCAGCCGTTCCGGTTGGCGCTCGAGGAGCGAAAGCGTCTCAACGAAGGCGAGCGTCTTGTCGAAGCTCATGCCCGCCTGGCTGGCGTTGACGCCCACGCGGGCGAAGATGTCCGAGAGGTTCTGGAGTTCCGCGTTCCCGAGTCGCCCGGCCGCAGTCATCTTATCGAGGAGCGTGAGTGCGAGGCCCGGCTTGGTCAGATCGAATTGGAAAGCGGTGGCAGCGACGGAAAGGCCGCCCGACAGTGTTCCGGCATTCGCTCCCGTAACCGCCATAGCGACGTTGATCGCCTTGATGGTCTCCAGCGACTCCTTCCAGCCCAGCCCCGACTGGACCAGGTTATTGAATCCCTGCTGGAGATCCTCGACGTTCTGTCCCGTCTGCGTGGCCATCGTGAACAGCGACGACCGCAAGGCGGTGACCTGGGCTGCCGAGGATCCGGCCGTCTGGCCGATCTGGGTCAGGGTTTTGTCGAGCTTTGCGGAAGCGACGGCCTGCTGAACTACGGAGAAGGAGATGCCCAGCGCGGCGATCTTTCCGGCCAGGTTATCGAAGGTGCCCTTGAGCGCATTGACCTCTCGCTTGGCGCTCGCGGCGAAGCGGGAGACGTCATTCTGGGCGGTCGTGAGTCCCTGGCGCATCCCCCCTGCGCGGGCGATGAGCTCAAGGGCGACCGTCATATTACCCGTCATTGCGCTTCACCACGAACTTGGTCCCCTTTCCCTTTCCGCCCCTGCCGGGCTTGCCTCCGTGAACCTCGGCCATCAGGTCCAGGTAGGTGCATGCTGCGGCCTCCGGCATCGAGAGGGCCGATTCTTCCGAGAAGCCGCAGCGCAATAGTGCGAGCACGGTGAGCCGGGAGCGCCTTACGCGCTCCTCGGCTCTGATATTTTTTTTTCAGCGGACTCCCGGGCTTTCTGGATGATTGCCAGATCGGCGTCGTAGAGCCCGCCGAGCAGCTCGGCGGTGATCTTGTCCTTCGGGATCTCGCCCAGCGACTCGAGCTGGCAGGAAATCAGGGCGAGCATGAGAACGATCTCGCCCTTGCCATCCGCTTCCTTGCTCGCCTGGATCGAGTCCCGCACTATCGCGGGACGCAGGACGAACGCCTTGTGAACCTTGCCCTCGAACTCGATGCCGCCGATCAGTTCACCGCTCTCCCGGATCATTCCTTGGTCCTCCCGGTGGCGAGGAAGGTGACCGTCTTGGTCATCTCGTTGTCGCCGTCAGCCTTCGCCGAGCCGACCTTGAGGGTAAAGACGCCGGTGAAGATCGTCTTCTTGCCGTTCATCTTCTCGATGACCAGGGTGGCTTCCTCGATCGGCTCGAAATCGAACTCCTCGGCGTTCTCGGGTACCACGTATTCGACTTCGGCCCCGTAGCGCGCCCGCTTCTTGACCACGCCCGTCTTGTTCATAAGGTCGACCTGCTTGCGCAGATCGATCTCGTTCTCCGTCGTGCTCTTGAAATCGGTGATCTCCTGCCCATTGATGGTGAGGAAGACCCTCGAAACGTATTCCGTCGTCATCGGTGTTTCTCCCTTTCGGAGGTGATGGTCCGTTGCCCTACAGGAGCAGGTCGATCCGGCCGGCGAACACGTGCAGGCCGTTGACCACGTCCGTCGGGATCTTCGCGTTGAGCCGGTTCGGGTCCTGCAGGTCGCGCTCGACGATCAGGCCGTCCTTGTTGGCTTCCACTTCCTCGACGATCTCGAGCTCCTGGAGCTTGAGGAGGACGTCGAGGATCTCCGTGCGCACCCGGCCGGGCGTGCGACTGGAAAGCTTCTCCCTGGGGAACCGGAGCGAGATCCGCTCACGGCACGCCTTCCGGACAAAGTCGAGCGTCGCGATCGTCGTGGTGTCCAGGAGGGAGATGTCCGGGATGCCCTGGGGATCGACGATGTAGGTCGTGATGGCCCGGACGATCTGGACCTTTTCGCCAGGGCCGACTTCCAGGGGCGCCACGCCGTTGTTCAGGCAGGCTTCCTGCTCGGTACGGGAAAGGCGGTCTCCGATCGCCGGCGCCGCGATTCCGGCCAGTTCCAGCGTGTTCAGGGGGCGCGACGGGTCTTCCTCGAACGCCATGACGGAACCGTAGGCGGTCGCCAGCTCGCAGGAAAGGCTCTGCGACAGGCTGGCGGCGGTATACCGCAGGAACGCGAGGTTGATCCGGCCGTGGTTGAGCAGCCCGCCGAGGGTCGTAGCCGCGCCAAGCGACCCGGTGAAGCCCATGATCGCTCGGGCCGGTCGCTGTTCCATGGGGCCGGATACCGTGTCGAGGTGGGCCTTGAGCGCGGCATAAGAGGTGGCGTCGTTGAAGGGAACCGAGATGACGTGGTACTGCTCGGCCGCGACCGTCGCGAGCGCGGTGGCCAGCGTCGGATCCGTCGCGCCGCCGGACATGGTCACCACCGTGGCGGTGACTCCCGCGGCCGTCGTCGTGGCGGAAACCGGGATCGCATTGCCCAGGGTGCCGTCATTCTTGGCCGTGAGCGTGACGGTGCCCGTGGCGACACCGGCGGTCACCGGCAAGCCCGGGTATTTGGCCAGCTCCGTGTTGAGGGCCGCCGCGATCGCGTTGGCCGTGTCCTCCTTGGCGATCCCGATCTCGACGCGCTGCGCCCCGATGTAGAGCACCAGGCTCCCGGAGGAGGTCGCCGGGCCGGTCATGGTGATCGCGCCTGAGGCCGCGACACCCGTCCCGGCATCGTCGAGAGCGACGATGGTCAGGTCCAGGTATTGATTCGCCCGGATGGCCGCCTTCGCCATCAGGTGCGCGATCGAACCCTGACCGAAGGCGGCAGCCGCCTCGCCGTCGGAGAAAACGCGCGTGGGAACGAGCTCGGCCACCGCACCGGCGCCGGTGCGCTGCCCGATGAGCAGCATCCGCTGCTTGTTGGCGGGCAGTGTCCGGACCGCGAGCTTCGTGTTGAACTCGAAATACTTCCCCGGCTTGCGGATCGACGCGGGGATCTGGTCGAAGGAGATATTCTTGGATCCCATCTATTTGCCTCCCTTGGGCTTGTTCCCGCCGGTGCCTTTGGCGGCCGGCGCCTTAGTCGCTTCGATCAGCGAGCCGTCGGCGACCAGGCGGCGGTAGTAACTCGTTTCCGGCACGTCCGCCGGCACGTCGTCGGTGATGTAGGCCCGGGGATTTTCTTCCCGGGGGCATTTCTGGCCCTGCGCGGCAACGACCCGCATGATCCTTCTCCCTTACGAACCGAGGTCGACGACGTCGGAGGCATCCGCAACGTTGTCGCCTGGCTTCAAGAAGTAGTTGAGACCCGTCGTCAGAAGATCGGCGGAAGACTCGGTCTCGGTTCTGCTGACGGGGTAGGAGGTTTCGAATTCCAGGAGGTAGGCCACTTCCCCCGCCTGGTCCATTTCCGAATCCGTGACGTTGCGGAAGCCCTTCGGGATGAAGGGCGTCACGCCGCCCAGGTCGAGCGTCTGGAGTATCAGGATCCCGACGATCCCCTCGACGATCGGGTAGACCCCCCGGCGCCGATCCTTTTCCGACTTCACGTTCCGGAACCCGACGTACAGCGAGAGGACGATCGTCTCGCGGTAGGTGCTCTGGGAGACCTTCTCGAACCGCCCGGCGTCGACCGAGAGGTGGACCGTCGGCTTCGGGATGCCGGCGAGGCCCTTTTTGACCTCCAGACGCAAGTTCAAACCGGCCGTTTCGAGCCGATCGAGCACCGCGTCTTCGATTTCAGCGATCGTCACCTTCAGAACCCCCTTTGAATCCCTTTGAACGCCTTTGAAACCGACTCAAATACTTTTTCCGACCATCGGGGCGCCAGCAGGCCCTCAAGGCCGCTAATAGCCTCCCAGCGTGTCCTTCCCGAACACCTTTTCGCCCGGTTTCTTGTTCGAGGCGACGATCCCGGGCTCACGCCCCTCGGATTCGGCTCCCAGGGACACCTTCCCCGTCTGGATCTGGTCGAGGATCTTGGTCGCGTTCTTGTAGCGATCGGTGATCGAATCCATCA
>JANXQJ010000066.1 GCA_025356865.1 Deltaproteobacteria bacterium | reverse complement strand
CTCCCGAGCCTCTCCGGTTGCCGGCCGGAGGAATCCCCGCGCTGGATTCGGCGCTCGCGCTGCTGGGGGTGCCCGCCGAGACGGACCCGATGCTCAAGGTTTCCGGCAAGGACGATGCCTTCCGGCTCGTGATCCGTCCCGAGCGCACCTTCAGCCTCAACGGGAACCGCTATGTGGTCGATTCGGGCCGGTTGTCGCCTGCGATACGGTCGCTGGTCAAAGGCGCCGGCTACCGTCTCTTCGACCTCGGAAAGGGCGAGTCCGGCAAGATCACCTTTCTCCGGCTGCTCAAGGCCGCAGGGCATTCATACGAGGAACGGCGCCGCTTCCGCGTCGCCGGAGGCCCCGACGCCGGGTTCGATCTCCACATCACCGGCGCATTCGTGACGTCCAGGGCGATGCTGGAATCCCGCGCGGTCCGGATGATGGTCGTCGTCAAGGGGCGTCAGCACGCGGCGACCCGCGCCATGCTTCGCGAGATGGGCATCGAAGTCGTCGAATGGGTGGACTAGGGTGAGAATGCAACGGCCGGGACTCGCGATCGTCCTGCTCCTTCTCACGGCCATGGTGTTGGTGCTCGGGTGGCGTTTCGCAAAGGACATGGATGTTCGTCAGGCCGACGAGTTCACGCGGGAGGCATGCCGCCTGTTATCGGTCTGGCAGCCGCCGCCCCCGTCCGCCGCCGGCGTCGATGCCGGCGAGGCGGCCAACCTGGCCACGGCCATCGTCGGACGGCGTGTCCTCCTCCCCCGGAGCGCCGACTTCGCCTGGGTCGCGACGACCGCCGAAAAAAAAGTGGGCAGGGGTCGCGCGGTCGCGGTTCGATTCTATTTCGGCCAGGAAAAGTTTCTGCTCCTGATCGCGCCGGGAGAGCGGGTGCTCGGGGGCTCCGGGAGGGCGGCGTCGTCGCCTTTTCCGGGTGCTTCGATCCTGTCGGGGGAACGCGCAGGCGCATCGTTCGTTCTCTGGAAGCGGGACGGACTTTACTACTGTCTCGCATCCGGCCGCGACCTGACTCGCGTGTTCGAGGTCGTCCGGCGATATTTCCCGTGATGGTTTTTTGACGCCAATCAAGGAACGCAACCCGGCCCCGAATCATCCTATAATAGTATTTCCATACAACCCGGAGGTCATTCGATCATGAAGGCGGAAGTGCAGAAGGTTCTTGAAACGATCCGGCCGGCCCTGCAGGCCGATGGCGGGGATGTCGAGCTCGTGGATGTCGTGGGCGGAGTCGTCAAGGTGCGCCTGACGGGCGCCTGCGGATCCTGCCCGATGGCGACCATGACGCTCAAGGGCGGCATCGAGGCGACGCTCAAGCGCGAGATTCCCGCGGTCGAACGCGTGGAACAGGTATAAGTCACAACAAAAACGACAAGAGGGGAGAGAACATGGCTTACAAGATCACGGATGAATGCATCGCCTGCGGTGCCTGCGCGCCCGAATGCCCGGTCAGCTGCATCGCGGAAGGGGACCCGATCTACGTGATCGACGCCGCGGCGTGCACCGACTGCACCGCGTGTGCGGGCGTCTGCCCGACCGGCGCCTGCGTTCCGGCCTAGCCCGAGACAAAAACAAGACGGGCGGGTTTTCGCCTGGCCGCAATGATCGGGGAAGCGGGTGCGAGAGCGCCCGCTTCCCCGATTTCGTTCAGAACAGTTTTCCGACCTCCTGGTCGAAGGCGGCCTTGTCCATGAACCCGACGTGGACGTTCCGGATGGCGCCGTCCCGGCTGATGAAGAAGGTGGTCGGGATGGCGCTGACGCCGCCGTACGCCTTCGCAGTCGAACCGTCGAAGCCCAGAAGGACGGGGTAGGAGATTTTCTGCTCGGCGGCGAAGGCCGGCAGTTTGTCGCGCGTGTCGGTGTCGACCGAGATCCCCACCATGACGAGTCCCTGTCCCTTGTACTTTTCATAGACCTCGACGAACCCGGGAATCTCCCCGCGGCAGGGTGGGCCCCACGTGGCGAAGAAGTTGACCACCGCGGGCTTGCCCGCCATCGTGGCCGAGTCGAAACTGTTTCCCTGGATATCGGTCAACACGAACGGCGGAGCCATCTGGGCCCCGCCCGGGGCGGTCGCGCCGAGTTGGCCGGACGGAGTCGTTTCGCCGCGCTGCCAGCGACTGTAGAAAAAGATGGCTGCGCCGAACACGACGACCAACGCCACGGCCATCATCAGGTGCTCTTTCTTCATGGACAATCCTCCATCGTGCGATTTATGATGCCATCTTCGGATAATATGCGTGAAACTGAAAGCCCTTTTCCCTTATCAAACGGAGAAGCACCAAACCCCACGGAGGTTTTCGATGCCGGACTGGACGATCAAGGAAGTTCTGGAAAGAGCGCTTCAAATCGAAGCCGAAAACTACGGCGAGAACCACAGGGAGGCGGGGACGGCCACGAATCCCGCAGTCAAGGCGATGTTCACCTTCCTGGCCGAGGAAGAGAAACGGCACATCAAGATGATCAAGGACAAGATGGCCGAGTTCAAGATCACCGAATAGGCGACAAGGCGGCGGAAGGCATGGCGCACATTTTCTTCGACCACATATCCGCGACCCCCGTCGACCCCAGGGTCGTCGAGGCGATGCTGCCTTATTTCGGCGAGAGATACGGCAACCCCGCTTCCCATATCCACGACCAGGGGCAAACGGCGCTCCGCGCGCTCGACGCGTCTCGTGGAACGGTCGCGCGGATGATTCACGCACAACCGGGGGAGATCGTATTCACCTCCGGGGCGACCGAGGCCAACAACCTCGCGATCAAGGGGGCGGCCGCCGGATCGAAGGACAAGCGCCACATCGTCGTTTCCGAGGTCGAACACTTCTCGGTTCTCAACGCGCTCCTGCCCCTTCGCGCCGCGGGCTTCGAGACGACCGTGCTCCACGTCGACCGCGACGGGCGGGTCGATCCCGACGACGTCCGCAAGGCGATCCGTCCCGACACCCTGCTCGTCTCGGTCATGCACGCCAACGCCGAGATCGGCACGATCCAGCCCGTTTCCGATATCGGCCGCATCGCGCGGGAGCGTGGCGTCCTGTTCCACGCCGACGCCACCGCCTCTGCCGGCCACATCCCGGTCGACGTCGACGCGATCGGCGCCGACCTGCTGACCCTGTCGGCCCACAATTTCTACGGGCCCAAGGGGGTGGGTGCGCTCTACGTCCGCAAAGGCACGCGGCTCGAATCGCTGATCGACGGCGGATTCCAGGAAGGCGGCTATCGCGCCGGCACCGAAAACGTTCCCGGCATCGTCGGGATGGCGACGGCGGCCGAAATCGCGATGGCCGAAAGCGCCGGATGGGCCGAGAAACTGGCGCCGATGGGGCGTCGTCTCTGGGACGGTCTCGCGACGTCGATCCCGCTGCTCCACTTCACGGGGCACCCGGAGGATCGTCTGCCGGGGCACGTCAGTTTCTGGGTCGAACATGCCGAGGGCGAGTCGCTGCTCCTGCTGCTCAACATGCAGGGCGTGATGGCGGCTTCCGGTTCGGCGTGCAGTTCCAACCTGCGCGGGCACGACGAGGAAGATCTCGTTGCCTCGACGGTGCTCAAGGCGATCGGCGTCCCGAGCGACATCTGCACGGGTTCCGTGACCTTCAGCATGGGCAAGGAAAACACGGGGGCCGATGTCGAGCACGTCCTGTCGGTGCTCCCGGCGATCGTCTCGCGCCTGCGTGAGATGTCCCCCACGTGGCTCGACTATCAGAAACAGCAAGAATCGCAAGGCTAGGAGGACAATCATGGCCGGCGGACCGTACAGCGAAAAAGTGATGGAACACTTCATGAACCCCCGCAACGTGGGCGAGATCGAAAACGCCGACGGCGTCGGCGAGGTCGGCAACCCGGCCTGCGGCGACATGATGCGGCTATACGTCAAGGTCGAGGCGGGCAAGGTATCCGACGCCAAGTTCCGCACCTTCGGCTGCGGGGCGGCGATCGCCTCCAGTTCGATGCTGACCGAGATGATCAAGGGCAAGACGATCGACGAGGCGCGCGCCATCACCAACACGCAGGTTTCCGATGCGTTGGGCGGACTGCCCGAGGTCAAGATCCATTGCTCGGTCATGGCCGAGGAAGCGGTCAAGGCGGCCCTCGACGACTACAGCAAAAAACATCCCGCATAATCAAATAACGTACGGAGGAACAGAAGACATGCCCAAGACCCCGATCGACGTTCTCAAGATGGCGCTCGCGCGCGAGAAGGACGCCGTCCAGTACTACAAGGAATTCGCACAGACCGCCGAAGACCCGTCCATCAAGGAACTGTTCGTGTTCCTGGTCGAGGAAGAGAAGGGGCACGTCAAGATGCTCCAGGAAGAACTCGAAAAAGAGGTCTACCAGGAAAACTAGCCCGTATTCCTCACCACGCTTCGTCGCGAGGGGGTGGAGATGGGGATTTTTCTCGTCTCCGCCCTGCTCCGCTGCTTTCCCGTAACGCCCCCCCTCGTTCCATTTTCCGATTCTCGATGCCATGCCCCCAAAGGAGCCCAACGATGACCCAGATAAAGTCGGTCGATGACCTGATGGTCGCGGGTACGGCCTACCAGCGGTCGATGATGATCTTCGCCGCGCTTCGCCTCGGGATCTTCGCCGGGCTGGCCGAAGGCGAGACCGACGCCGCCACGCTCGCCGCCCGGGTCTCCGCCGATCCACGGCGTCTTGCGATCCTGCTCGACGGGTTGTGCGCCATGGGGTTGCTGCAAAAGCGCCGGGGAAAATACCGCAACGGGGCGGTTTCCCGCGAATTTCTCGCGGACGGGCCGAAGTCGAAGTCGGCCATCCTGCTTCACCACCTTGACGGGTGGGCGGACTGGGGCAACCTCGGTGGGCGGTTGCGGGTGGGCCGGAAAGTGCGGCCCCGCGGCGGAGACTGCCAGGAAAACTTCATCCGGGGAATGGAGGAGAACGCGCGGGAGCGGGCCGATGCCGTCGCCGAAAGGATGCCGCTCCGTCCGGGCGAGCGGTTGCTCGACCTGGGCGGCGGGCCGGGGACCTACGCGTGGGCGTGGGCCAGGCGTTCCCCCGAAGCCGAGGTGACGCTGTTCGACCTCCCCATTACGTTGCGCGTGGCCCGGAAGATCCTCTCCGAAAAAAGGGCGACCGGCTGCGTGAAGTTCGTTGCGGGCGATTTCCTGCGCGACCCGGTCGGCGGCCCGTACGACATCGTCTGGATTTCGCAGATCCTGCACGCCTTCTCGCGGGATGAGTGTCTTGTCATCCTCCGGAAGGCGCACGGGGCCCTTGCGCCTGGCGGCCGCGTCTCGATCCAGGAATTTCTCCCCGACGAGTCGAGGATCTCACCGGCCGGACCGGCGATATTTTCGGTTCACATGGTGGCCGTGACCGAAGGCGGGCAATCCTGGACCGCGGCCGAGATCGGCGGGATGCTGGGCGAGGCCGGGTTCGGCAAGGTAAAAAAAGGGAAACCCGACGCGAGCGGCGTAGGCATCGTAACGGCCCAGTCGAGGTAGGGAGCCTTGCCGCCGGGATTCACCCGCAAGGATGTCGGCATCGTCGTCGCGCTTGCGGTCCTTTGCATTGCGGTCTACGGGCGGACGGCGGCTTTTCCTTTCGTCAACTACGACGACCCCCATTTCATCTTCGACAATCCGTCCCTCCGGGGGGGGCTTTCCCTCGAGAGCATACGATGGGCCTTCACCACGGAACTGGACACGCAGTGGATTCCGCTGACCTGGCTTTCCCGCCTGCTTGACGTGTCGCTGTTCGGGATGGACGCCGGCCGGCACCATCTCGTCAACGTCTTCTTCCACCTCGCGAACACGATCCTGCTCTACGTCGCCTTCCGGCGGATGACCCGAAATGAACGGGCAAGCGCGCTGGTTGCGGCGCTTTTCGCCGTCCATCCCCTGCACGTTGAGTCCGTCGCGTGGGTCACCGAACGGAAGGACCTGCTGAGCGCCTTCTTTTTCCTGCTCACCGTCCTGGCGTATCTTCGCTATTACGAACGCCCCCGCGTGGGACGCTACCTGGTCGCGCTATCCCTTTTCGTCCTGGGGCTTCTCTCCAAACCGATCCTGGTGACGGTGCCGTTCGTCCTGCTGCTCCTCGACGTCTGGCCGCTCGCGCGCTTCAGCCCCGCCGCCGGGGCGGAGGGTGGAACCAGGCCGTCCTTCCTTCTCCTCGAGAAGGTCCCCTTCATGGCGATCACCGTGCTTTTCTGTATGGTCATGCTGCGGACCCAGTCGACGATTCCTTCGCTGAACGCCCTCGTCCCTCTTTGGGCCCGGGCGGGGAACGCGCTCGTCGCGGCTGCGGACTATCTCCGCAAGGCGGCATGGCCATCGGGGTTGACGATCTTCTATCCGCACCCCGGCCGGAATCTGGTTTCTTGGCATGTGGCGTCGGCCGGACTGGTCCTTTGCGCGGTTTCGGCATGGGCGGTCGGCCAGCATCGCCGCAGGCCGTGGGTCTTCGTCGGCTGGTTCTGGTTTTTGGGGATGCTGGTCCCGGTCCTGGGGCTCGTTCCCCTGGGCAGCTGGGCCATGGCGGACCGGTACACCTATCTCCCGCTGATCGGGCTCTCCATCGTGCCGGCCTGGTTCCTTGAAGAGATGCGGGAACACCCCGCGGTCCCGCGTGCCGTCTCCCCGACCTTGGGGGTTGCGCTCGTCCTGGCGCTGGCGACGGTTGCGTCCCATCAGGTCGGCTACTGGCGCGATTCCGTTCCGCTGTTCGAACATGCGCTCGAGGTGACGAAAGACAATTATGTGGCGCACAACCAGCTCGGGCACGCCCTCTACCGGAAGGGCCTGACCGAGGAGGCGATCCCCCATTTCCGGGAGGCGCTGCGGATCTTTCCCGATTTCGCGGAACCGCACCACAACCTGGGACTCGCGCTCCTCCGTCTCGGTAGAAGCGAGGAGGCCGCATCTCATTTTCGCGAAACGATCCGGATCGTCCCGACCCTCGCCGACGCTTACAACAACCTCGGGGTCGTCCTGGTGCGTTCCGGAAAGCGGGAGGAGGCCATGGGGCTCTTCCGAGAAGCGATCCGCCTTCGCCCCGGCTACGTCGCGGCGAAGGCCAACCTGGACAAGGCGGGCAGGGAGCCGTGACGGGGACCGGCGACGAGGGGGGACAAAAAAGCGCCGCCTTCCCCGGTCTGTCGGGAAAGGCGGCGCAACTGCCTGAAAAGCGTGGTGGGCGCTACAGGATTTGAACCTGTGACTTCCACCGTGTGAAGGTGGCACTCTACCGCTGAGTTAAGCGCCCGCAAAGTGAACGATCATTCTACAGCGCCTTAGCGCCGGTTCAAGCGAAAAGTGCAGCGACGGATGCCCCTGTAATCCTTTCGATACGGAAGCAACGGGCATCCCGGGTGTTCGTCAGAACGCCGCCTGCAGGCCGACGTACGGCCCCTTGATCTTGAGCGCCGCCTTGAAGTCGCTGTCGTCGAACTTGAAGTCGATCGCCCGGTAGCCGCCCTGCAGCTTGACGAACGGGAAGGGCGAGAACGAGGCGTAGACGTCGCCTTCGTAGAGATGCTTGCCCGAGTAGGCGATCCCCGCGACCTTCGCGTCGAGCCGGATCCAGTCGGCCAGGATGCCGATGCCGCCCTGGGCCCCGACCATCGGGACCGGCGCCTTGAAATCCTTCTTTTCGGAAACGGCGGCAGTCACGTCGGAAACATCGACCAGCCCGTCGATATACTTGACCTTCGCCAGAAGCCCGACATACACGTTGGCCAGCACCGGAATCTCGGGGCGCAGGATATCGACGCCGATCTCCCCGTCGACCGTCTTCATGTCGAGTTTGGACTGGACCCGGTGACCCCCGGAAAAATCCTGCCCCTGGAAACGGAATGTCCGCGTCACCACCTTGTCTCCCGAGAAGTTGAGCGGCGTGTAGCCGGCACGCAGCCGGAAGCGGCCGATCCGGACGAACGCCTCGCCCGCGGGGAAGTTCTTGTCTTCCACGCCCAGGTCGTCCTTTACGTTGAACACGTTGTCGGTGATGCCGCCGGCGAAGGTTTCTACCGTCCCGGTCATCTTGGGGAACCAGTAGTAGGCGCGGGCGCCGACGTCGAAGCCGGGGCCGGCGAACGCGGGAACCGCGAACAGGGTCATGGCGAGCGCGAGCAGGGGCAGCAGGGCGGTTCGTCTCATTGTCTTTCTCCTTCTGCTATAATTTCGAACGCAATGGACGGAAGCGGATGGGGCGCTGGTGGCCTCCCCGGACTTCAAATCCGGTCGGGCGGCGGAAACGTCGCCGGGGGGTTCGATTCCCTCGCGCTTCCGCCATTTTCTACTCTTCGGCATTATCTTCCCCGGACTTTACCCGCCGGATCGAAAACCGGCAGCCGCAGTAATCCTGCCGGTAGATGCCGAGCCGTGCCGTCGTGCGGACGCTGTCGTTGTAGCCGTCGTTCTTTCCCATGTCGGCGTCGATGAACGCGACCCCGGCCCGTGCTCCCTCCTCGCGGCCGATCGGGTTGACCATCCGGGCGTTCTTGTTCCGACTGACGGTCAGCACGGTGGCGAACGCCTCGCACCCCGCTTCTCTCGCCGCTTCCGCCGTCCGCCGCAACCGCAAGCGGACGCACGCCTCGCACCGCATGCCTCGTTCCTTCTGGTCTTCCATGCCGCGGACGGCCGCTTCCCACTCGACCTCGAAGCCCCCTTCGACGATCAGCGGAAACGGGATGGCTTCCTGAAGGTGCCGCGTGGCGTCGAGCCGCTTCGCGTATTCCTCGGCCGGCTGGATGTTCGGGTTGAAGAAGTGGCCCGTGACGCGGAACCCTTCGCCGAGCAGGGCGGGCACGCCGTGCGCCGCATCGGGGGCGCAACAGATGTGGAGCAGGACGGTGGTTCCTGCCGGGCAAGGGCGAAGCAGTTTCATGGCCGTTCGAATCCTTCTCTCGTCGGGGCTGTCATATAATCAACAGATTAACAAACAGGTGGCCCATGGCGCTCAATATCGTACTGTTCATCGCGACATTCCTGACGACGCTCGTTTCCGGGGCTATCCTGATGCTTGGGCTCCCGGCGGACCGGCCGCTCGCGGTACTCGCTTATTTTATCGGACACCCGTCGGCCCTGCTGGCGGGTCTTGTCTTTTCCGTTCCGCTCCTTTCGATCCTGGCCGTCCACGAGGCGGGGCATTACTTGGCGAGCAGGCGTCATCGCGTCAACGTAACCCTCCCGTACTTCATCCCGTTCATCCCGGTCATCCCGGGGTCGCCTTTCCCCACGTTCGGGACCATGGGGGCGGTCATCAAGATCCGCTCACCGTTTCCCACCCGGAACGCCCTGATGGATATCGGGGCGGCGGGACCGCTCGCCGGCGCCATCGTCGCGATTCCCGTGCTGGTCGCCGGGTTGACGCTTTCCCACGTCCAGAAGATTTCCGGGGTGTCCATGCAGTTCGGGGAACCGCTCATCGTGAAGGCGGCGGTCAGGGTCATTTTCGGGACGCTTCCGGCGGGAACAGACGTCGTGCTGCACCCCCTGGCGGTCGCCGGCTGGATCGGCCTCCTCGTCACGATGCTCAACCTGATCCCGGCCGGCCAGCTCGACGGCGGCCACATCGCCTACGCGCTGTTCGGCGGGCGATACGCCGAAGCGGCGCGGCTGATCCCGTATTCACTCCTGTTCATGGGACTGGTCAATCCATCCTGGTTCATCTGGGCGGCGATCCTCTTCGTCATGGGAACGCATCACCCGGCGCCGATGTTCGAGGAAGTCCCGCTTTCGCCCGGCCGCAAGGGGATCGGTGCGCTCTCCTGCCTGCTCTTCGTCCTGACCTTCTCGCCCAACCCGATTTCGTGATCATCCGAGCGACGCCATCCGCGAACTGCTGAGAATAAGGCCCTACATTGCACGCCACGCGGTCGTCTGCGCGTTCAGCGCCGCCGGGCTCCTGGTTGCTGCCCTGTGCGGCGTCCTCATCCCCTGGCTGACGCGCGACGCGATCGACGGGCTTTCGATGCCCGACGGCGAGGCGCGTCTCGTCCGTGCGGTGGCTTCGATCCTGCTCCTCGCGCTGGCCCACGGCGTGTTGCGATGGCTCTCGCGGAGAGGGCTCCTCGTGGCGGCCCGGCGCGTCGAGCAGGCGCTCCGCCATGACGTGTTCACGCACGTCGTCCGGTTGCCGCTCGATTTCTTCTCCAGGGTTCCCACGGGCGACGTCATGTCGCGGATGACCAACGACCTCGGCGCGATCTGGCACTTCCTCGGCCCCGGGGTGCTGATGCTGACTGGGACGGTCGTTTCCTGGTTCCTCGCGGTCGGGTTCATGTTCCGGATCAGCGTGACGTTGACGCTGGCCGCGCTTGCGGCGGCACCGCTGGTCGTTCTGGCATCGCGCGAATACGGACGCCGCTTCCACCTCCAGCACCGGAGCAGCCAGCAGTCGCTGTCGGCGATGAACGCCACGCTCCACGAGGACATCTCCGGCATCCGACTCGTGAAGGCCTACGGCCTCGAAGGGGATATGGAGCGTCGCTTCGAGACGTCGGCCCGCGACTATTACGCGCGCAGCGTGACGCTGTCGCGCACCTCGGCGACGTTCCATGCATTGATCGGGCTGATATCGGGTCTTGCGGTCGCGCTCGTGCTGATTCT
Source organism: Deltaproteobacteria bacterium (assembly GCA_025356865.1). Lineage (GTDB taxonomy): Bacteria > Desulfobacterota > Deferrimicrobia > Deferrimicrobiales > Deferrimicrobiaceae > JANXPS01. The sequence goes on along the minus strand of JANXQJ010000066.1, from coordinate 3,669 downwards.
CGCCGGCCGGCAGGTCATCCGGGGCGAGCTGACCCCGGGCGGCTTCGTGGCGTTCAATGCCTATCTCGCGATGCTCTCCTTCCCGACGATGGCGCTCGGGTGGGTCATCAACCTGTTCCAGCGGGGCGCCGCGGCGCTTGGGCGGATCGGCGAATTCATGGGGCAGGCCCAGGAAGGCGACGCCTTCCACGAGGCCATCGTCCGGGGCCCTGCGGAACTTCCGATGATCGAAGTCCGAAACCTTTCCTTCTCGTTCGGCGAGGGGGAGCGCGGCGAAGTGCTGCGCGACGTCTCCTTTTCGGTCCGGCCGGGGGAGGTGGTCGGGCTGGTCGGACGCACCGGCGGCGGGAAGAGCGCGCTCCTTTCTCTGCTGTTGCGGTTGCACCCCGTTCCGGTCGGAACGGTTTTCTTTCGCGGACGCGACGTCAACGAGGTGCCGTTGCCCGAACTGAGGCGCGACGTCTCGCTCGTGGGGCAGGATCCGTTCCTTTTCTCCGACTCGATCCTCGAAAACGTCTGCTACGGAATGCCGGGATCCGACCGGAAAGCCGCGCAGGACGCCGTCTCGCGAGCGCGTGTCGCCGGCGAAATCGCGGGGATGCCCGACGGCATCGACACGGTGATCGGCGAGCGGGGGATCTCCCTCTCCGGCGGGCAGAAGCAGCGGGTGACGATCGCCCGGGCGCTTTGCACAGGAGGCGGGCTGCTGCTGCTCGACGATGCCCTCTCGGCGGTCGACGCCGAGACCGAGCAGGCGATCTTCCGCGAACTGATGGCGGTCCGGGGCGGACGGACCATCCTGTTCAGCACCCACCGGATGGCGTCGCTTTCCCGCTGCGACCGGATTCTCGTGCTCGACGGCGGGCGGATCGTCGAGGAGGGAAGGCACGAGACGCTGCTCGCGAAGGACGGTCTCTACCGCGCGCTCCATTCCCGGCAGTCGCTGGCGACCGAAATCGAGGCGGCGCCGTGACCGGGCACAGAGGCTACTTTCTCGACGACCGGGTTGACGAAAAGAAGCCCGACCTGTCGCTCCTCCGTCGCCTGGCGCCGTTCATATTTCCGCACAAGGGGCTGATCGCCCTCGCGGTCCTGGCGCTTGCAGCCGGCACCGCATGCCAGCTCGCCGGCCCCTGGCTCATCAAACTGCTCGTCGACCGGCACCTGATCCCGCGCACCGTCCCGGGTGCGTGGCCCCTGATCGGCCTCTATCTCGGCTCTCTCGTTGCGGCAAACCTCTTCACCTGCCTGCAGATGCTGGCGGTCTCGGTCGTCGGGCAGCGGGTGATCCTCGATATCCGCCTGCGGCTGGTCGCCCGGATCCAGACGCTGCCCGTGAGGTTTTTCGACCACACGCCGACGGGGCGGCTGATGACGCGCGTCACCTCCGATGTCGAGGCGCTCCAGGAACTGATTTCGTCGGGCCTGGTTTCGACGGTCGGCGACGTGGCGCTCCTGGCGGGGACGGCTGCGATGCTGCTCTGGCTGGATGCGCGGCTCGCACTGGTCACCTTCGCGATGCTGCCGCTCCTGTTCCTCTTCGTTTCGCTGCTGAAGAAGTCGATCCGCGACGCCAACCGGGAGGTAAGGCGGCGTCTCGCGAACCTGAACGCGTTTCTCCAGGAGCAGATCTCGGGAATCGCAGTGGTCAAGGCGTTCGGCGCCGAAGGGAAGGCAGACAAGGCGTTCGACGCGCGCAACGACGAGTACACAGCCGACACCGTGCGGCTGACCCACTACTATTCGGTCTACTTTCCGGGCGTCGAGCTGATCGCCTCGATCACGGTCGCGCTCCTTTTGTGGCGGGGTGGGGTGCGGATGCTCTCGACGGCGGTCACCCTTGGAACGCTGGTCGCGTTTCTCGAATACGCGCGCCGGTTCTTCGACCCGCTGAAAGACATGAGCGACAAGTACAACATCCTCCAGACGGCGCTGGCGGGGTGCGAACGGATATTCGCAGTCCTCGACGCGGAGCCCTCGCCGGAATACCGGGATGAAGAAGGTGCGGCAATAAATACGACCGGCGCCGGCCCGACCCGCTTCCCGGCGGTCGAATTCCGCGACGTCTGGTTCTCGTACGGCGGCGAACCGGTGCTTCGCGGGGTGTCGTTCTCGATCGAAGAGGGGGAGACGGGCGCGATCGTCGGAGCGACCGGAGCCGGGAAGACAACCATCCTGGCGCTGCTGATCCGGCTCTACGAGTTCGACCGCGGCGTCATCCTGGTGGGCGGCCGCGACATCCGGGAAATCCCGCGGGAGGCGCTCCGGCGGACGTTCGCCCTCGTGCAGCAGGACCCCTTTCTTTTTTCCGGGACCGTGCTCGAGAATATACGGGCGGGCGGCGACGCCGTCGACAACGCGCTGGCCGCGACCGGCGTCGCCGATTTCGCGGCCGGTTGGCCGCAGCGGCTCGACACCTCGGTGGGGGAGCGGGGCGGTTCGCTCTCGGTGGGACAGCGCCAGCTGGTTTCGTTCGCCAGGGCGCTGGCACGCGACCCGCGCGTGCTGCTGCTCGACGAGGCGACCTCGAGCGTCGACCCGGTGACCGAGCAGGCGCTTCAGAAAGCGCTCGACCGGTTGCGTGACGGCCGAACCGCGCTGGTCGTCGCCCACCGGCTTGCGACCGTCCTCATGGCCGACCGGATCGTCGTCCTCCACAAGGGCAAGGTGCGCGAGACCGGCACCCACGCCGAGCTGCTCGCCGCAGGCGGGCTCTACGCCAGGCTCCACGCCCTCCAGTTCAGCGACGATTGATCCCGCCTCCGCGACGGAAACGATGCCCCATGTTGTCTTCCGAAATCCGTTTGGCGCTTTTCCGCTGTCTGATATAGTTAAAATTTCCACTTATATTTCGAGCAGGATACGGGGGTGCATCGTGGGTCAGCAGACGATCGTTGAGACGAATTTGGCCGGGTTGAAACTTCTGGCGCGCGGCAAGGTGCGCGACATCTACGAGGTCGACGGCAAGCTGTTGCTCGTCGCGTCGGATCGCCTGTCGGCGTTCGACGTCGTGCTTCCCGACGGCATCCCGTGCAAGGGCGAGGTGCTCACGCGCATTTCGTCGTTCTGGTTCAAAAAACTCGCCGCCATCGTGCCCAACCACATGATCTCCACCGACCCGGCCGAATACCCGGAGACCGCCCGCGCCCACGCGACGGTTCTCGAGGGGCGTTCGATGCTGTGCCGCAAGGCGAATCCGCTCCCGGTCGAATGCGTCGTCCGCGGCTACCTTTCCGGTTCGGGCTGGAACGAATACAAGGAGAAGGGCGAGGTGTGCGGCGTCAGGCTGCCCGCCGGGCTGACCGAGTCCGCGAAGCTGCCCGAGCCGATCTTCACGCCTTCCACCAAGGAAGCGGTCGGCATGCACGACGAGAACATCACCTTCGAACGGATGAAGACGCTCGTCGACCCGGCGCTGGCCGAAATAGTGCGCGACACCGCCATCGCCCTCTACAAGGCCGCGGCCGAGTTTGCGCTGACGCTGGGGATCATCATCGCCGACACCAAGTTCGAGTTCGGGATCGTCGACGGGCGGCTCATCCTGATCGACGAGGCGCTCACCCCCGACTCCTCCCGCTTCTGGCCGGCGGCCGGCTATGTGCCGGGCGGCCCGCAGCCCAGCTTCGACAAGCAGTTCGTCCGCGACTACCTGCTCACGCTACCCTGGCC
>JANXQJ010000047.1 GCA_025356865.1 Deltaproteobacteria bacterium | reverse complement strand
CCACATGGCCCGCAAGATCAATTTCAACGCCGGACCCGCAGCACTGCCACTGCCCGCGCTCGAACGGGCGGCGGCCGAGTTTCTCGACTTCGCCGGAAGCGGCATGTCGGTCATGGAGCACAGTCACCGCGGCAAGGAATACGAAGCCGTGCACGACGAGGCGATCGCGCTCGTCAAGGAACTGCTGAACGTCCCCGACAGTTACGAGGTGCTCTTCCTGCAGGGCGGCGCCACCGCGCTGTTCGCGCAGATCGCGATGAACTTTCTCGAAAAGGACCAGACGGCGCAGTACGTCATCACCGGCGCCTGGGGCGAGAAGGCGCTGGGCGAGGCCAAGACGGTCGCTGCCATGTTCGGCGCGAATATCGCGGTCCAGAACGTCGGCACCGGCGACGGGAAAGAGAAGAGCTACACGCGCGTTCCCGCCCCGTCCGAGGTCAAGGTCGATCCCGCGGCCGCCTATCTGCACATCACCTCCAACGAGACGATCCACGGTGTCGAGTTCAACGTCGACGCCTCCCGTGCGTTTCCCGAAACGGGCGGCGTGCCACTGGTCGCCGACATGTCCTCCGACTTCCTGTGGCGTCCGTTCGACATCACCAAGTTTGGCATCGTCTACGCGGGCGCCCAGAAGAACATCGGCCCCTCGGGCGTCGTGGTCGTCGTGATCTCCAAGGCGCTGATCGAGAAGGGGCGCAAGGACATCCCCAAGATCTGGCAGTTCCGCATCCACGCCGAAAACAAGTCGCTCTACAACACGCCTCCGACCTTCGGCGTCTACATGATCCGCAACGTCCTGTCATGGCTCAAGGACCAGGGCGGACTCGCCGGCATGGAACGGGTCAACCGCAAGAAGGCCGACCGGCTCTACGGCGCAATTGACGGCAGCAATGGCTTCTATCGCTCCCCGGTCGAAAAAGAGAGCCGCTCCGTCATGAACGTGGTCTTCCGGCTTCCGAGCGAGGCGCTCGAAGAGCAGTTCATCGCCGAAGCCAAGAAGGCGGGCATGGTGGGGATCAAGGGGCATCGCTCCGTGGGCGGCATCCGCGTCTCCACCTACAACGCGATTTCCTTCGAGTGGGTCGACACGCTTTCGAAGTTCATGGAAGAGTTCCAGAAGGGCAAGTGACGGCAACCGTGGCCTTGATCATCGCAAGATCCGTACAACACACTCAGTAGGGAGGTTCTCAAATGGCAAGGAAGAAGATTTCGCTCATCGGTGGTGGTCAGATCGGCGGCGTCCTGGCACAGCTTTGCGCGCTGCGCGAACTAGGCGACGTCGTGCTGTTCGACATCGTCGAAGGGCTGCCCCAGGGCAAATGCCTCGACATCGCCGAAGCGGCGCCGGTTGACGGGTTCGACGTCAACCTGAAGGGCACCAACGATTACGCCGACATCGCCGGATCCGACATCGTCATCGTGACCGCAGGCTTGCCCCGCAAGCCCGGCATGAGCCGCGACGATCTCATCGAGGTCAACTCCAAGATCATGTCCTCGGTGTGCGAGGGGATCAAGCAGTACGCCCCGAACTCGATCGTCATCATCATTTCCAACCCGCTCGACGCGATGGTCACCCTCTGCCAGAAGATCACCGGCTTTCCCTACAATCGCGTCATCGGCCAGGCCGGTGTCCTCGACTCCGCACGTTTCGAGGCGTTCATCGCCTGGGAACTCGGCGTTTCCGTCAAGGACGTCACCGCGATGACGCTGGGCGGCCACGGCGACGACATGGTGCCGCTGGTCCGTTATGCCTCCGTCAAGGGCATCCCGGTCATGGAACTGCTGGAACAAAAGTATGGCAATGCGGCGAAGGCCAAGGAAGTGATGGACGCCATGGTCAAGCGCACCCGCGGCGCGGGCGGCGAAGTTGTCGCCCTGCTCAAGACCGGTTCGGCGTTCTACTCCCCGGCCTCCTCGGCGATCGCGATGGCCGAATCGATCCTCAAGGACAGCAAGCGCGTCCTCCCGACCTGCGTCTATCTCGACGGCGAGTTCGGCGTGAAGGGCTACTTCGTCGGCGTGCCGACCGTGCTGGGTTCGGGCGGCGTCGAGAAGATCCTGCAGTTCAAACTCGATGCCGATGAACAGGCGATGATGGACAAGTCCGTCGCCGCGGTCAAGAGCCTGGTCGACACGCTCAAGTAACAGGCGAAGATTGCCCCGGCCTCGATCATCGGGGCCAATCGTCAGGTACCGGCCGGGAAGGGCACCCCTTTCCGGCCGGTTTTATTCAAGGGGGACGGATGAAGCAGACGCCGCACATCGAGATCGAGTCTCGCTACAAATCGCTGCAGCGGCAGATGGCCGCGGCGGAACTGGATGCGCTCATCATCGCCCAGAATGCCGACCTGTTCTACTTCACCGGCACGATCCAGAGCGGGAGTCTGTATATCCCCGCGGAGGGCGAGCCGGTCTACATGGTCCGGCGCGACCTCACCCGGGCACGCGCCGAGTCGACCATGAAGGAGATCGTCCCGTTCGGATCGATGCGGGACATCCCGGGAATCGTGGCGAACTACGGCTATCCGTTTCCGAAACGGATCGGGATGGAACTCGACGTCGTGCCGGTCAACCTGTTCGACCGCTATCGCAAGGTCTTTCCCGAGGCGGCCTGGAGCGATGCCACCCCCTTGATCCGGCGCGTCCGGATGATCAAGTCGGCATACGAGGTCCGCCTGATGCGCGCCGCGGCCGTTCAACTCGATACGATCTATCGGGCAGCGGCTGCCATGATCCGCGAGGGGATGACCAGCATCGAACTGGCGGCAGAACTCGAGTTGATGGCGCGCCGGGACGGACATCAGGGGCTCATCCGGATGCGCGGGTTCAACGGGGAGATGATGTACGCACATGTGTTCTCCGGTCCCGACACCGCCGTCCCCGCATATACCGACACCCCGCTGGGCGGTGTCGGACCGTATCCAGGTTTCGGGCAGGGGGCGAGCTGGCGTCGCATCGCCCGCAATGAGCCGATCATCCTCGACTTCGCGGGAAGCGTCGAGGGCTACCTCGTCGACCAGACACGCCTGTTCGTCATCGGCCGGTTATCCGACCGGCTTGCCAGGGGATATGAGGACATGCTGAAGGTCCAGGCGCTGATGGAGGAGATCGCCGTGCCGGGCGCTCCCTGGGGCGAAATCTATGACCGGTGCCACGCGATGGCCGTGACGATGGGGTACGCCGACAGCTTCATGGGGGCGAAGGGCGCGCAGGTTTCATTCATAGGCCACGGCCTGGGGGTCGAGATCGACGAATACCCGTTCATCGCTCGCGGCTTCAACGACCTGATGCTTGAACCGGGGATGGTCTTTGCCTTCGAGCCCAAGGTCGTATTCCCCGGGGAGGGGGCCGCCGGAATCGAAAACACCTTCCACCTTTCCGAAACCGGTCTCGAACGGCTCACGATTTCCGATGAGACCGTCGTGGAGGCTTGACGAAGACGAACGAGATGTAACCAACCCCCCTGTTTCATGTAATAATTGTCCGAAAGGTTTTCCCAAAGTGTCCTCGCCGTACCAGAGGAGTCGAAATGCCCAGGAGAAGACCTGAAATGCCCGGAGCACCCGACCACCTTGCCGCAAAGTTGGATGCTGCAGTGGCGGATAGCCTTTACGCTTCCCTTTCCGGTCCTCCCGTCTGGTCCCGCCTGTTCTGTTTCTGTGGTGACGGCATGTACCGCGTCTCCGTCCGTTGCTCCCTGTATTTCCTCGACGTTTCGGTTCGTTCCGTTACTTCCGACGGCGAGGAGGACGAAGGTGTTTCCATCATGTTTTGCGCCAGTCTCGGTCACCGTTCCCGCATCCAGGTAGAGCATTCCGCGCGCGGAGTCGACGCCGATGTCTTCGGGGCCGTGCGCTTCGGCACCCAGATTGCCGAGGTTGCGGCTGCAAGTTGGGAGGCGGCGTGTCGCGACCAGGCCGGCGCCGCGGGTTGACCTTGCTTCGCGTGTCTTGACAACCGGCTCTTCTGCGGGTATAAAACCTCAAGTTTCCCCGACAAATACGGTACAGTCCGAAAACGGGCGCGTTAATGCGTGTTCGCAATTGGGAGAACCGACAAGGAGGCAAGATGAAAGGCACCAGTGGTTTTCGTTGTTTCGTGGCGCTCTTCTCCCTGATCGTTTGCGCGACGTTGATGGCACCGGTTGTTGCGTGCGCCGCCCCGGCCGCCAAGGTTGCCGCACCGGTCGTCGCACCGGCCGCCAAGGCCGCCGCACCGGCGGTCGCTAAAGAATCGGCGCCCGCCGCCAAGTCGTCGGCCGCACTGGTGGCCGAAGATTGCGCCAAGTGCCACCCGGTTCCCCCCGCCGACATCGAATCGGCCGGCGGCAAGCACAAGAGCGACGTGAGTTGCCTCGACTGCCATGCCAGCCACCGTCCCGCTACACAGAACAACATTCCCAAATGCAGCAACTGTCACGAGGGCAAGCCGCACTTCCAGCTCAAGAACTGCATGGAGTGCCACAAGAATCCGCACAAGCCGCTCAATATCGTCCTGGGGCCGAAGGTCACCGAACCGTGCCTCAGCTGCCACGCCGATCAGATCAAGCAACTTCGCGAAAACAAGAGCAAGCACTCGGCGCTCTTCTGCTCCAACTGCCACGACGTGCACCGCAAGATTCCGCAGTGCGTCAAGTGCCACAAGCCGCACTCGGCCGAGATGACTCAAGCAGATTGCAAGAAGTGCCACAAGGCGCACAAGCCCACGGTGGTCACTTACGCCCAGGATGTTCCCAACAAGGATTGCGGCGCGTGCCACAAGCCGGCGATGAACCTGCTGGCGGGCACTTCCACCCGGCACAAGGCCGTCCTGTGCGTGAAGTGCCATAAAGACAAGCACAAGATGGTGCCCGATTGCACGCAGTGCCACACCAAGTTGCACCCGGCTGCGATCCTCAAGAAGTTCCCCAAGTGCAGCATGTGCCACTCGATCGCGCATGATCTCAACAACTGGCCTGCGGTCAAGGACGGCGGGACCCCTGCCGCCAAGCCGGCCAAGGAGCACAAGAAAAAGTAACGTCCGGCATATTGCGACGTGACGATAACGGAACGGCCCGGGGAAGATCCCGGGCCGTTTTCGTTTTTCAGGAGGGCCTCCCCGGGATGATTCATCCACCGGTATTGTTGCCCGTAGACAATCTTCTGCCGTCGATCGTCGAGATATTGCGCGCGAAGGGCACCGTCGTCATCGAGGCGCCGCCCGGAGCTGGAAAGACGACACGCGTGCCGCGGGCGATACTCGAGGCGGGATTGGCCGGTGACGGCGAGATCCTGGTACTCGAACCGCGGCGGCTTGCCGCCCGGATGGCGGGGAGGCGTGTGGCGGCCGAGGTCGGCGAACCAGTGGGCGAGACGGTCGGTTACCAGGTCCGATATGAGGATGTTTCCGGGCCCCGGACGCGGTTGAAATTCATCACCGAAGGCGTGATGGTCCGCAGGCTGGCCGCCGATCCCGCCTTGCGCGGGGTCGGCGCCGTCGTTCTCGACGAGTTCCACGAGCGCCACCTGCACGGCGATCTGACGCTCGCCCTGCTGCGCCGGTTGCGGGAGAACGGGCGGCGGGATCTTAAACTCGTCGTGATGTCGGCCACGCTCGACGCGGCACCGGTCGCCGAATGGCTTGGCGCTCCGATCGTCCGCAGCGAAGGGCGCCGTTACGATGTCGCAGTCGAATATCTGACGTCCGCAGAGGCGGCTGACCGGAACGCGCGGATCGAAGTGCGCGTCGTCCGTGCCGTTCGGCGACTGGTCGACGAAGGCACGAGCGGGCACATCCTGGTATTCCTGCCGGGCATGGCGGAGATCCGTCGGTCGATGGAAGCATGCGCCGCTTTCGCCGGACAGGCCGGGCTCGACCTGGTGCCCCTGCACGGGGACTTGTCGCCGGGAGAGCAGGACCGCGCGGTGCTTCCCGCTTCACGGCCCAAGGTGATCTTCGCCACAAACGTGGCCGAAACGTCGGTCACGATCGACGGGGTGACCGCCGTCGTCGACACGGGGCTCGCCCGCGTCGCATCCCACTCGCCCTGGACCGGCCTCCCGCGTCTCGAACTCCGCAAAATCTCGCGCGCTTCGGCGACGCAGCGGGCGGGCCGCGCCGGCCGCACCTCACCGGGGCGGGCGATCCGGCTATACTCCGAATTCGACCACGACATGCGCCCCGGCTACGAACTTCCCGAAATCCTGCGTGAAGATCTCGCGGAAACCGTTTTGCTGACGGCGTCGTTGGGGGCGTCCGACCTGATGTGGCTGGATCCCCCCCCGGAGGCGGCTCTCGCCGCCGCCCGGTCTCTCCTGGCGCGGATGGGGGCAATCGACGAATCGGGCATGGCGACCGCGCTCGGGCGGACGATGCTCCGGTTCCCCCTTCACCCGCGTCTTGCCCGTTTCGTCATCGAGGCCAATGCGCGAGGCGCCGGGCAGGAAGGCGCACTGGCCGCGGCGCTGATTTCCGAGCGGAACGGCAGGGGAAAAGGGCCGGGAGAGGGGATTGGCGCCCATTCGCCGAATGGTTCATCCGACCTGCTCGAATGGCTCCGTCACGATTCCGATCCGGAGGGGCAGGTGTCGCGCGCCCGGCAGCAGATCGCTGCCCTGTTGCCGAAGGAGGGCACGGTGGATCGAGTCTCCGTTTCGGGAGGGAAGCGCGATGACGTAGACGAAGCGATACTGGCTGCCACGCTGGCGGCTTTTTCGGACCGGCTCGGTAGGCGGCGTGACCCGGGGGGGGACGAGATCGTGCTGGCCGGTGGCGGAAGCGCCCGGGTGGCGGCCGATAGCGTGGTCCGCAATCCGCCCCTGCTGGTCGCCGTGGATGTCGAGGAGCGGGTTGTCGCGTCAAGATCGGGCGCGCCGTCCGGCAAGCCCGCAGCTACGATCCGCCTGGCTTCCGCCGTGACACCCGAGATGTTGCTCGACCTTTTCCCGGACCGTCTCTTGTGGGAGGAATCGGCGACCTGGAACGAGCACGCCGAAAGGGTGGAGGGGTGGGAAAAACTCTCGTTCGACGGGCTTGTGCTCGAATCGTCCCGCAAGCAGGCGGTCGAACCGGAAAAGGCGGCGGTACTGCTGGCCACGGCCGCACGCGCGAAAGGGGTCCGCGCTTTCGCACCCGATGGCGCCATCGACCGGTTGCTTTCGCGGATGGCGTTCGTCGCGGAAATATTCCTGGAATCGGCCCCGGTGCCCTTCACGAAAGAGACGATGGAGGAGGCCTTGACGGCGTTGTGCGTGGGGAGAAAGAGTTTTGCCGAACTGGGTGCAGCCAATCTTGCGGATGTTCTGGTTTCAGGATTGCCCGGCGAGGGACGTGCTTTTCTCGACCGGATGGCACCCGAGTGGATCCGGGTCCGGGCAGGCCGGTCAGTAAAGGTTCACTACGAAGGGGGCGGGAAGACGCCTCACATCGAAAGCCGGCTGCAGGATTTCTTCGGGGAGAAGACGGGGGCGGCGATCGGCGGCGGGCGCGTTCCGCTGGTGATCCATCTGCTTGCGCCCAACATGCGCGCGGTGCAGGTCACGTCGGATCTGGCCGGTTTCTGGCAGCGGCACTACCCGTCGATCCGGAAGGAACTGATGCGCCGGTATCCGAAACACGACTGGCCCGAAAATCCCCTCGTCAGGCCGGGAGGCACAACCTGAACGTGGTGCCGCCTTCCTCGCTGCTCGTGAAGGAAACGGTGCCCCCGAGCATCTGTTCCCCGAAAAGTTTCATCGACCAGGTTCCGAGCCCACGGCCTGAATTCCCCTTGGTGCTGAAGTAGCGCTGGAAGACGCGAAGCGCTATCTCTTCGGGGATGGGCAGCCGGTTCCAGACGCTGAAGACGACGTCGTTCCCGACGGGTGAAATGTCGAACCGGATTTCACCGCCGGGATCGGTTGCCTCGAAGGCGTTCATCAGCATGTTGGACAGGGTTCGCAGCAGGAGGTGCGGATCGGCCAGGACGGGTTCGACGGACGGACGGCATTCGACCGACATCCGTTTGCCCTTGGCGACCGGGTGCGAAGCGAACAGGTCGCCGAGTTCGGAAAGGAGGACGGGGATCTCGACCGATTCGATCTCGACCGGATAACCGGCCGTTTCGTTGTGGAGGAGTGCACGATGAATCTTGATTTCGTGCGCGAGCCGATCGGCCATCCGGGCCATCTTGTGCCCCAGTTCTTCGCAACCGACCCCTTTCTTCCATGCGAGCATGTGTGCGGTGCCCTGGAGGCCCATGACCAGGTTGGCGATATCGTGGGAAAAGAGTCGCTCGAATGCGACCTGTCGCTGCTGGGTGCTGATATCGAGCAGGAAAAGGAGGACGAAGGTCTGTCCTTCGAGGTTGATTCGTGCCGCCCGGACGCTCAGGCAGAGGTCGACCGCGGCGCCGTTTCGCTCGACGCTGGCGATGCATCTTTTTTCGACGGGGGTGCCCCCTGCCAGCGTCGTCACGATGGCGATGGCAGCCCCGCAGGTTGCGCAGTGGCGGGAGGTGCCGCAACCGCCGGGCATTTCGTGGGCGTGAATGCAGCGAATCGCCTCGCCCGGCCGAAGACCGAGCGCCTCGCCGGCATCCAGGACCCCGAGCGATTGCAGGAATGCGTCATTGATCGCGACGATCTGGCGGTATTCGTTGAGAACGGCAACAAGACTGCCGGAGGTCTTCAGGACGGCGTCGATGACGCCATTGTGGGCGACGAAATCGACCGTGCCGGAGACCTTGTCCATCGGGGCGCGTTCCGGGGATGCGTACCAGCTTTCCATTTTTTAATGATACTTCAGCCCCACAAGGAATACTGCAAGCAAATAACGGGGCATTCATCGACAAACAGGTTCGAAATGGAATAGAATCAACCGGTTAGGGTTTTTACGATACGGGAGGTACCGATGCGCAAAACGATTTTGGCCGGGATCATGATCCTTGCGGTTTCATTGGCCTGCGGTTGCACCATGAGCAGCACCTACGAGAAAAAGGCGCTCGAGGCCGAAGGGCTCGTCAAGGATTCCGGGGCGCTGAAACTGAAAGTGCAGGAACTGTTGCTGGAAAACGAAAATCTCAAGGTCCGCGTCGAGGCGCTTCGCCTCCAGGTCGGCAATACCGAGACCGAACGGAACAAGTTCGAGAAGGAACTCAAGTACGTGACCGGCATCCGCGACAAGGTGTCCGCCGACAACCAGGAACTCGACAAGCAGCTCAAGTCCAAGGCGGACGCGCAATCGCGCTCGATCGGCGAACTCAGGCAGAAGGTGACCGAACTCGAGGAAGGGAACCAGAAACTCAAGGACGAGATCGCGGGCCTGAAGAAATCGGCCGAAGAGAAGATCCGGGCGATGGGTGAATCGCAGGGCGCCTACGAAAAGATGCGCCAGGAAAACGCGGTGCTCCAGAAATCGCTCGACGAGAAGGCGAAGCAGGTCGCCGATATCCAGGCAACGGCCGACAAGATCCGCCAGGAAGGCGGCAAGGGTCAGGAAGACAAGGCGCGCCAGCTTGGCGAACTGAAGGGATCCGCTGAAAAGCTGCAACTCGAAGTCGCCGACCTCAAGAAGGCGATCGAGGGGAAGGACCGGCAGATAGAAGAGCTGCAGGCCGCAAACAAGAAACTGTCGGTCGACGTGGCGGTCAAGGAAAAGGTCGAGCAGCTCAGTTCGACCTACAAAGAGATGATGGAGCAGATGAAGGGCGAGATCGCCAAGGGACAGGTGACGATCACCGAACTCAAGGGGAAATTGACGCTGAACATGGCCGATTCTATCCTCTTCGATTCGGGCAAGGCCGAAGTCAAGGCCGACGGCCGCGCGGTCCTCTCGAAGGTGGCTTCGGTTCTGGCGGGCGTCAAGGACAAGCAGATCCGGATCGCGGGGCATACCGACAACATCAAGATCACCGGGCCGCTCGCCAAGAAGTTCGCGAGCAACTGGGAACTTTCGGCCCAGCGTGCCATCACCGTGATGCATTCCCTCGAGGATCGGGGTATCGTCGGCGTCCAGGTCGCCGCCATCGCATTTGCCGACACCAGGCCAGTCGCCGGAAACGATACGCCCGAAGGACGCGCAAAGAACCGGCGCATCGAAATTTCCCTGGTTCCCAAGGAATAGGCCGGGCGTGACATCCCGCCGCACTTTATCGTCTGACGCCTCCTCTCCAGAAACGGCCCCGGCATCCTCGTCGCCCGGGGCCGTTTATTCCATTCTCCTCGATCTCGACGGCAATGGCATCGACGTGTCGGTCCTGTGCGGCGGGCGCAGGATCGTCCACGCCATGCAGGCCCCGGCCGCGCTTGCCTCCTTTCTCCCGGGTGCGGCCGACCCGCTGATCGATAACCGCGAGAAGCTCCGGAAGCATTTCCAGGCGCACGGGAACGCCTGGCCCGCTTCGATCCGGTTGGGTCGAAAACTGACTCCCGTTCAGTGGGAGGGTTATTCCGCCCGGGGGACGAGGACCGAGGCCGATCTCGTCGAAGGCCGGTTGCTGGTCCTGAGCCATCGTGTCGCCACGGGGTACGGGACAAGGAACGTCCCGCTGATACGGGAGGGATTCTGGTTCGACCTCCGTTCCGGCATTTTCGGCCTTCTCCCGCGCGATGGCGGTTGGCGCGGCTGGCACAGGGCGCGCCGCTATCTCAGCGCGAAAGGGGTACACGCGCAGGTCGAAGATGTTTCCGGCCGAAAAGCGACCTACCTGGCGGCCGACATCGAGTTGCACGGCATCCCGACCGGCGACGATTTTCTTTCCGAAGAGACGGCCCTGCAACTGTGTGTCGACGGTCGGCCCGTGATTGCGGATTCCGTCGTCCCGGAGTATGCCCTTTCCATACATCCTTCGGGCAGCGTTCGGCAGCCGTGGGTTATCAGGGGCGAGGTCCGGGTCGAAGGGCAGCGTCTTCCCTTGTCCGGGGACCTGCTCCGGCTTTTTCGGCCGGCCGGCATTCCGCTCGCGGTTCGAAGGGCGGGAGGGGAAGAGGGCTGGTATGAGTCCCTGATCGGCGCCATCGGGGCGGAAACCGGCGGGGCTTCCGACCGGGAGGTTCCGCGCGCGGCGATCGAGGCAGCCGAACTCCTTCGGGACGGAACCGCGATGGCGTTTCCCATCGACGAACGATGGGTCTCATTCCGCACCGATCCGGTTCGGCAGGCTCGCCTCCTCGAAATTCCGTTCCGACTGTTCGGCAGCCGTGTTTTCGCTGGATCGCTCGACCCCGGCGAAATGCGCATACCGGGTCCCGAGGTTTCCGAGAAGCTGCACGACCTCCTGGCCGCGGCCAAAACGGAGGGGATTTCGCTTTCGTACGGCGAGGGCGTCGTGTCCGAAGCGGGCATCAAGGTATCCGTCGAGGCGGTTCGCGGCGATTTCGACTGGTTCGAAGTTCGCCCCGAGATTTCGCTCGACGGCGAGACGCTCGACGAGGAGACCTGGGGCGAGGCGTTGCTGCGCGACGGCTTCGTCGTCCGGGGCGGGCAGGTGCTGGTCCTCGATCCGGCGATGCGCGATGTCCTGAAGGCGGTCGCAGCGACCCTTCGGCGCGGGAAGCGCGGAGAACGTGGACGGCTCGTCCGCATACCAAGGCTGGCGATCCTCGACATTCTCGAGCTGCAGCGTCACGGAGTTCGCGTGGTGCTCCCCGAAGAAGACCGGCAGATCCTGGGCAGGCTTGCGAGGCTCGAAGCGGTCCCTCGCAAACCGGTTCCGGCCGGGCTTCAGGCGACGTTGCGCCATTATCAGTCCGAAGGGGTGGACTGGCTGGCTTTTCTCTACGAAAACCGTTTGGGCGCTTGCCTGGCCGACGACATGGGGCTCGGCAAGACGGTCCAGGCGATTGCCTTTCTGGCGGCGATACGGGAAGGAATCGTAATCTCGCGGACCGCCGGTCTCCCGTCCCTCATCGTCATGCCGCCCAGCCTCCTGTTCAACTGGGAAAGCGAGATCACACGCTTCTATCCCGATTTCAAGATATTGACCTATCGCGGAAAGGGGCGGATCGCCGATTTCCGCGGCGTCGATGCCGTGCTCACGACTTACGACATCGTCCGGCGCGATATCGGGTTGCTTTCCGAGATGGCGTTCGACGTGATCGTTTTCGACGAGGCGCAGACGGTCAAGAACATGTTCGCGAAGTCGACCGGTGCGGCGCGCAAGCTTCGCGGCTCTTTTTCGATGGCGCTGACCGGGACCCCCGTCGAAAATCACCTCGGGGAATATTTCTCGATTCTCGACCTCGTGGTCCCCGGCATCCTGGGCGACTATGACGACGTCCGCCGCCGCCTTCGGAAAGACGACCCGGCCTTCCTCGATGCCATCCGCAGCAGGAGTCGGCCGTTCGTCCTCAGGCGCGCAAAAGAAACGATCCTGCCGGAGTTGCCGCCCAAGATCGAGAGCGACATACTCCTGGACCTGAGCGATCGCCAGAAGACCCTTTACCGAAGGGCGGCCGAGTCAGCGAAGGAAGAGGTAGAACGGGCTTACAAGACTCGCACCGAGGGTCGTGCCCGGGTCATCGCGCTCACGGCGATCCTCCGGCTTCGGCAGCTCTGTCTCTCGCCGGAGCTGCTCTTTCCGGCCAGGCGTGAGAACGCCCCCAAGATCGATTTCCTGATGACCCGGCTCGAGGAATTGCGCGACGAAGGACACTCGGTGCTCGTCTTCTCGCAGTTCACGACATACCTCGACCTCGTCGAACGGACGATGCTCGAGCACGGTATGTCTGCGATGCGGCTTGACGGTGCGACGCCCGTCCCCGAAAGGAAACGTCGCGTCGAGGCGTTCCAGGGGGGCGATGCGCCGTCGGTGTTCCTGCTCAGTCTCAAGGCGGGCGGCAAGGGGCTCAATCTGGTCAAGGCATCCTACGTGATCCTGCTCGACCCTTGGTGGAATCCGGCCGTCGAACGGCAGGCCGCCGACCGGGCACACCGGATCGGACAGTTGCGCAAGGTAAGCGTCCTGCGCCTGCTGATGAGGCACACGGTCGAGGAAAAGATGGTTGCGCTATCCGCCCGGAAGGCGGGCCTGTACAAGGCGCTGCTGGGTGAACCGGGAGCGGCTGTCGGGGCTGCGCTCTCAAGGGAGGATTTCGCGTTCCTTCTGGGCTAATCGAAGTCCGAGTAGATTCCTCCGAAGTCGAAGCCGGCGACCGTCTTCCCCTGGTTCGCCTCCTTGATATTGAAACGGGCGAGTTGCAGATCCTGGCTGACGCTGCCGTTCCGGATGCCCACGTACGCTTCCACAAACGCCGCCAGGTTGTCCGCGCCCTTCACCAGGTCGCCATCCTTTGGGTTGAAGACGTCCTCGTTGTACTTTGCGCTGATCTCTTCACTGGTGGTCGGGGTCAGTTTCCCGTCGATGGTCGCAAACGTCTCGAATTCGCGTTCGGCGAACATGAGAAAGTCCGGAAGCCAGATCTCGGGAATGAGCCGATAGACCTCTTTTTCAAGCTGTTCCTTCTCGTATTCCTTGATCAGCTCGCTCAACCCCTCGACCGATCGCTTCACGGGCGAGATGATGTCGCGCGTAAGCACCTCGGGCAGGTCGTGGAACAGGCCGGTCAGGAAGTTGTTGACGCACCTTCGGGGACAGGCGCCGATCTCCAGCGAGAACAGGTAGGAAAGCATCGCGACATAGAGCGAGTGGCCGAGAACGGATGTTTTCGGGATGCGGTGAAGGTGCGCCCATCGCGTCTGGAAGCGGAGTTGCCCGGCCAGGTCGATGAAGTTCCGGTAGCGCCGTTCGCGTGCGAGTGCGGCGATCCCCTTCAGATCGGAAAAACGTCCCAGTTTCCGTTCGATGTCGTTGCGGATGTCATCGATGTCGTATCCGCCGGGGTTGGCCCGCTCGATGATGGCGAATTCCCACTTGGTCGCCAGGAAATGGGCCGCGCTCAGGATTCGCTTGGCGGGGGTGTCGTCGCCGTTTCCGAAATGATCCTGGAATCGTCGGCAGAATGGCTTCCCCAGCGATGAAAGCACCGGCTTGAGTTCGTCGAAGACCCACTCGTTGAGCATCCGGTATTTCTTCAGGTCTTCCTTGATCTTGTAGAAGATGGGCGGCTTCAGGTCGGTG
>JANXQJ010000038.1 GCA_025356865.1 Deltaproteobacteria bacterium | reverse complement strand
ATACGTCATCTCGATGGGTTCCTGCGCCAACACGGGCGGTCCCTTCTACAAGGACTCCTACTGCGTGGTCAAGGGCGTCGACCAGCTCGTGCCCGTCGACGTTTATGTCCCCGGATGCCCGCCGCGCCCCGAGGCGCTCATCGACGGCATCATCCGCCTCCAGAAACTGATCGACCAGCGTAAAAACTTCGGCAAGACGGCCTAAGGGACATGGTAAGAACCAATATTCCATCTCGCATCCCGTCTCCGGGCCATCTTTTGGCGCGCCTCAATCGCCAAATCCTCACCGTAGTGAAACTACGCCTCCGGTTTGGCTCAATCGTTGCGCCAAAGCCTGACCCAAATCCGGGCGCGATCTCGGTATCTTGGTTCTTACCATGTCCCTGAAGGATATCCACTTGGACGCGAAAGCAATCTTCCAGTCGCTCAAAACCCGCTTCGGCGACGCCGTGGTCGAGCTCCAGGAAACCGGGTTCAACCCGGCGTTCGTGGTCGTTTCCCCTTCGGCAATCCTGGCGGTCTCCCGCTTCCTTTGCGACGACCCGTCGATGAAGTTCGATTCGCTGATGTGCCTCTCCGGCGTCGACTACAAGGACAACATGGCCGTCGCCTACCACCTGCACTCGATGTCGCTCAAGCACATCGTGGGGATCAAGACGTTCATCCCGAAGGACGCCCCGCGGCTCGACAGCGTCGATTCGGTGTGGCCCGCGGCCAACTTCATGGAGCGGGAGGCGTTCGACCTGTTCGGGATCGTCTTCTCCGGGTCGATCGACCTGCGCCGCATCCTGTTGCCCGAAGACTGGCCGGGGCACCCGATGCGCAAGGACTACGTCTATCCCGAGTCGTATCACGGAGTGAAGGTATGAGCGCGACCATCGACCAGACGGCGCTTCCGACCCAGGAAATGACCCTCAACATGGGTCCCCAGCACCCCTCGACGCACGGGGTGCTCCGGGTGATCCTGCGAACCGACGGCGAGGTCGTGGTCAACGCCCGCCCCGACGTCGGCTACCTCCACCGCGGCCTCCAGAAGATCGCCGAGCGCAATCCGTACGGTTCGTTCATGCCGTTCACCGACCGGCTCGATTACCTGGCCTCGATGAACTGCAACGCCGCCTACGCGTGGGCGGTCGAGAAACTGGCCGGCATCGAGGTCCCCGAGCGCGCCGAGTTCATCCGCGTCATCGTCTGCGAGCTCAACCGCATCTCCTCGCACCTGATCTCGTTCGGGTCGTTCACGGCCGACATGGGGGCGTTCACCCCGTTTCTCTACGCGATCCGCGAGCGCGAACGGGTCAACGACCTGTTCGAAGAGATCTGCGGCAACCGCCTCACCTACAATTATTGCCGCATCGGCGGCGTCTCCGCCGACCTGACCGACGGTTTCCTCGGCAAGGTCAAGGAGTTCCTCGACTACTTCGAGCCCAAGATCGAGGAATACAACAACCTGATCACCTACAACAAGATCTTCGTCGGACGGCTGGCCAACGTGGCCGTGGTTTCCCCCGAAGATTGCGTCGCCTACGGCCTGACCGGTCCCAACCTGCGCGGCTCGGGCATCCCGTTCGACCTGCGCAGGGACGAGCCCTACTCGGTCTACCCCAAGTTCGACTTCAAGGTGTGCGTCGGCCGCGGCGAAAAGGGACAGCTCGGCGACTGCTTCGACCGGTACATCGTCCGGATCGACGAGATGCGCGAGAGCGTCAAGATCCTGCGCCAGGCCATCGCGATGATCCCCGAAGGACCCGTCATGGCCAAGGTGCCGCGCGTCTTCAAGCCGGCGGCGGGCGAATGCTACTTCCGGGCCGAGAACCCGCGCGGCGAAACCGGCTTCTACCTCATCAGCGACGGTTCGGCCAATCCCTATCGCTGCCAGATTCGCACCCCGTCCTACGTCACGATGAATATTTTCGAGAAGGTCACCGAGGGGCTCATGATCGCCGACATCGTGGCGGTCATCGGCAGCTTCGACATCATTCTTCCGGAGATTGACCGCTAAATGGAACAGCTCACCGCACTCATCATCCAGAAGGTGCCCGCGCTCGCCGTGGCCCCTTGGGCGGTGACGCTCCTGCTCATCGGGATCGTCGCATTCATCATCCTCCAGTTCGCGATGGTTTTCGCGGGGTTCGGCACCTACCTCGAGCGAAAGATCGCGGCCGACATCCAGGGGCGGATCGGTCCCAACCGGGTCGGTCCCATCGGGCTGCTCCAGTTCCTTGCGGACGGCGTCAAGCTGATCCTCAAGGAAGACATCATCCCGACCGCGGCCGACAACCACCTGTTCCGGATGGCGCCCTACCTGATCTTCACCGGGTCGTTCGCCGCCTTCGTCGTCGTCCCGTTCGGCTTCTCGCTGATCGCGGCCGACCTCAACATCGGCATCTACTACGTGATGGCGGTCACCTCGCTGGTCTCCATCGGCGTCCTGCTTGCCGGGTGGGCCTCCAACAACAAGTGGTCGATGCTGGGCGGCATGCGCGCGGCGGCCCAGATCGTCTCCTACGAAATCCCGGTCGGCATGGCGCTCATTCCCGCGGTGCTCGTCGCGGGGTCGCTCTCCACGCAGGACATCATCCGGTCGCAGGGCGGTTTCCTCGGCATCTTCGGCTGGAACCTCTTCCACAATCCGTTCAGCTTCTTCTCCTTCTTCCTGTATATGGTCGCGGCGCTGGCCGAGACCAACCGGACGCCCTTCGACATCCCCGAGGCCGAGTCCGAACTGGTCTCCGGCTACAACACCGAATACTCGGGCATCCGCTTCGGCTTCTTCTTCATGGCCGAATACGCCGACGTCTTCGTTGTCTCCGCGCTGGCGACCGCCTGCTTCCTTGGCGGGTGGCAGATTCCCTTCTTCAATGCGGCGTCGTTGCCGGCGGTCTGGGCCAACCTGCTTTCGCTGGGCGTCTTCATGGCCAAGGCGCTCGCGCTGGTCTGCGTCATCATCTGGATCCGCTGGACGCTGCCCCGCCTCCGCGTCGACCAGCTGATGCGGATGTCCTGGAAATACATGGTTCCGCTGACGTTCTTCAACTTCCTGGGCGTTTCCCTGTGGGTGCTGATCTTCAAGGGCAAGGGCATCCCGCAGCTGATCGCCTCGATCTTCGGATGAGCCAAACATGAGCATGAAATCCTACATCAACGACATCTGGGAGGCCGTGACCACCACGGCCAAGGGCATGCGCATCACCGCGCGGTACGGGATCGACGTCAAGGAAGAGGTCACGATCCAGTATCCCGAGCAGCGGGGCCCCGTTTTCGAGCGCTTCCGCGGCTTCCTTTCCAACGACGTCAAGACGTGCATCTCCTGCAACATGTGCGTCAAGATCTGCCCGGTCGACTGCATCTCGCTCGAGGCGGTTCGCGGCGCCGACAAAAAGATGGTGCTCGTCTCCTACGACATCAACATCGGCCGCTGCATGTACTGCGGCCTGTGCGTCGAAGTCTGCCCCCCCAAGTCGCTCGTGCATACCGGCGGCTTCGAAAAGTCCATGCTCGGCCGCGACGAGATGGTGCTCCACTTCATCCGCGAAGACGCCGAAGTGATCCGGCAGCGCGTGGCTCGCCAAGTGGCCGAGGCGGCTGCGAAAGCGGCCGAGGAAGCCAGGGTGGCCGAGAGCCAGCCGAAGCCTGCCGCCCCTCCCGCGTCTGCCCCGGAACCGGAGAAAAAGTGATGGTCGATCTCGTATTCGTCCTGTTATCGATGCTGACCGTTGTTTCCGCGCTCATTGTCGCGGGGAACTCCAACGTCATCTACTCGGCGGTGGGCCTGCTCTTCACGTTCATGGGCGTGGCCGGCCTCTACGTTCTCGCTTCCGCCGACTTCCTCGCGGCGACCCAGATGCTGGTCTATGTCGGCGGCATCCTGGTCCTGATCCTCTTCGCGGTGTTCCTGTCGAACCGGATCTCCGACTCGAAACTCTCCAACCCGACCCACATGCGCGTTCCGTCGGCCATCGTCTGCATCGCGCTCTTCGGCCTCATGTCGCACGCCGCAGTCAACACCGAGTGGGCCGTCAAGACGGGCGTCGAGTACGCGCCCACGACCGCCGTCCTCGGACGGCTGCTCATGACGAAATACCTGCTGCCGTTCGAAGTCGTCTCGGTGCTGCTGCTCGCCGCGCTCATCGGTGCCGCGCTTCTTTCGCGCCCCGAGTCCGGCAAGGCGGCCTGCAAGCCCGACATGGAGGAAGGCAAGTAATGTCCCTCGACAAGTTTCTAGTCGTCAGCGCGGCGCTCTTCTGCTGCGGGCTCTATACGATCATGACCCGGCGCAACGGCGTTGCGCTGCTCATGGGCGTCGAGTTGATCCTAAACGCCGCCAACATCAATTTCGTCGCCTTCTCCCACTATCTGGGCAAGGTGATGGGCGGCCAGATCTTCGCCGTTTTCGTGATCGTGATCGCCGCGGCCGAAGCCGCCGTCGCGCTCTCGATCTTCCTGCGGTTGTTCGCAACGGCCGGCTCGGTCGAAGTCGATACCGCCGACTCGCTGAAGAACTAAGCGACAGCTTACTCAAGAGGGTGCTCTGTTGAACGAAACCAACTTTTTTCTGAAATACGCCTACATCATCCCGTTACTGCCGCTGTCTTCTTTTTTCATCAATATTTTCTTCGGCAAACGGCTGCCGCGCAAGGGTGACTGGGTCTCGCTTCTCACCATCGTCACGGCGCTGGTGATGGCCATCGGCATCTTCTACGAAGTCATCGTCCAGGGCTTCAGCC
This sequence comes from Deltaproteobacteria bacterium, assembly GCA_025356865.1. GTDB lineage: Bacteria > Desulfobacterota > Deferrimicrobia > Deferrimicrobiales > Deferrimicrobiaceae > JANXPS01. The sequence continues at coordinate 2,348 of JANXQJ010000038.1, read as the reverse complement.
CCGATTTCAAGTATCACGTGACCTACCCGTGGCTGACCGTGATGGACCGGTTCCACGTCAACATCGGCATCCTGGTCGACAACCTGACGGCCATCATGCTCGTGGTCGTCACCCTGGTTTCCACGCTGGTCCACCTGTTTTCGGTCGGCTACATGCACGGCGATCCCAAGTACAACCGCTTCTTCGCATACCTTTCGATCTTCTCGTTCTCGATGCTGGGCCTCGTGCTCTCCGAGAGCGTCTTTTTCCTCTTCATCTTCTGGGAACTGGTGGGTCTCTCCTCCTACCTGCTCATCGGCTTCTGGTTCGAGAAGAAGTCGGCGTCCTATGCGAGCAAGAAGGCGTTCATCACCAACCGGGTCGGCGACTTCGGATTCCTGGCCGGCATCCTGATCATCTTCGCCGCGACCGGCGTCTTCGGTTTCGACGAGATCTTCGCGAGCGTCGCCGCGGGCAAGCTCACCGGCACCCTGCTCACGATGGCGGGCATCGGCCTCTTCTGCGGCGCGGTCGGCAAGTCGGCGCAGTTCCCGCTCCACGTCTGGCTCCCCGACGCGATGGAAGGCCCGACCCCGGTTTCCGCATTGATCCACGCCGCGACGATGGTCGCCGCCGGCGTCTATCTGATCGGGCGCATGTACCCGGTCTTTACCGCCGACGCGTTCCTGGTCATCGCCTACACGGGAACGGTCACGCTCTTCATCGCCGCCACCATCGCGCTCGCGCAGAACGACATCAAGAAGATCCTGGCTTACTCCACCGTTTCCCAGCTCGGCTTCATGGTCTGCGGCTTGGGCGTCGGCGGATATACGGCAGGGCTCGCCCACCTTGCCACCCACGCCGGCTTCAAGGCTTGCATGTTCCTCGGCTCCGGCTCGGTGATCCACGCCGTCCACAGCCAGGACATCTTCGACATGGGCGAACTTCGCAAGAAGATGCCGATCACCTTCGTCACCTTCCTGATCGGCACCTTGGCCATCGCAGGCGTGCCGTTCTTCTCCGGCTTCTTCAGCAAGGATATGATCCTGGGCGATGCGCTGGCGTTCGCGATGCTCAACCCCAAGCACTACGCGCTCTTCATCGTCCCGATGTTCACCGCCGGCCTGACCGCCTTCTACATGTTTCGCCTCGTGTTCGTCACCTTCTTCGGACACGCCCGCGATCACCACAAGTTCGACCATGCGCACGAGTCGCCTTTCACCATGGCGTTCCCGCTGATCGTGCTCGCGCTGCTTTCGTTCGCTTTCCCGTTCGAGCACAACAACTGGTTCAAGACGCTGATCGTGAAGCCAAAGAGCGCGGTGGTCCTCCCCGCGGGCGCGGGTCACGGCGCGGCGCCGAAGCATGAGGCGGCCCCGGTTGCCGCGGGCGAAGCGAAGCACGAAGCGACTCCCGCAGCCGAAGTCGCCCCGCATGCGGTCGCTCCGGCCGAGCAGGCGGCGGTTGCCCCGGCCGAACATGGCGCGGCACCGGCTGCCGGTCACGGCGCAGTCGAAACCGCCGGGATCTCGGCCGAAGAGAAAGAGCACGCCGCCCACGTGAAGCACGTGACGCATGTGGCGCACGGGATCGCGATGTACATGTCGCTGGCCGTCGCCGGCACCGGCATCCTGCTGGCCATCGTCGTCTACATCCTGGGCTGGATCGACCCGGCCAAGGTCAAGGCGGCGTGCCTGCCCGTCCACACGTTCTTGGCCAACAAGTGGTATTTCGACGAACTTTACGAAGTCACCATCATCGCGTTGGTCATGGCTGCCGCGCGGGCGATGGCCTGGTTCGACCAGAAAGTCGTAGACGGGGCGGTCAACCTCGTCGCCAGCATCAACAAGTGGGCGTGCATGTTCGTCGGCCGCTTCGACAACCTGGTGGTCGACGGAGCGGTCAACGCCGTCGCGAACGCCACCATCGGCGGCGGCACCGTGCTGCGGCGCCTCCAGACCGGCAAGATCTACCATTACGCTTTCGTCCTCGTGGGCGGCGTCGTGGTCCTTTTCCTACTAAAAGCTTTTTAGCGAATCGGAGGTAGAATTCCGTGGCTTTGATCGACAATCACATTCTCAGTCTGATGACGTTCATTCCCCTGATCGGAGCGGCGCTGATCCTCATGGTGCCCAAGGGGAACGACAAGGTCGTCAAGACCATGGCCGTCGTGACGACGATCTTCCCGCTGCTCCTCGCGGTGAAGCTCTGGTTCGCCTACGACCGGACGCTCGCCGGGGTCAATCTCGCGAGCGGGTTCCAGTTCGTCGAGCACTACGTCTGGATCCCATCGATCAACGTCGATTATTATCTCGGCGCCGATGGCATCTCGATCCCGATGCTCATGCTGACTTCCCTGATCTCTTTCC
>JANXQJ010000032.1 GCA_025356865.1 Deltaproteobacteria bacterium | reverse complement strand
CGAGGCTGCCTACCGCCGCGGCGGAGTATGGGGTTATCCGCACCTATTTGGATTGGCTTGCGACCCTGCCGTGGAGCAATTCCAGCCGCGATCGGCTCGATCTCAAACGGGCGCGGAAGATCCTCGATACCGATCATTATGACCTCGAGAAGGTCAAGGAACGGATCCTCGAATACCTTGCCGTGCGCACGCTGGTCAGCAAGCTCAAGGGGCCGATTCTCTGCTTCGTGGGACCTCCCGGCGTCGGCAAGACGTCGCTCGCCCGATCGATCGCGCGGGCGATGGGGCGGAAGTTCGTCCGGGTGTCGCTGGGCGGCGTTCGGGACGAGGCCGAGATCCGGGGACACCGCCGCACCTACATCGGGGCGATGCCCGGCAAGGTGATCCACCAGATGAAACGGGCCGGAACCGTCAACCCCGTGTTTCTCCTGGACGAGATCGACAAGATGTCGATGGACTTCCGCGGCGATCCGTCCGCGGCGCTCCTCGAGGTGCTCGACCCCGAGCAGAATTCCACCTTCAGCGACCACTTCCTCGACGCCGACTACGACCTCTCCGACGTCATGTTCATCACTACGGCCAACATGCTGCACGGCATCCCGGGGCCGCTCCAGGACCGGATGGAGATCATCCGGCTGACCGGCTACACCGAGATCGAGAAGGTGGCGATCGCCCGCGGGCACCTCGTCCGCAAGAAGCTCGAGGAGCACGGGCTCTCGCCCGAGCGGGTCTCGATCCCCGACGCGACGATCCTCGGGATCGTCCGCTACTACACGCGCGAGGCGGGTGTCCGCAGTCTCGAACGCGAGATCGCCGCCGTCTGCCGCAAGGTGGCGCGCGAGGTCGTGACGCACCCGGGCGACCAGGGAAAGATCGTCGTCACGCCGGCGTCGCTCCGGAAATATCTGGGGCCGCGGCGCCATCGGCACGGCGAGGCCGAGGCGGCGGGACAACCGGGCGTCGCGATGGGGCTTGCCTGGACCGAGGTCGGGGGCGAACTGCTCCTCATCGAGGTGGTGACGATGCCCGGCAAGGGGTCGCTCAAGGTGACCGGCAAACTGGGCGAGGTGATGCAGGAATCCGCGCAGGCGGCGCTCTCTTATGTCCGGTCGCGGGCCGAGACGCTGGGGCTCGACAAGGCGTTTTACCAGACGCTCGACATCCACATTCACGTGCCTGAGGGCGCCACCCCCAAGGACGGCCCGTCGGCGGGCATCACGATGGCCACCGCGCTCGCGTCGGCGCTGCTCCGGGTTCCGGTGCGCAACGATCTCGCGATGACGGGCGAAATCACGCTGCGCGGGCGTGTGCTTCCGATCGGCGGGGTGAAAGAGAAGTTGCTGGCGGCGCACCGGGGGGGCATCAAGACCGTGATCCTTCCGGCCGAGAACGAGAAGGACCTGGCCGAAATTCCCGCGAAGATCAAGCGGGGGTTGACGATCCGTTTCGTGCGGCACATGGACGAGGTGATCGAGGCGGCGCTTGCGGGGTGGTCGGCGGTTCCGGCATCTGCGGCACTGCCCGAGGGGGGCGATCCCGCCGTGCCCTCAGTGGTTCCGTCCGGCATCGGAACGCCCGAAAGCGACATCATCCAGCACCACTGAGCGCGGACCGGGGCCGCCCTCACTATTGGGGAGCGCGTCAACCGCGAGCGATTTTCGCGACCGATATCGTGGCGCCGACAGACCCGGCCAGTTCCTCGGCCTCCTTTTTCCCGACCAATGAAGCGGCGGAGAGGAGGCCTTTCTCTTTCCGGGCATGTGCCGCGACCAGCCGGACGGTCATTTCGGCCAGCGTGACTGCCGCCAGGTGCCCGTGGGGGTCCGTAACGGTTGCGGTTCGCCCCCCGTCGGCATCGGGCAGGTGGACGCCCGCAAGGGCGGCCGGGGCTCCCTTCTCCTGTTTCATCCCGTCCTTCATCCAGAACAGGAACGCCGAGAAAAACTCGGTGCCGACGTTTCCCATCCGGCCGAACGTCTTTTCGAGGAGCCGGTAGCGGCTTCCCGCCTTTCCCGATGGGAGCCCCATGCACGCGCCGTCGAGGTTGAACCGCCATTCACCGGACGGGGCGCCGGGCGGTGCGGCCGCCAGGCCGCCGCGGTCGTGTACGAGGCGACGGTAAAAGGCATATCCGCCAAACCTGTCCGGCGAGATGAACAGGAACGGGAGCGGTTCCCCGGTGCGGGCGCTCTCGGATCCGCCCGCCAGGAAGTGGGCGAGGAGCAACTCTGTCCAGCCGGGCATGAGTCCGCATCCGGAGATGGCCGGCACGCCGGCCTGCCTGAATGCGTCGTGAACCTCCCGGCGCAGGCCGTCGGGCAACCTCGCGTCGCCGATGGTCGCCACGGGAAGCCCGTTTTTCACGCAGGAGGAAAATATCGACTGCTCGTATCCGGCGGCGGGCCCGATGGCCGATGCCACCCCGTCGACGTCATGCAAAAGCCGTTCGAGGTCGGGCGTTTTCCCCGCGTCGACCATCGCCCATCGGCACTTGGGCGACATTCCCTTCGCCAACCGCTTCGCGGTGCGGATGTCGTAATCGGCGAGGAGCAGGTCGCTCACCTCGGCCCGGTCCGAGAGCGTTTTCGCCGCCTGACGACCGACGAACCCGTTGCATCCCAGCAATAAGATTTTCATGCGGGTCATCATACCGGAGCCCGGCGGCGCGGGGAAGGGCGCGTGGAGGGAAGGCGCGCAAGGGCGCGCGCAAGGGCGCGCGTTGACCCATGCCCGGCGCTCTGATATCTTACCTGTTCCGCGCGAATCAACCGCGTGGGCGGATAGCTCAGTTGGCAGAGCGTCGCCTTTACACGGCGAATGTCGCAGGTTCGAGCCCTGTTCCGCCTACCATCAATGGAATCAGGGGGTTGCGATGCAAATCGCAGCCCCCCGATTGCGTCTGAAAGCCATCGTTCCCAGCACTATTCCCACCAAGCGGTTGTAGCCCGTAATGCGACACGCAATGATTGTTCTCGGGACAGAAATGGGGATTGCGAGTCGAGTTTACGTAAGGGGGGGGCAAGTCGATGTCCGGGTCAGGCGCATCAGGAGAAGCTGCCCGACCTGCGAAGCGCGGTCGGTCTGCTGAAAAAGACGCTCAGCCATCAGCCGCTCGGTCTTGATGAAGCCAAGGGGCTGCTTAAGGTCCTCGGCGATTACGCCTATGCACTGACCATCCTGGAACGGTATGACCACGGAACGCTCACGATCGAGGAGACGACACGGGAAACGCCCTGGCTGCACTGACGCTACTGATCGCCGAGAGTCGCCCGGACGAGAAGGATACGATCGCCAAGGTGGTCGTCAGTCTGATCAACCGGAGAAACGGTTAATCGGGAAGTACCACTCAGCCCTTCCCGTATCCTGCCAGCGCCAGCCGCAACGATGCTTTCATCTCCTCGCGCATTTCCGCCGGCTCAAGTAACTCCGCGTCCGGGCCGTAACTCAACACCCATCGCAGCACATCCTCGTGCCCCATGGTTGTCATCGTCAGGATGATGGACCCGTCATCCTGCTTCTCGATCTTCTGTCCCTTGGCCCAGCGCCGCTCCTTGATGTACTTGGCTGACGCTTCCGAAAAGCGGATGCGGAACGTCGTCGGCGCATGG
>JANXQJ010000027.1 GCA_025356865.1 Deltaproteobacteria bacterium | reverse complement strand
CGGCGATGCCGCGCGCGCGGCGCTGGCCGACCTCGGGCTGCTCGAGATCGGGATCGAAGACGTCTGCGCGCAACTCGAACGCGAGGGCGTCGAGAGCTTCGTCGGGTCGTACCGCACGTTGCTGGCGGCGATCGAAAAGCGGATGTCGGAAGAGTAGAAACAACAGGAAGGACAGAAGGAGGCGTCGATGCGCGTCGCGATGATCGGGCTTGGAAAGATGGGGCTCAACATGGCGCGGCGCCTCCTGCGCGGCGGACACGAAGTGGTGGCATCCGCCCGGTCGGCGTCGTCGGTCGAGGCGGCGGTTGCCGAAGGGGCGCTCCCGTCGACGTCGCTTTCCGATGCGGTCCGGCAACTTTCCGCGCCGCGCGTCGTGTGGCTGATGATCCCCGCGGGCGAACCGGTTTCCGCCGCCGTTCGCGAACTGGCCGATTTGCTGGCGCCCGGCGACGTCGTCGTCGACGGCGGCAACTCGCGCTATACAGACGCCGCCCCGCGCGCCGCGCTGCTGGCCGAAAAGGGAATCCGCTATGCGGACGCGGGAACCAGCGGCGGCATCTGGGGGCTGACCGTGGGCTATTGCCTCATGGTCGGCGGCGAGCCCGACACGTTCTCGGTCATCGAACCGCTGCTCGCCACCCTGGCCCCTCCCGGCGGCTACCTGCGCACCGGACCGCACGGCGCCGGCCACTACGTCAAGATGGTGCACAACGGGATCGAGTACGGCCTGATGCAGGCATACGCCGAAGGGTTCGACCTGCTCGACGCGGCGCCTTTTCCCGTCGATATGTCCGCGGTATCCGCGTTGTGGAACAAGGGGAGCGTCATCCGCTCCTGGCTCCTCGAACTGGCCGAACGCGCGCTGGCCGAGGATCCGAAACTGGCGAACCTCTCGCCGTACGTCGACGATTCCGGCGAGGGGCGGTGGACGGTCGAGCAGGCGATCGACTCGGCTGTGCCGCTCCCGGTCATCTCCGCCGCGCTCTTCACCCGCTTCGCCTCCCGTCGCGAGAACCCGTTCGGCGTCCGGCTTCTCTCGGCGCTCCGCAACCAGTTCGGCGGCCACGCGGTCAAAGGGAGATGACAAGGAACAAGCCCCCATCTCGCATCTCGTCTTCGGGCCATCTTTCGCCGCGCCTCAATCGGCAAATCCTCACCGTAGCGCTGCTACGCCTCCGGTCATCTCCCTTCGACCGCGTCCGGCGTCCAGGGGACACCGTCCCGTGAGCGAGGTGCCGCAGGCAAAGGGGGACTCGCCACCGGGTTCCTGCCCGATCGAACCGGCTTTCCGGGTGCCGGTGACGGCGCCCTGCCTCCTGATGATCTTCGGCGCGTCGGGCGACCTCACCGCCCGAAAGCTGGTTCCCGCCCTGTTCGACCTCCACCGTGAAGGGTTGCTGCCCGGACCGTTCGCGGTTCTGGGCGTCTCCCGAACGCCGATGACCGACGCGTCGTTCCGCGACCGGTTGCGCACCGCCGCCGCCGAATTCGGCGCCGGGCCTTTCGACGCCGCCGCGTGGGACGCCTTCGCCCCGATGATTTTCTACCATCCGGCAGACGTATCCGACCCCGGCGCCTTCGGGCCGCTCTCGACACGAGCTTCCGTATTGTGCGAAACGTCCGCCATCCCCGGAAACGTGGTGTTCTACGCGGCAGTCGCACCGAAGTCCTACGCGCCGCTGGTCCGGGCGATCGCTTCCGCGGGTCTGGCCGACCCGTCCGGGGCCATGCCCGGGTATCGCCGGATCATCATCGAGAAGCCGTTCGGCGAGGATCTCGAGAGCGCCCGGTCGCTGGCTGCCGACGTGACCGCCGTCTTCCGCGAATCGCAGGTCTACCGGATCGACCACTATCTCGGCAAGGAAACCGTCCAGAACATGCTCGTTTTCCGGTTCGCCAACGGCATCTTCGAGCCGCTCTGGAACCGGAACTACATCGAGCACGTCCAGATCACCGTGGCCGAATCGATCGGTGTCGAGGGGCGCGGCGACTATTACGAGGGGACGGGGGCGGTGCGCGACATGGTGCAGAACCACCTGCTCCAGCTGCTCGCGCTGGTGGCGATGGAACCGCCCGTGTCGCTCTCGGCCGACGACGTCCGCGACGAGAAACGCAAGGTGCTCCACGCGATCGAGCCGACGCCGCTCGGGGAACTCGGGCGTGCCTGCGTCCGGGGCCAATACACGGCGGGCTCCTCGGCCGGGAAGCCGGTTCCCGGCTACCGGGCCGAGAAACACGTCGCCCCCGGATCGCTTGCCGAGACATTCGCCGCCTTCCGCTTCACGATCGACAACTGGCGCTGGGGCGGCGTCCCCTTCTACCTGCGCACCGGCAAGCGGATGGGCCGGGCGCTCTCCGAGATCGCGATCCGTTTCCGCCCCGCCCCCACGCTCCTCTTCGGCGACACGGCGTGCGGCCAGATGGCGTCCAACTGGCTCGTGATCAACGTCTCTCCCGACGAGGGGATCTACCTCCGGTTCAGCGCCAAGGCGCCGGGCCCCGAGGTGTGCATCCGGCCGGTCGAATTCGCGTTCAACTACCATGAGACTTTCGGCGCGAGGGTGCCTTCGCCGTACAGCCGGCTGCTGCTCGACGCGATGCACGGCGACGCGACGCTCTTTCCCCGGATGGATTCGGTCGAGGCGGCGTGGGCGTTGCTCGACCCGTTCCTGTCGCGCTGGAAGGCCGATCCGGGTGCGGATCTTTGGATGTACGAGGCCGGCAGCGACGGGCCGCGAGAGGCGGATTCCCTGTTCGAGGGGAACACAGAGGGGTGGCGTTCAAGATGAAAGGCGAACCGGTATTTCACGTGCTTCCGGATGCCGAGGCGCTGGCGCGCGCCGCGGCGGGACGTATCCTGGGCATCGTCCGCGAACGGCTGGCGGACCAGGCGCGCAAGCGAAAGACAGGGGTGAAATTCCACATGGCGCTTTCCGGGGGGACGACGCCCCGCAGGGCGTTCGAACTGCTGGCCGGACCGCCCTACGCGGAGATATTTCCGTGGGAAGACGTCCATTTCTGGCAGGTCGACGAGCGGTGGGTTCCGCCCGACCATCCCGAAAGCAACCGTCGGATGCTGCTCGATACCCTGCTCTCGCACGTCCCCGTCCCTTCGGTAAACCTGCACTTCATCGACACGTCGCTCGGCTCGCCGGCCGACGCCGTCCGGGCATACGAAACGGCTTTGCGCGCGGCGCTTCCCGCGCCGAAACGGGGTTTCCCCGCGTTCGATCTCGTCCATCTCGGGCTGGGCATCGAGGGGCATGTCGCTTCGCTCTTTCCCGACTCCCCGGCGATGGACGAAGCGTCGGCGTGGGTGACGACGTCCACGGGCGGCGACCCGGACCTGCCTCGCGTGACGCTGACGCTGTCGGTGATCAACGCGGCGGCGGCCGTCCTGTTCGTCGTGTCGGGGAGCGACCGGGCCGAGGCGCTCGAAAAAACGCTGGCAGGGGAAGCGGTGCCCGGCGGCCTCGTTTCGCCCGAGAATGGCACGCTGACGTTCCTGGCGGACGAGGCGGCGGCGGGGGAAGTCGAGCCGTGATCATCCTCGCGGGCGACGTCGGCGGTACCAAGGTCAACCTGGCGCTCTTCCGCGCAAAGGGTGGTGAAGTCGTTCGCGAGGCGTTCGCGACCTACCGCAGCGCCGACCACGAATCGCTCGAGTCGATCGTCCGGATCTTCCTGGGCGGGCAGCCGCGCGTCGACCGGGTGTGCGTTGGCGTGGCGGGTCCCGTTTCCGACGGCCGGTGCCGCCTGACCAACCTGTCCTGGAGCGTCGATGTCGATGGGTTGCGCGAGGCGTCGGGCGCGAAATCGGCGTCATTGCTCAACGATCTGCAGGCCACGGCGTATGCCGTACCGTTCACGCCGCCGGATGGGTTCGCCGTCCTGCAGGACGGCGACGCCGACCCGAATGGAACCGTGGCGGTACTGGCCGCTGGAACCGGCCACGGGCAGGCGTTTCTCTTTCCAGCCGGTCCGGGGCGTCTCGTGCCCTTCGCGACCGAGGGGGGACACGTCGACTTCGCCCCGCGCGACGCCCGCGAAGCGAGACTGCTCGCGTTTCTGCAGGCCCGCCACGCAGGCCGCGTCAGCATCGAGCGGGTGGTTTCGGGTCCGGGGCTCAAGAGCATCCACGAATTCCTGGCCGGGGACACGGGGCTGGCCGAGAATCCCGAAGTGGCGTCGCAGATGCGGGCCAAGGATCCGTCCGCAGTCATCGCCGAGTCCGGGCTCTCGGGCCGGTCGGCGCTTTGCCACGCGGCGCTCGCGATGTTCGTGTCGCTTTACGGCGCGGCGGCGGGCAACCTCGCGCTGGTTCTGCTTCCGCGCGGCGGCGTCGTGCTCGGCGGCGGCATCGCCCCCGCCATCCTGCCCGCGCTCAAGGAAGGCGCCTTCCTCGAATCCTTCCGCAACAAGGGCCGCTTCCGGCCGTTCCTGAAAGGCCTGCGCATCTCCGTCCTCCTCGACCCGGCCGCCGCCCTGACCGGCGCCGCACACTACGCCCTGACGCTCTGACTGGCCCGCATCCAGGGCCGCACAATCGAATTTTGCTTTTCGCCACAGTTTGATATAGTTCCCCGATCGTTCCGTTTTCGCTTCAGGGGTTCCGGGGGTTCGCCATCGCTATCCCAAAAGACCGTTGCATGGCACCGGATCTATCCGATCGGGCCATCCCGCTTGCGTCCGTTCCGCGGATCGCGCGCGTCTGCGCCCTCGGGCTCGCGCTCGACGAACTGCTGGGCGAGGTGTGCCGCGAACTGCTCAAGATCGGCCGATCCGAGGCGTGCTGCCTGATCCTGTGTCCCGACGACTCGCAGGTGGGATCCCTTCGCCACGTCTACGTCCCCGCCGAAGCGTCCGATCCGCGCGGGGCGTACCACAACGGACCCGAGTGGGACCGGCTGGTCGACCGTCTGCTCGCCGAGCATCTGGTCTGCGTGCCCGACCTGCGGCGACTTCCCGCCGATGATCCGTTCCACGCCCTTTATGCCCGCTACCCCGTCCGTTCCGCGCTGCTGCTGCCGCTCAAATTCGGCAGCCGCCTGCTGGGCGTCCTCGCGTTGCACACCTTCAGCGCGCCGGGGTTCTGGGGCGAAGAGGAAACGTCCGCGCTCGAACTGGCTTCGTCGATCCTCTCGGCCGCGCTCGAGCGGCGCCGGATGGAAGCGATGCTGCGCGCCTCCGAGGCGCAGTACCGGTTCCTGGCCGAGAACGCCAACGACTTCATCTCGCTTCACGATCTGACGGGACGTTACGTCTACGCGAGCCCGTCGGCGTTCGAGATGGCCGGAATCCGCCCCGAGGTGATGGTGGGGTGCCCGATCTCCGCCTTCATCCACCCGGACGACATCGAGGACGTGATGGCCGGGAACGGCCGCCTGGCCGAGGGTCTGGTTCGATCCGTGACGCTCCATTACCGGATGCGCAGGCGCGACGGCAGTTATTTCGACGTCGAATCGGTTGCTTCCTGCGTTTCCGGCGAGGGGGCGCAAGACCGCCGGATCCTGCGCGTCACGCGGGACATATCCGACCGCAAGCAGGTGGAAAGACGGCTCTTCGAAAGTCTCAAGCTCGAGACGGTCGGCATGCTGGCCGGCGGCGTCGCGCACGAATTCAACAACTTGCTGGTGGGGATCAACGGGTCGGTCGAGATGCTCAGCCTCCTCTTGACCGGCAACCACGAGGCGGCTTCCTACCTCGACATGATCGCCCGGATGGGCAACCGCGCGGTCGAACTGACGCACCAGTTGCTGGCCTACGCACGGCAGGGAAAATACAGCCCCGTGCCGCTTTCGATCAACAAGGTCGTTTCCGACAACATTCCGGTCCTCAAGACGTCGGTTGCCCCCACGGTCGACCTGTCGCTTGTCCTGGCCGACGAGCTGCCTCCGGTGATGGGCGACATCGCACAGATCAACCAGGTGGTGATGAACCTGTGCATGAATGCGGCCGAGGCGATGCCGGGCGGCGGAACGCTCGCCATCCGCACCCGTGTCGAGGAAGGCGTCCCGAACGACCAGGAGGGCGGGGGATCCCGGAAATACCGGCGGTCCGGGCAATCCGTCGAAGGGCCCCGCGTCGTCCTCGAGGTTTCCGACAACGGCTGCGGGATGGACGAGCAGACGCTCGAGCGGATCTTCGAGCCCTTCTTCTCGACCAAGTTCGTCGGCCGCGGGATGGGACTTGCCGCGGTTCGCGGCATCGTCGACAGCCACCAGGGCGAAATCGCGGTCGACTCCGAGCCGGGCGCCGGCACCCGGTTCAGCGTCCGCCTTCCGGTGCTCCAGCTCTGCGTCCTCGACCCTAAGGAACAGCGGCCCGCCGCGCCGCCGGTCGAACCGCATTCCGGCGGAAAAGGGATTGTCCTGATCGCCGACGACGAGCAGGACGTACGGATGGTGGTTCGGGCGATGCTCGAATCGCTCGGCTACGAAGTGATCGAGGCGGCGGACGGCGCCGATGCGGTCGAGCTGTTCCGCGAGCGGCACGCCGACATCGACCTCGTCCTGCTCGACCTGATGATGCCCCGCATGACCGGCGACCGGGCTTTTGCCGAGATGCGCCGGATCGACCCGTCCGTAAAGGCGCTTCTCGCCAGCGGCTACGACGAGAGCGGGCGGGTGGGCGAGATCGTTTCCGGCGGCTTCGGCGGCTTCCTCCAGAAGCCTTTCCGGCGGGGCGAACTCGGCCGCAAGATCGTGTCTGTCCTCTGCAACCCTCCGTCCGTGCTATAGTTACCATTCCAAAGTCCACACTTATCTTTCAATAAAGGAGAAAGCCATGTTGAAACGGGAGGAGTGCGTCCTCTATAGCGGCGGAGCCAACGGTGCGGAATGCGCGTTCGGAGAGCTTGCGGAGCGGTTCGGGGTCGAGGAGATCAATTTCACCTTCGACGGGCACAAGATCGGCCGTACACGCGGCGTCCGGGTGCTGTCGCG
>JANXQJ010000013.1 GCA_025356865.1 Deltaproteobacteria bacterium | reverse complement strand
ACCACGGCCCCATGAAGCGGGCGAGGTCCACCTTTTCGACCGTCTTCAGCGGCGGCATGGATGCGGCGCATCCCGAGGTCGCGACCGCCAGGAATAGAAGCAGGGCTCTGGTCGTCGTCATGGACCCTCCCCGAACTCCGGCCCCCGCGACGAGAGAAACCGCCGCGGCCACCAGGAATCCGGGCCCCCAGGCCACGTCCGCGATGTCGTTGCGGCCAAGGATCCGGGATACGAGGAAGCCGCAGGCCGTGTAGCCGAGTAGCGCCCCGCCCGTGACGAGAAATACCCGTGTCATTCCGGCGTCCGCCGGTCGTTCATGTCAACGCCCCCCCCAGCAGGTCGCGCTTGAGCTTCGCGTCGATCGGCTCCCGGCCGAGCCAGATGCCGAAGTAGGCCGAAGCGAAATCGGCGCCTTCGATGACGACGAGCAGGGTGCCGTTCAGCGTCAGCTCCGTCCCCCGCCCGGGGAGGTAGGTCAGGGCGTACCGGTCGCCCGGCTTCACGTCCCGGTAGGCGGCGTGGAGACGATCGATCCGACTGCGCAGCCGCTCGAGCTCGGCCGCGCCCTGGTTGCGCGCAAGCACCGGGTCGGCGCCCTTCGCGAAATCGCCCCCCTTTATCGGAACCATGTAGCTGATCTCCAACCGCTTCGGGACGTCGTCCAGGACGGCCTCCGGAGCGGTTCCCACCGGGAGGTAAAGTGCCGCCACGTAGGCCTTTAGAACCTTCATGTCACGGAGGAGGGCTGCGTTGTGGAGGCGGAGGGTGTCGTTCCCGGCCTGGAGCGTGTCGGCGAAAGCGATGCCCTGAACGGTCAGGGCATAGGCCGGGGCGGCCAAGCCGGTCCCGACGATCAGGCAAAATACGGCAGTGAAGCATGATTTCATCCACACCTCCCGTACCGGATACGATTGCAGTTATTTGCCTCCAACGCAATCCCCCGGCTTCTCCCCCCGGGCCTCTCGGATTTCCTCACCCTGTTGAGACGCCCGGAAACGACCCTTGATTCACCGGATGCCCCGCCGCACATCTCCGGGACAAGGGTGGTTGCATCCCCCCTCGAAGTGGCGCCATCATGCTTGCAGAACCAACGGATTGGAGGAGCTTCCCGAAATGACACGACTCTTCATCTTCGGATACGGCTATTGCGCGCATCACTATTTGAACGGGGCCGCCCAACCCCCCGAAGGCGTGACCGGAACCGTGACCTCGCGCGACCGGGCGAATGCCTTGTCCGGCGACCGGCTCGAACTGCTCCCGTTCTCCCCGTCCGAAGCGGACCCGCGGATTCCCGGCCGTCTCGCGGAATCCGATGCCCTGCTCGCCTCCATTCCTCCCGGCGAACACGGCGACCCGGCGCTGCCCGCATTCCGGGACGCAATCTCCGGATCGAGCACCCTCACGCGCATCGTCTACCTCTCTACCATTGGGGTCTACGGCGACCATGAGGGGTCTTGGATCGACGAGTCGACGCAGTGCATCCCGTCCAACCCGCGCAACGTCACGCGGCTCGAGGCGGAAAACGGGTGGCGAGCGCTAGGGGCGGAATCGGGGAAGGCGGTTTACGTGCTGCGTCTTGCCGGTATCTACGGTCCGGGACGCAACGCGCTCGAGGAGTTGCGCAACGGGACCGCGCGCCGGATCGTCAAACCCGGGCAGTTATTCAACCGGATCCACGTCGCGGACATCGCCCGGACGATCGCGGCCTGCTTCGCGAGTCCCGGACCGGGCGGCACCTGGAACGTCACGGACGACGAACCGGCGCCGCCCCAGGACGTGGTCTCGTACGCCGCGGCACTGCTCGGCATCCCGCCGCCGCCCGAGATCCCGTTCGAGTCGGCGGAGCTGTCGCCGATGGCACGCTCCTTCTACGCCGATTCGAAGCGGTGCTCGAATCGCGACCTCAAGGCAACGCTCGGCGTGAGGCTCGCCTACCCGACCTACCGGGAAGGACTCCGGACGATGTGCGACGCCTCCGCCGCCGGGAAACCGTTTTCCCCGTGAGCTGGCACGACCTCCATTTCACGCTCAAGCTCGCCTGCCCGAGGAAAGAGGTGTTCGCCTTCTTCGCGGACGCCGCCGATCGCATTTTTGGGGGTATCCGGATCCGGACAACCCTTAAATACCCCCCAAAATACCCCTAAAACCTGTGGCATCTACCGGTCCCCTGCGGACGCCACCGGACGCAAGGCAACAAAAAACCCCGATTTCTCGGGGCTTTTTGGTCTATCTCGGACTGTGCTGGAAGTTCACTTGGTGGAGGCGGGGGGAGTCGAACCCCCGTCCGCAAACTCTTTACTCAGGGCTACTACGTGCGTTTCCGATGATTTAAGTTTCGCCCTCGGGGTCCCCCATCGGCAGGGTCCCCTCCGCGCAATCCCGGATTGATTTCGCCATTCCTCCCCCCGGGCAGGAGATTGGGGCTATCCCTCTAGCGTGACGCCCTTCTACCTACGAGGGAACTCGGCAGTCGGACGCTCACGGCCTAAGCCGCGAGAGCGTAAGAATAGTCGTTTGCGACTATTGGTTCCCGCTTTTTACGAGGACAGCGGGGCCTCGGCACGCAACCCAGGAGCATCGACGTCCACGTCGAATCCGTTTCGCCCCCGTGATGACAATCTTTATGATACCACCGATTGCGCCCCGCAGGTCCGGCCGCCGCCCGGTCTGCAAAACGATCTGGCGTATAATGGATTCAACGGGTGCCATCACCGATACCGGATTTAGCGCAGGGAAACCATGCCACGCCGACATGCCTTGAGGCACCCGTTCCATTTTCCCGCAAACTTTCTGCTCATGCTGGCCATCCAGTTCCTTTTCGCCGGAAACGCCGCCGCATGGGGACACGGCGGGGGAAATCCGGATATCGCCTCACCAATTCCTGCACCGCCGCCCTCTGCCGTCCTCGGCGTCGTCGCCGTGGGCGACATCATGATGGGAACGGGGTGGCCCGAGGGGATGCTGCCGCCGGACGACGGGTGCGACCTCTTCCTGAAAGTGGGTGCCGCGCTCCGCGATCGCGACATCGTCTTCGGCAACCTCGAAGGACCGCTCCTCGACAACGGCGTCGCCGAGAAGTGCCGGCATGCGCGCGACCCGAAACTGTGCTTCGCCTTTCGCACGCCGACCCGCTACGTCCGCTACCTGAAGGACGCCGGTTTCAACGCGCTGAACATCGCCAACAACCACACCTTCGATTTCGGTCGCGAGGGGATCGACAACACGGTCGCCACGCTGGCGGACGCCGGCATCCAGCCGGTCGGCGGCGACCAGGTCGCCCGTTTCACGGTCGGCGGAAAACGTGTCGCCATCCTCGGATTTTCCTACAAGTCCCCGACCGCCTTCAGCGCCTCGACCCTCGATATCCCCACCGCCTCGGCAATCATCCGGAAACAGGCCGCGGAAAACGACCTCGTCCTCGTCTCGTTCCACGGTGGCGCGGAAGGAAAGGATGCGCTGCATCTGACGGGGGGGATGGAAATATTCGCCGGGGAAAAACGAGGGGACGTCGAAAAGTTCGCGCACGCGGCGATCGACGCCGGAGCGGCCGCGGTCTTCGGCCACGGTCCCCACGTGCCGCGCGCCATGGAAATCTACCGCGACCGGCTGATCGCCTACTCGCTCGGAAACTTCCTGACCTACGGGATGTTCAACCTGAAGGGGGCGAGCGGGCTCGGCTTTGCGCTGCGCGCCGAACTCGACCTCGATACGGGACGCTTCCTCTCCGGCAAGATCGTCCCGGTGGCGCTCAGGCGGAAGGGAATTCCGGAGCCGGATCCGGAAGGCAAGGTCACAGGCCTCCTCCGGCAACTGACCGCCGAGGACCTCAAGTCGCGCGGCGCGGTCATCCGGGAGGACGGCACAATCCTGCCTGCGGCAAAGCAGTAGCCCCGCCGCCAGGAAGGCAGGATCAACTTGCCGGAGACCAGGGAAACGCCACCCTCGAGCAGCAGGTCGCGAGTCAGTCCCTTCGCAGCAATCGCCACGACGAACAGTCGGCCAACCGCTTCATCAGCCGCCCCCCGCCTTCTCTTCCCGCATCAGCTTCATCACCCGGAACGCCTCGGCGAATTTCGGACGCGCATCCGGCTCGCCGTCCCAGTTTCCCGTCGCCGCGGCGGCAATCGCCCACTCCCGGATCATGTCGGAGATGTCGCGCTCGCCCAACTGGCTCTTGTGTTCGTTGAGTGCGGCGATCTTGAGGTCGATCGTCCCCGTTACGTCGATCCACCGGTTCGGCGTCATCGTTGAACTGATGTAGAGCGCGTGCACCTTGTGGGGCGCCCCCAGCTCGGGCCAAAGCAGTTCCATCTCGGCGCCCGGAAAGACGGCGTCGATCGCCACCGTCCCGGCGGCGCGGTGGTCCGGGTGGTTGACGTACCGCTCCTCGAAGAAGAGCGACTGCGGGTCGTTGCAGATGACCACCTCGGGCTTGTATCGGCGGATCTCGCGGACCAGTTCCTGCCGGATCGCCATCGTCGGCTGCAGTTCGCAGTCGTCGTGCCCCAGGAACACCACCTGCTTCACGCCGAGTTTCCCGGCGGACGCGCGCTCTTCGCGCTCCCGGATCTCCGCCAACCCTGCACGCGTCAGCGTGGGGTCGTGCGTACCCACGTTCCCGCTGGTCAGCAGCACCAGCGTCACCTCGCAACCGGCAGCCGCCCACCGGGCGATCGTGCCGGCCACCGTGAACTCGGCATCGTCCGGGTGGGCAAATATCCCCATCGCGGAGGCCGGAATATAGTCGCTGTCGAATCGGCTCATTTCATGTTCCCCCTTGCTACGTTAGACGCCGGAACCGCCTTGCGGTCGCGTCCGCTCCCCCGATTTCGATTAAATCATCGTTGTATTTTTTGCACTAAGGATTTTCCTTGGTCCTGCCGATAAGTCACTCGGAGTATTCAACGCGCTGGAGGTGCATCCGTAATGCTGAAAAACCTGTCCTTGGGAGCCAAGTTGATCGCGGCGTTCGTCTCGGTGGCGCTCATCTGCGGCATCGTCGGGTTCGTCGGAATCCGAAACATCAAGAAGATCGACGACGCCGATACGAAACTGTACGAAAAGATCACCGCGCCGCTGGGCGCCATCGGGGAAGCTTCGACCCATTTCCAGCGGATGCGCTCCAACGTTTTCGAACTGATTCTCGAGGACGAAGCCGCGAAACGGGAAAAGTTGATGCAAACGATCAAGGAGCGCCACAAGGCGACCAACGAATACCTGGCCGAGTTCGAGAAGACGATCCTGACCGACGAAGGCCGTACGATATTCAAGGAGTTGACCGCTTCGCTCGCCGCTTTCAACACCGTGGTCGACAAGGTGGCCGCCCTCATCAATGAGGGGAAAAAGGCCGAAGCCAAGGCATTGATCGAAGGCGAAGGCGAAAAAAATCGCAAGGTCGTCCAGGAAAACATCGAAAAACTGATGGCGATCAAGGAAAAGCTGGCCAAGCAGACCTCCGATGAAAACAACGTCCTCGCCAACGGCGCCATCACCTTCATGATCGTGTTGGTGGTCGCCTGCATGGGCCTCGCGCTCGCCCTCGGGATCTACCTGGCCCGTTCGATCTCCCGGTCGCTCAATCAGGCGGTCGAATCGCTCAGCGAAGGGGCAAGCCAGGTGTCGTCCGCCTCCATGCAGCTT
This sequence comes from Deltaproteobacteria bacterium, assembly GCA_025356865.1. Classification (GTDB taxonomy): domain Bacteria; phylum Desulfobacterota; class Deferrimicrobia; order Deferrimicrobiales; family Deferrimicrobiaceae; genus JANXPS01. The sequence continues at coordinate 28,019 of JANXQJ010000013.1, read as the reverse complement.
TCCTCCTCGGCGCAGACGCTTGCGGAAGGGTCCTCCGAGTCCGCGGCGTCACTCGAGGAGACGTCGTCGGCGATGGAAGAGATGTCGGCGATGACGCACCAGAACGCCGACAACGCCGGGCAGGCGCGGCAGCTCGCCGAGCAGGCCGGCCACAACGTCGACAAGGCCAACGTCTCGATGGGGTCGATGGTCGGATCCATGGCCGAGATCTCCTCGATGGGCGAAGAGGTCGGCAAGATCATCAAGACGATCGACGAGATCGCCTTCCAGACCAACCTGCTGGCGCTCAACGCGGCAGTCGAGGCGGCTCGGGCGGGCGAGGCGGGCGCGGGGTTCGCGGTCGTCGCCGACGAGGTCCGCAACCTGGCCCAGCGGGCCGCCGGCGCGGCGAAGAACACCTCCGACCTGATCGAGGCCACCGTCCAGCGGATCAAGGCCGGCACCCAGCTCGTCGAGAAGACCAACAGCGACTTCCAGGAAGTGGCGACGTCGGTCAAGAAGGTCAACGAACTGGTCGGCGAGATCTCCGCCGCCTCTTCCGAACAGTCGCGCGGCATCACCGAGGTGAGCGGCGCCATCTCCCAGATGGACAAGGTCACGCAGCAGACGGCGGGCAACGCCGAAGAGATCGCCTCGGCGACCGAGGAACTCTCCGCCCAGGCGATTTCGATGCAGGACGTCGTCTCGCAAATCCGCGACCTGGTCCGCGGCGCGGACGAAGGCGGGCGTCGGCCTGCCGCGGCCCCGCGTCCCGCAACCCGTTCCTCGGCTTCGCGTGGCAGGGCGCCCCGGGCTGCGCTATCGGCCCCATCGGGCCGCGTGACGGCCAAGAAATCCGCCTCGGCCGCCAAACCGGCCTCGCGACCGGCCAAGGGGACCCCCGATGACGTCTTCCCGATGGACGACAACGACATGAACTCGTTCTGATCGAAATACCCCGAAAGAAAAACGGCCACCCGGATCGCTTCCGGGTGGCCGTTTTCTTTTGGACCGTCGACTTGCCGGCAATCCCGGTCAGGAACCCGCCCGACACGATATCAGCGCGGCCCCCCAACCCATCCCGGCACCGAAGGCGGCGAGAACCGCCCGCATTCCCGGCTCGAGCAGTCCCGCCGCGCGCGCCTCGGACATCGCGATCAATAGCGACGCAGACGAGGTGTTGCCGTACCGGTCGAGGTTGACGAACACTTTTTCGGGATCGATCTTGAGCGCACCCCCCACCTGCCGGAGCAGGTTGAGGTTCGCCTGATGAAAAAGAAAGAGATCGATGTCGTCCGGCGCGAGGCCGTTGCGCCCGAGCAGGTCGGATACAGCGGATTGCAGCTTCCGGTTGGCCTGCAGGATGACGGTGCGGCCGTCCATGACCATCGACTCGCCGAAATCCATGAACAGGGCGTCGGAAAAAGTCGCGTCGCTCGCGATCCGGATCTCGTCGAGCGTGACGGCACCCGCCCCGGGCATGACAATGCAGGCGCCCGCCCCGTCGCCGAACAGGATGCCCGTCTCCTTGACGCGCGGATGCCGCGCCAGGACCGCGCTCATCACCTCGGCCCCGATCACGAGGACGGGTCCGTACTGCGCGCACAAGGCCGAAGCGGTCGCCAACGCGAAGAGCCCGCCCACGCTCGCCAGATGGATGTCGAACGCCGGGATGCCGGGCGCCGCAAGCCGCTTCTGCACTTCGGCCGACACGCCCGGGAACTGCCGGTGCGGCGTGCCCGTCCCGACCACGATCGCGCCGAGGTCGGAAGGGGTGATCCCCGCATCCGCGAGCGCGGCCAGCGCAGCCCGGTGCGCCAGATCGCAGACCGTTTCGCCGGGCGCCACGCAACGGCGCGTGCGAATCCCGGAGACCGAGAGAATCCACGCCGCCTCCACGCCGAACTCGGCCGCCAGCGCCGCGTTATCCACGACGCCTTCCGGCAGGCAATGCCCGAACCCGGATATCCGGGTCTGCCCTGTTTCATTCCCGGGCGCGTTCGACATCAGCCGCGTTTCCGGGCGTCGAACCAGGCGGCCACCTTGGCAATTGTCTCGAATTTGCGCGGGGTGAGTTCCTCGTCCGGCACCTTGACGCCGAACTGCCGCTCGAGCTCCCCGATGAATTCCATCAGTCCGAATGAGTCGATGACACCCGCATCGAAGAGCGACGCGTCGTCTTCCGCCGGGACCGGGGCCCGGGCGACCGCCTCCAGCGCAATGCGAACCTTCTCGACCGTGCTCATGGCGTTGCTCCTTCGCCGGGTGTCTGATTTTTCCCTGCCCGAAGGTCAGGGTAACCTTTCAGCAGCGCGTCGACAAGGAGGTCGCCCAAGACCGCCGCACCCGGGTGCGTGGGGTGGGTGAAGTCGCCCGCGACCAGCCGCGGCGACCGGCCGTACCAGTCGGCCATCGTCCCGCTTCCCCCCATCGCGGCGTAGGTGTCGAAAAAGGCGACCCGCTCGGTGCGGGCGATGACCCGCTGGGCGGCAACCAGCCGCGGGATGGATTCATCCGTCGCGATCCCGCCTCCCGACCCCCGAACCCCGCGGTCCATCGGCGCCATGATCAGGATCGCGGCCCCCGGCACCGCCTCCCGCACCCGCCGGATCACTTCTCGATAATCCCTCGCATAGGCGGCAAACGAGAGCCCGGCGTACCGGCTCTCGTTCGTGCCGAAATTCAGGATGACGAGGTCGGGCCGCCTTTGCCGGAGGGAATCCATCCAGCTCTCCCGGTCGAAGCGGGCCAGATGCCGGATCGTCGCCCCGTTCGCGCCCAGCGTGTCATAGACGACACCCGGCACCTCCCGCTCGAGGACGACCCCGAACAGGCGGACCGGGCCGTCGCCCTTGGGACGCAGGAGCAGTTCGTGCCCCCCGTCGGCCACCGGGATCGAGTGGATCACCAACCCGCCGGCTTCCTCCGACGCGGTGGAGATCTCGGACGCGGGCGACCCGTCGATCGAGACGAGGAGCGTTCCCCCTTTCGGCTTCGACTGGAAGTGGATGTCGAAACGGCCGACCGCCGCTCCCGTTCCGGCCTTGACGGTCGAGATCCGGCTGCGGGCTCCGCCGCCCGAGGCGGTAAAGGTGGCGCCTCCCAGGCCGCAGGGTCCGGAAGACGCACCCGGGGACTGGATCGACCAGCCGCTTCCGGAAAGGCGAACCCCGCGGTGGCTGTACCACTCCCAAGGGCGATCGACGAAGATCCATCCGTGCCCCGCATCGCCGAACCGCCTCTGCAGACGAGCCCGCGCGTCGCCCGCGATCAGGTCGCCCGTCACCGGGCTGTCGCCGAAATGACTGATCCGCGTGACGGCGCGTGGCTCTTTCCGGCCGGTCCTCTCGAGCGCCTCGAAAAAGCGCGGAATCCCGGCGCCGTAATCCTCGACGCCGACCGCGCCGCGCGCCTCCGCCGCGTAAACGTCTTCGGCCTCGCCCGGGGGCCAGTCGTCACGGGAGCGGGGGCCGATTGAAGGGAGCGGCGGCAGAGGCGGCGACAGGCGCACCGCCGCCCCGTTGTCGACGGCTGGGGAGATTGCTGCGCGCACTTCGCCCTTGGTGCGGAACACCTTTTCGACCGGGTTCCCGTGCCAGGGCGCAATGAGCGTGTCGAGAAGACGCGACGGGTCGAAGATCCGGTACGCGGAAAGTCCGGAAACGGCATAAGGAACCGCCGCGCATGCAAGCAGCAGCCCCACCGTGGCCCATGTTTTCGGAATCTTCAAGAGTGCCCGCCGTCAGAAGTTGAAGTAGATGAATTGCGAAACAGAGGCCCCGGAAACCCGGACGACCGCCACGGCCGTCGCTGCGAGCAGCGCGCACTGGACCGGGGAAGGGAGCGCGGCGAACCGCTGCTGGAGGGCCGGGTACACCTTCTCGGGCAGCCACTGGAGCGAGAGCCCCGCGACTGTCAGCGCAACGATCGGCCACGTGATGTTGGCGGTGCTGAAACTCGTCCGCCCGAGCCCCTGCAGGATGCCGAGCGCCCCTTCTAGCGACTCGCACCGGAAGAAGATCCACGTCAGGCAGACGAAGTGGAACGTGACGATCACCCCGGTCGCCTGACGCCAGGCGGGGACGACCGGGATTCCCCGGCCGCGCGGCTTCCGGGACTCGACGAACCTCGCGACCGCCAGCCCGCCGCCATGCAGCACGCCCCAGGCCAGGAAGGTCCACGAGGCGCCGTGCCACAAGCCCCCGAGGGCGAAGGTGATCAGCGTGTTGAAATACGGCGCCCATTTCCGTGACCGGTTGCCGGGAAGCGAGAAGAACAGGTAGTCGCGAAGCCACGTGGAGAGCGAGATGTGCCATCGTCGCCAGAACTCGGGGAGGTCCTTCGCGCGGTAAGGCGCGTTGAAGTTGTCTTTAAGCGCGATGCCGAGCAGGAGCGCGGAGCCGATGGCGATGTCGCTGTATCCGGAAAAGTCGCAGTAGATCTGCACCGCGTAGGCGTAGACCCCTGCAAGGATCTCGGCGGACGAAAACATTCCGGGCAGGTCGAAGACGCGGTTGACCAGGTTGACGGCCAGGTAGTCGGCGACGACCAGTTTCTTGACGAAGCCGAGCGCGATGAGGAAGAGCGCACGCCCCCCCTCCTCCGCGGTGATCGGGGGCGACGGGCGCTCGATCTGCGGCAGCAGGACCGAAGCGCGCGTGATCGGCCCGGCCAGGAGCGTCGGGAAGAAGGCGACGAACGCGAGATAGTCGAAAAAGCCGCGCGCGGGCTCGGCATCGCCCCGGTGGACGTCGATGACGTAGCTCATCGACTGGAACGTGTAGAAGGAGATCCCCACTCCGAAAACAACGCGGAACGGAACGGAAGGGATCTCGAATCCGATCGCCGAAGCGATCCCGGCCGTGTTGTCGGCCATGAAGTTGAAGTACTTGAATAATCCAAGGATGCACAGGTTGGCCGCGATGTCCGCCGCCAGGGCGATGCGGGCGGCACGACGGCCGCGCCGGCGTGAAACGTAGCGGGCCGTGTTGAAATCGAGCAGCGCGGTGACGATCAGTGGAAGGCAGTAAACCGGGTTCCACGCCGAATAGAATGCGAAGGAAAAGAAGAGGATCGCCGGGATGTGAAACCGGCGCACTCCCCCGGAGAGGCGATACCCCGCGACGGCAACGAGCAGGAACGCCAGGTAGACGGAACTGGAGAGGCTCATCGCACCCCGTTGTCGTCCGCCGCAGCCGCCGGCAACGGTTTGCGGGTCGCTTCGTATATCGCCATCAGCCGGTCATGGAGCATTCGCGCCTGCAGTTCGTACCCCGCCTGCGTGAAGTGGACGCCGTCCCGCTGCGCCAGGCCGGCCCGGATCCAGGCAAGAACCGCCCCTTCTCCGCCCATCGCGGCCTGCAGATCCCAGAACGCGCAACCCGTCTCGGCCGCCGCCTCGCGCAGTGCGCGGATGACCGGCCTTTCGGCATCCGACATCGCTGCCCAACCCCTTTTCGTCTTCACCGCACGGTCGGCCGGCCCCGTCACCAGGATTGCGGCGCCGCCCGCGTCTTCCCTGAGCGCCCGGAGCACGCGGACGCAATCGGCCTTGAACCCTTCGAACGTGAACTTTTTCGCCGCGATTTCGTTGGTGCCGTAGGAGACGATCACGAGCGACGGCTTCGCGTCCTGCAGCAGTTGCCGCCGCATACGGGGCGACCACTTCTCGAGGGCGGTCATCCGCCCGCCGTTCAACCCAAGCGTATCGAGGATGACGCCGTTCCGGCCGCTCGTGAATTCGGCCCCGAGAAGCCGGGTGCCGGTTCCCGGGGGCGTCAGGACGGTGAATTTGCGCGTCGCATCGGGGAGCGGGTCCCGGTTCGAGATCGAGAGGAGCGCGACATCGCTTCCGCCCGAATTGATCCAGCGGGAATTGACGACCAGGTTGTCGACGGGCGCATCGTCCACGAGCAGGCGAACCGGGGCATTGTCGGACCCGACGGCCAGCGTCACCTTGAAATTGCGGCCCGGCGCGCGCACGGATGCGGGCGTCTCCCGGGTCGGAGCCAGCGATACCCCAGAAAGCCCGGCCACGCCGTCAGGGGGCGGTTCCTTCAATCCGACCGCCTGCCAGCCGTCGCCATCGAGCGTCTTCGCGAGCGCGTGGCGAAAATATTTCCAGGGGCGGCCCGGCATGACGTATCCCGCCCCGGCGTCGCCGAAACGCTGTTGCAGCAGTCGACGGATTTCACCGCTCCAGTAGTCGGCCGCCACGTGGGAATCGCCGAAATGGAGCACGCGAACGACCCGCGCGGGCCCGTTCTCCCCTCCCGGCGTTTCGAGTGCCGAGAGACCGCGGAAGAACGGATCCAGCGCTTCCCGAGGCATCTCGACGGAAACGACCGGAAGCGTACCGGGATCGAAAGGCGGGAGCACGGGAATCGGTGGCGGCGGCACCGGGGAACGGTGCTCCCGGGGGACGGCCCTGGACCTGCGCGGGGGAGTTGCCGGCCGTTTCGGCTTCCCCTTCTTCCGGCTCTTCTTCGGGTGCGGGGTCGTCTTGCGGGCGGGGGGTTCCCCTTTTTTCTTGTGAACCGGGAGTGCCGCGTCACCGGAAACGGCAACGAGCGAGAACCCAAGGAAGAACGCGAGGAAGGCGTGGAGGAAGCGGGGTGATTTCATGACGGAAACGAAACGGCCTTACGGGTCCGAAGTTCTTTCCCCGGATTCGGAACCGCCTTCGGACTGCCGTTCGACCGAACGAGTCGGCCCCCAGTGGTCCTTGTAGCCCCGGCTCCACATCCACGTCATGACGTGGATCGCGTGTTCGGGATTGAAGGGGGAGAAACGCACGTCCTTCGGAAGGAGCATCATCTCTTTCATCTCCCGGACGTTCTGGTAGAACGTGCTCGGACGGAACTGGCACATGCCGAGGTATTCGCCCCCCTTGGAGCGGACATCGTCGAGAAAGCGGCTTTCCTCGAAGATGACCCGGTAGATCTTGACCGCCTGGTCCTGGACCTGATATTTCGTCGTGTACCGCTTGACGAGTTCCCATAGGAACACGGTATCGGCGCCCTGGGCGACCGGTTCGCGCAACTCGGGCGGCGGCAGCGCCGAAAAGGGGACGGGGAAAACCGGCAGGGGTACGTGGCTTCCGCCCCTCAGAAGAAGCAGCGCCCCGATCAGCAGGACGCCTGACACGGCATGGCGGATCCGGTTCGTCATGGGAGATTACTCCTCTTCGTCCTTCTGGTCGGCGACCAGGCGGCGTGCGCCGATGTAGCGGCGCAGGAAGTAGGGGGCATCGAGACTGTCGATCTTGACCTTGTGGTCTCCCGACGAGGCGTGGATGAACTTGTTGTCACCCAGGTAGATGCCGACGTGGGAGGGGAAGCGGGCGTAGGTCTTGAAGAAGACCAGGTCGCCGGTCGTCAGTTCGTCCTTCTCGATCTTTTCGCCCTTGGCGAACTGCTCGCGGGCGGTGCGCGGCAACGGAAGGTTGAGGAAACCGAACACCTTCTGGACGTAGCCGGAGCAGTCGATGCCCGTAAGGGAGGTGCCGCCGAACCGGTAGGGCAGGTCGAGCATGAGTTTGGCGATGCGGATGACGCGGCCGGTGAGGCCGGGGGGCTGCTCCTCGACGATGGGACCGCCCTCGAACGCATTGTCGTTGGCGGCGGCCAGCAACTCGGGTGCCATCTCGGTAACCTGGGCGGCGGCCAGCCTGGCGCCTTCGGCCGTCAGCGACGCCTCGTTCTGGAGGATCTGCTCGAGTTCCCTGCGCCGGTCGGCGGTGATGGTGCTTCCCCCGCTGCCGCCGCGAACGAGCAACTGGCTGCCGGGCTTGAGCTTCTTCGCCTTCCGGATGTGGTTCAGTTTCTTGAGTTTCTTGACCGAAACGCCATATTTGGAGGCGATCGACGCGTAAGTCTCGCCCTTGCGCACCTTGTGGTAGACCGGCTTCGGGACGGAAGCGGCGGCGGATTCGGACGGCTCGGCGGCAACCGGTTCGGGAACCGCTTTCTCGACGCGGGCAACCGGATGGGGGGCCGGTTTTTCGGCTGGTTTCTCGACGACCTGCGCTTTCGTAACGCCAACCGGGCCGGCAACCGAAGCCGTGTCGGCGACCGGCCTGACGCGAAGTTGCATCCCGATCTTCAGCCGCCGGGAATCCTTGCCGGGATTGAACCGTTTCAGGTCGTCGATTGAAACATTGTTGACCTTTGCGATGATTGCGAACGTGTCGCCCTTGCGGACGGTGTGGGTGGCCGGGCCCGAACCGCGGGGCGCAGCGGTTTCAACCGGGACCGGCGCCACCGCGGCCACGGACGGCTTCGCAACTTCGTGCGTCTCGGGGAGGGGCTGGGGGGGCGCTACCGCCGTTTCAGTCGTCTTGGCCGGCGCGGCAGACGAGATCGCGGTTTCGAGGGCCACCTTGACGCGCAGCCGCATCCCGTCCTTGAGCTTGCGGAATTTCTTGCCGGGGTTGAGCCGCTTCAGCGCTTCGACGGAAAGGTCGTTGTCCCGGGCGATGGTCGCAAACGTGTCGCCCTTGCGGACGGTGTGGTAGCCGGCCCACTCGGTGACGGGGGGGGCGGATTCGGTTTTCACCGGCGGCGTCCCGGCCGCACCGGACGCCGAGGACGGCGCAACGGCCTCTTCCTTCGATTCGTCGGACGCCTTCGGGGCCTTCCCCTTCACCGGGATCACCAGCTTCGTGCCGACCTGGAGCGCATCGCTCTCGAGCCCGTTGGCCTCGCGAAGCGCCTCGACGCTGACGTGCTGCTTTTTGGCTATCCGCGCGAGACTGTCGCCCTTGCGAACCTTGTAGGTCGCGGCGGACGCATCCCGGCCAACGAGCGTGATCAGCGCTACCAGCAGAAGGATTATGAGTGATTGGCGTCGCATCGGATGATTGGCCGTGCCCCCCGAGACCCGGATCCGCACTCCCCATGGAGTGCACACCCGCCCGGTCAGAAAATCAATGGGTCATGTTAGCACGCGGGAACAGGTCGACCAAGAAAAAAATTCCGCTAATTCCTCAACAATATCAGATACTTACGAAAATAACCGTCTAACCTATTGAAAAGACAGGAAAAATCAAAGCGAATGCCCCGATTCCCTTCGCTACGCGGGAGGGGGCCGTTCGCCTCCGTTGTCAGCCGCAACACTTCTATCCACCGGCACTCCGCTCAGACCCCCTCCCGCCTCCGCTACGGAAGCAGCGGCATTCGCCCGACATGCCCGACCCGCGCCTTCAGTCGTCGTTGCGGCGGTTGGGGCCCTTGTTCCGGGCGACGCGGGCGATATCGCGCTTGGCGTCGCGTTCGGCGATGTCCTGGCGCTTGTCGTAGAGTTTCTTCCCTTTCGCCAGCGCGATCTCGACCTTGATGTTGGGGCCCTTGAAATAGGCCTTGAGCGGAACGAGGGTGAGCCCCTGCTCCCGCATCTTCGCGTAGAGCTGGTCGATCTGGCGGCGATGGAGCAACAGTTTGCGGCTGCGAAGCGGATCGATCAGGCTGACGTCACTGTGGCTGTATGGGCTGATATGCATGTTTTCGAGGAAGAGTTCGCCGTCACGCACCGTCGCGTAAGCGTCCGACATGTTGAGCCGCCCCTGGCGGATCGACTTGACCTCGTAGCCGAAGAGGACGATCCCGCACTCGACCGTGTCGAGGATATGGAATTCGTGCCGCGCGCGGCGGTTGAGCGCGACGGTCTTTTCGGTCATTTCTTTTTTGGGATGCTCGGTCAATGTCCGCTTCTTTCTTCCATTTATATGCAGTCGCCGTGACGGCCGGCGCCGCCGACGACCGTGGCCCGGATTGCGCCCCGTCCGGCGCCGTCGAGCAACCTCGTGAATATCGCCTCGTCGCTCCCGCCGGGATCGTCCGTCACGCAGAAGTCGGCCGGTCCGCCCACCCGCAGCGAACCGCCCGGCAGGTCGAGGGCAGCCGTCCCGTTCGCCGTCACCGACCGGAAGAGCGCCGAAGCCAGTTCGACGGCGGACCTGCCGCCCCGGTAGAGGCCGGCCGCGGCGCGCATCTCGTCCCAGAGGGAAAGCGTCGGCACGGACGCCCGGCTGTCGGTACCCAGCGCGAACGGGATATCCGAATCCACGAAATGCGTCACGTCGGGAGAGCCGTTGCCGTGCGCCGCGTTGCTGCGCGGGCAGAGTACGAAGCGGGCGCCGCCCTCGCGAAGCCGGTCGATCTCGCCTCGCGACAGGTGGACATTATGCACCAGCACCGCCCCGTCCCGCAAAACGCCGGTGCGCGCAAGATAATCCGGCACGGTCATCCCGATCCCCCGGAACCAGGAAACGTCCTGCCCGACGGCCGGGAAAAGGGCGGAGGCGATCGGGCCGCGTCCGCCGCGAAGAAATTCGATTTCCTCGGGCGACTCGGCCAGGTGGAGCGAAAGCGGCATCCCCTCCCGCACGGATAAGGTCGCGAGACTCCGCATCAAAGAGCCGCCGACCGTGTATGGCGTGTGCGGGGAGATTCCGGGGAGAACCAGCGGGTTGCAGTCGGAAGCGATGCGCAAGCCCGCCAATGCCGAGACGACCCCCGCCTCCGATTTCTCCGCCGCTTCTGGGGCGAAGCCGATCCCCTCGGCGAAGACACGGGCACGCAACGGGCACTCGGCGTACACCGACAGGTCGCCGCCTGCGATTTCGCCCACCGCGGTCGTGCCGAACGACAGCGCTTCGTGGGTCGCGATATCGAAGTGCAACGCCAGGTTCGCGGGGTTCGCGCCGCGGCGCCACGCGATGACGCGGAGCAGCCAGGCGACGAAGGCGGAACCCCCGGCTGCGCCGACCTCGTCCCCTCCGGGCAGGCCGACGGGCGGAATCTGCAGGTGGGTGTGGGCGTTGACGAGGCCGGGGAGGATCGCGCATCCGGGAAGGTCGATCCGGTGGAAGCCGGAGGGAATGGCGGCGGCGACGTCATCCGGACGACCGACCCCCAGGATCCTCCCGCCGGAGATGGCGACCGCACCAGGCGAGTGGACGGTCCCGGCGTCCGCAACAAGCCGAGAGGCGACGATCATGGATTTTCCGTAACCCAGGGACATGTCCCTCATTCGACGGACGACGACCCGCGCCAGTTTCCGTGCCAGCGCGCCAGGTAATCCTCGAGCGGCTTGCCGGGATCGACCGGGGCTTCATTTTCCGGCGCCCCTTCGACCGCATCGACGCCCGCCCGCAGACCCGCTTCCGTCTTGGCCCGCTGCCGACGCTTCTCCTCCTCGACGTCGAGGAGGAACGCCCCCTTCATCGACGGCATATGCGGCGCTCGGGGATCGTCAGTTCGCAGCCGCGCAGGAACACGCCGCCACGCGCGGGCGCTGGCTCTCGGAGACGATCTTCTGCTTCACGTTCGTGATCGCGTTTTTATCGTCGACGTAGACGAGCGTGGGGTGGAAATCGGCCAGTTCCTTCTCGTCGTAGTTTGCGTAGTTGGCGATGATGATGAGGTCGCCCTTGCTGACCTGCCGCGCCGCGGCGCCGTTGAGGCAGATCACGCCGGAATCGCGCTCGCCCTTGATGGCGTAGGTCGAGAAGCGGTTGCCGTTGTCGATGTTGTAGATGTGGACCTGCTCGTACTCGACCAGGCCGGACGCCGCCATCAACGTCTCGTCGATGGTGATGCTTCCCTCGTAATGCAGCACCGCCTCGGTGACGGTGGCCCGGTGAATCTTGCACTTGAGCATCGTGCGGATCATTGCGCTCCCCCCTCTTGCAGCGTGATGTTGTCGATCAGCCGCGCCGGACCCACCCGTGCGGCGACAAGCAGCGTGACGCGCCCCGTCGGGGAGGTCACCGGAATAAGCGTTTCGGGGTCGCGCGCCTCGGCGTATTCGAGCGACGCCCGCGGTTCACCCCGGATTTCGGACCGGACGGCGTCGGCCAACGCCAGCGGATCACGCTCCCCCGCCCGGAAAAGCCGTTCGGCCCGGAACAGTCCCCGCGAAAGGCAGAGCGCGGCGACGCGGTCGGGCCCTTCGAGATACTTGTTGCGCGAACTCATCGCCAGCCCGTCGGACTCCCGGACGATCGGCGCGCCCAGGATCTCGATGCCGAAGTCGAGGTCGCGCGCCATGGCCCGGATGACGGCCAGTTGCTGGAAATCCTTCTCGCCGAAAGCGGCGACGTGCGGCCGCGCCGCGTTGAAAAGTTTGGCGACCACCGTGGCGACGCCGCGGAAATGCCCCGGGCGGATCTCGCCGCAAAGCCCCCGCGAAACCCCGTCCACCTCGACGAACGTCCGGCTCCCTTCGGGATACATATCGGCCACGCCCGGAAGGTAGACCGCGTCGACGCCGGCCTCGCCCAGCATCGCCAGGTCGCGTTCCTCGTCGCGCGGATATTTCTCGAAATCCTCGCCGGGGCCGAACTGCGTCGGGTTGACGAAGATCGAGGCCGCCACCGCGTCGCAGCCGCGCTCCCTCAGGAGGCCGTAGAGACTGACGTGCCCCGCGTGCAGGCAACCCATCGTGGGGGCGAAACCGATCCGGCGCCCCTCGCGGCGCCGCGCGTCGGCCCACCCCTGCATCGCCCCCGGTGTGCGCAGCAGTTCCATCAGAACGAATGATCCTCATCGGGGAAAGCCCCGGTTCGCACCGCGTCGGCATAGGCCAGCGCGGCCTCCTTGACCGGGCCCTTCAGTTCCCCGAACCGCTTGACGAACTTGGGACGGAACGCGTCGAAGAGCCCGAGCAGGTCGTGCATCACCAGCACCTGCCCATCGCATCCGCCCCCCGCGCCGATGCCGATCGTGGGAATCGATAGCCGCTCGGTGATCTCGGAAGCCAGTCCGGAAGGCATCCCTTCGAGGACGACGGCGAAGGCGCCCGCCTCCTGCACCGCCAGCGCGTCGTCGATCAGCCGCGCGGCCTGCGCTTCGGAACGGCCCTGGACGCGATAGCCGCCCATCCGGTGGACCGACTGCGGCGTCAGCCCGATGTGCCCCATGACGGGGATGTCGCACGATGCGATCGCCCGGATCGTGGCCTCCATCGTGCGGCCCCCTTCGAGCTTGACCGCTTCGGCCCCGGCCTGGAGCAGCCGCCCCGCATTGCGAACCGCCTCGGGGATGCTCGCCTGGTAAGACATGAAGGGCAGGTCGGCCACGAGGAAGGCGTGCTTGCGCCCCCGCGCCGCCGCACCGGTGTGGCGAACCATGTCTTCCATCGTGACGGAGAGGGTGTCGGGGAGCCCGAGGACGACCATGCCGAGCGAATCGCCGACCAGGAGCATGTCGGCGCCGGCCTCGTCGAAGATGGCGGCGAATGCGGCGTCGTACGCGGTGACCATGACGATCTTGCGACCGTCGGATTTCATCTTCGCGAAATCGAGAATGGTGAGTTTGCCTGCCACGTGTCCACCCCCAAAAAGAAAACGGTCTTCCCGGAACCGTGTCCGGAAAGACCGTGCTTTATGAAGGAGGCACGGACCCGCAACCACCGATGATGATCTTTCGGCGCCGCGTTCCCATCGAACGATCCCGTCTTGGTCCGGTTACCCGGATCCCAGCGGTATGTAATGTTGCGTGCCGCGCTTCATGCTTTTGACCTCTCGAACGAGATGGTCCAAGTCACGCGGCCTTTCCACAAAGTCGATCTCGCTCGTGTTGACGACCAGGAGCGGGGTCTCGTTATAGTGGAAGAAGTACTCGTTATAAGCATCGCTGAGCGTTTTGAGGTAGTCAAGCGATATGTTCCGCTCGTAGGCGATCCCCCGCTTCCGGACGCGGTTGAGGAGGACCTCGGGACGCGCCTGCAGGTAGATCACCAGGCCGGGATGCGGCACCCTCGTCGCCAGCAGCTTGTAGATCGACTCGTACAGGGAGATTTCGTCCTCGTCGAGATTGATGAGGGCGAAGATCTTGTCCTTGGCCAGGATGTAGTCGGAGACGACGCCCTGCTCGAACAACTCGCCCTGCGCCAGTTCGCACTGCTGGCGATATCGGGAAAGCAGGAAGAAAAGTTGCGTCTGGAAGGCGTACTTGCGGGGCTCTTCGTAGAACCGGTCGAGGAACGGGTTGGCTTCGCCCTCTTCGCGGACGAGCCGGGCGCCGAACTCGGCGGCCAGGCTTTTGGCCAGCGACGACTTCCCGACGCCGATGGGGCCTTCGATGGCGATGTAGCGCGGATGGGTGGTCGTCTCGGTCATCGAGATTCCATTCTATTCGGGCGCGTGACCGGATGGCAACGATAAATCCGGAACGCGGGGAGAATTGCGGGCCAGCAGCGCCTCGGCCAGTCGACGGTAGCCGTCGGGCGGCACCGTTTCGGCCCTGGCGGACGGGTCGATCGACGCGATGGAGAGCAGTTCGACCCAATCGGCGGTTCCGCCGGGGAGGAAATGGCCCGGGGCGTTGCGGAGCGTCTTGCGCCGCTGGGCGAACGCGGTCCGGACGACCGCCTGCAACGCCCGGACGAACCGCACGGAAAGACCGGGGGCGAAACGGAGGGTGAACACGGCCGATTCGACATCGGGCGACGGCGTGAAACAGCCCCGCGTGACGACGAACGACTGGCGCGCCTCGCCCAGAACGGCGACATAGACCGAGAGGATGCCGTACGCCTTGCACCCCGGCGGAGAACAGAGTCGCTCGACCATCTCCTTTTGCAGCATGATCACGGCGCGCGGAAAAATCTCGCGCAGTTCGATCAGCCGGAGCAGCATCGGGGAAGAAACCGAGTAGGGCAGGTTTCCGACGACGGTCGCACCGTCCGGGAAGCGGCGCCGCCACTCGGGCTCCGAAACCTCGAGGAAATCGGATTCGAAGATCTCGACGTTAGACCCGTCGAACCGCTCGCGGAGCCAACCCGCCAGCCCGCGGTCGAGTTCGATCGCGGTCACGGGCGCGCCCGTTTCGGCCAGCAGGTCGGTCAGACTTGCGAGCCCGGGGCCGATTTCAAGGAAGGGAGGCCCCATGGAAACGGCTTCGGCCACGATTTTCCGGGAGACGTTGCCGTCGTGCACGAAGTTCTGGCCCAACGCCTTGAGCGGGGAGAACCCCAGCGAGGCGAGCAGCTTGCCGGGATGTTCGGCTGTCCGTTTCACCCGCGGCTACCTGGAAAATCGCGAGGAGGAATAGGCCGGAAGTTCCAGGCCGGAAGAGACGCCCGACGAGAGGCGGCGCTCGCCGAGCAGCGCGACCATCGCGGCATTGTCGGTGCAGAAGACGCGGGCCGGGAGGAAGACGCGGACACCCGCCTTCTCCCCTGCGGAAGTCATCTTTTCGCGCAACCGCGAGTTGGCCGAAACGCCGCCGCCCAGGACCACGTTCGGAACGCCCTCCCCCCTGGCCGCCGCCAGCGTCCGGGTCACCAGGGCGTCGACGATCGCCTCCTGGAAGGAAGCCGCGACATCGGCCTGCCCCGCTTCCTTTCCGGCCGGCGATTCGAGGAAGGTGCGCAGCGCGGTCTTGAGCCCGGAAAAGGAGAAGTCGAGGGGTGCGCCCGAGACCCGGGCGCGCGGGAAGGGAAATCGTGCGCGATCGCCTTCGGCCGAGAGCCGGTCGATGAGCATCCCGCCCGGATAGCCCAGCCCCATCATCTTGGCCGCCTTGTCGAACGCCTCGCCCGCCGCGTCGTCGCGCGTCGCCCCGAGGCAGCGCGCCTCGTTCCACGAAGATACGAGAAAGAGCGACGTGTGGCCGCCCGAGACCAGGAGGGAAATATATGGGAAGGGGATGTCGTGTTCGAGAAAACCGGCGTATATGTGCGCCTCGAGGTGGTCGACGCCGACCATCGGTTTTTTTAGCGCGTAGGCGAGCGCCCGGGCGAAACTCAGGCCCACCAGCACGGCGCCGATGAGGCCGGGCCCGGCAGTCGCCGCAATGCCGTCGAGCGAGGACGCCCCGCACCCCGCCTCGGCGAGCGCCTGTTCGGCGGCCGGCCAGACGGTGCGGATATGTTCACGCGACGCCAGTTCGGGCACCACCCCCCCGTAGAGCGCGTGGATGGCGGTCTGCGAGGAGACGACATTGGAGAGGAGCCCGCCTTCCGAGTCGTAGACGGCTGCAGCCGTCTCGTCGCAGGAGCTTTCGATTCCGAGGACGCGCGTCATGCCGGGGTCACCGGTGGCACTGGTTGCAAAGGTCGCCGGGAATCTTCCGCATCCGGAGGTCGGGATAGGCCGCGGCGCCGAGGCCGTTCAAAGCGGGATCAACGGAACCGTGCGGATCGTGGCAGGTGCTGCAGGTGAACCGGTACCGGATCAGTCCCTCGTCGAGGTATCCGTTGGTGAAATCGCGCGAACCGTCCGGATAATCCGGAAAGAGCGGCAACGTCGCGACGGCGTTGTCGTAGGCCTGGGGCGATGCGCCGCCGCTTCCCGGATAGTGGTACCTGCTCATCGCCATGCCGGAGGCCTCTTCGTACCAGAGGACCATGTCCTCGGTGGGAATGATCTCGTTGTTGACGTGGCCGTGCATGCGGGACATGACGTTGTCGACCGTCCGCTCGACCCCCTCGGTCAGGTAGATCTTGCGGACGCCGTTCAGCCGGTAAAGCCCCGTCGTTCCGTCCCGCTTGTACATCCGCTCCTTGGAATAGCTGATCGAGAGACCGGCGATGTGGCACGCCTTGTTGCAGTAGCCGTGATCGTCGGCCGCGTCGGCCAGGTTCCCCACGATCCGGGCGCGGTAGGGAACGTTCTGGGGCACCCCGTAGCCCCCGCCGGCAAGGCTGTCGGCCGGGAAGGGACCGAAAGAAAGCGGCGTGGAGCCGGCATTCCGGCGGTTCGACGGGTTGCTCCGGACGAGCCGGGTATTGCCCGACCCGTGCGGGGCGTGGCAGTGGATGCACCCGGTGTCGAGGCCGTAGCCGTTGGAAGCACGGTGACGCCCGCCTGCAAAGCGGGCCGGATCGATCAGCGTCTTTCCGGAGGGCGTCTTTCCCCCGAGTCCGGCGGCGCCTCCACCGTGGCACTGGAGGCACCAGCTGTCGTAATCGGCAACCGTGGAAATCGGATACACGGACGCGGGAAGGCCGTTGCCGGTCACGGCCGCGAGCTGGAGCACGCGATCCCCGTGGTTCGAGGCGGGCGCGTTCGGCTGGTTCTCGAAGTGGCACATCAGGCACTCGTCGCTGGTCCGGGCCGGGCCCGAGGCGTAATGGCACCAGAGGCAGTTCGCCGTCCCGGAAAAACGGGGCGTGGCGTCGGACGTCGTCAGGCCGCGAAGCGGGTGACTGGAATTGTCCCAGAGATTGGCCGCTCCGGGCGCCTGGATCCCACGGTCGAAATATTGCCCGATGTCGGGACCGGGCCGGGAGATTGCCCCACTCGGGACGGAGGCCCGGGCCGATCCGGAGCTCTCCCCGCCGCTGCCGACGGAAGTCACGATAAAGTAGTACGGAATCCCTGCCGGCAATCCCGAAAGGATGCAGGGACTCGCCGCGTTCGCGATCCGGGTGCCCGTCGCGGTGGTGAATCCCGGAACAGCGGACCAATAAAGATTGTAGGAAACAGCCCCCGGGACCGGGCTCCAGGTCACGATGACCTGGTCGTTCGAAACCGCCGCGGCAAGATCCCTTGGGACCGTCGGATCGGCCAGCCCCACGGAATAGGAGAGGGCGGCGGGCGCGGTCATCTTGATCCAGTATCCGTAGCCGGGCCCCATGTACTTGAGCGTCGCGAACGTCGGCCTGGCGGGATCCCATATCTTCGTGCCGCCATCGAATCCGTTGATCCGGGCGTAGTTGCCGCTCACGGAGTTCCACAGGTCGCCCATGGATGGAAGCGCCACGTTGTCCCGTCCGTCGACCGGGAGCAGTTCGGATTGCGGGGAACCCGGCATCCGGATGTCATTGTAGACGACGCGGCCCCAGTAACCGGCCAGCGTCCAGCCGACGCCCAGGTCGAGCGGTTCGGCCCCCGTCGCCCGGGCACCCTGTACCGTCATCCATGCGAGTGGCTGGCCGTTCGAAGCGGGCTTCATGTGGATCCAGTAACCGTATCCCGGGCCGATCGTCGCCAGCGTCGAAAACGTCGGGCGGGAGGGATCCCAGGTCCGCATCCCGGCGCCGTCGTTGCCCAGCACGCGGTCGTACTTACCCTCGATGGATTTCAGCGGCAGCGAATCGCCCATCGTGGCGGCCTGCGACCAGGAAACACCTGCAAGTTGCGGGTTGACGGGTGCGGATGGCGTCTTGTAATACCCCTTGAGTCCCCCGAACGACACCAGGTTCCATTGCCCCGTCCGGAGGGGAATCCGTTGCCCTTCGACGAAATCGAGCCCGTCGGCGGACAAGGAGTCGCCGGCGTTGCTCCAGGTGACCGTGACGGGGTTCGAACCGGGACCGAGGTATGCGGAGTATTCCTTCGAATCCGACGCGCGCCAGAGTTGCAGGCAGAGCTCTTCGCCCGGAACCGCCCCCTCGACCACGGCGGAGGTGGTGACGTCGTCGCCGTAGACTGGAATACCGGGAAACGAAGGGCCGGAAAGGAGCGCGTGCCCGACGAGCGACCGCTCCCACTTTCCGGGCAATGCGGGATTCGGGTGAATCGACCAGACGGCGATCTCGTCACCGGCCTGGAGGGGCGATCCGTTCACCGTCGGCGAACCGCTCAGGGTGACGTTTCGTGCCGAAACGGAGGGATCGGGGAAATGGGCCGCACCGGCCGTTCCGGCGAGCGCGGCAAGACCCGCAACCAGCGGAAGCAACATCCGGGACAGGGTGCGGCGCAAACGAGAACCCTCCATCGAGAAGGAAGTCTTCCTTAAAGGATGTTGGCTGCGAGTTCCGCGAGCGGGGAGCGCTCGCCCTTGACCAGCAGCACGTGACCGGCCATCTGCTCGCCCTTGAATCGCTCGACCGCGCACGAAAGGCCGTTGCTGGCCGAATCGACGAAGGGATTGTCGATCTGGTAGGGGTCGCCTGTCAGCACCACCTTGCTGTTCTCGCCCGCACGCGTCAGGATGGTCTTGACCTCGTGCAACGTGAGATTCTGCGCCTCGTCGATGATGATGAACTGGTTCGGAATCGACCGGCCGCGGATGTAGGTGAGCGCCTCGATCTCGAGGATGCCCATGTTGATCAGTTCCTGGTAGCCGCGGATTCCCTGGACCTGGCTACCGCCCGGCCCCGAACGCGACCGCTTGTCCTTGTTGGAACCGAACAGGTATTCGACGTTGTCGAAGATGGGCTGCATCCAGGGTTTGAGCTTTTCTTCCATGTCGCCGGGCAGGAAGCCGATGTCCTTGCCCATCGGGAGCACCGGACGCGACACGAGCAGCCGGGAGTAGACATCCTCGTCGGTGATCTTGCGCAGACCCGCAGCGATCGCGAGGAGCGTCTTGCCCGTGCCCGCCTTGCCGGCGAGCGTGACCAGCTTGACCGAGTCGTCGAGCAGGATGTCGAGCGCGAAGTGCTGCTCCTTGTTCTTGGGGCGGATCCCCCAGATCTCTTCCTTCATGGGCGGCAGCAGCCGGACCCGGTTGTTGGGCCCGTCGAACCGGCCGAGGGCGGAGGCCTGGGTGGCGCTGTCGCGGTAGACGACGTATTCATTGGGATAAAAGGCCGGCGGGTCGGCCGCGATCTCGCCGGTCGCGTAGAGGGCGTCGATCGACGCCTTGGTCGCCTCGCGCTCCTGGTAGCCCCGGTAAAGTTCCTCGATCTCGACCCGGTCGTTCTCGAAATCCTCGGCCGCGAGGCCCAGTGCATCGGCCTTGATCCGGAGGTTGGTGTCCTTGGAGATGACGACCACGGGAACGCCCTTCTCGAGGTCCCGAACGCTGAGGGCGACCGCGAGGATGTGGTTGTCTTCCTTGCTGCCGTGCAGTTCGGCGGGGAGCAGCGCATCGGCTTCGCCGCCGAACGCGACGCGGAGCGTACCGCCGTTCTCGAGGGGAACACCCTTTGCGAGGTTGCCCTGGGCACGCAACCGGTCGATGATCTTGGAGACGGTGCGGGCGTTTCGCCCCAGCATGTTGAGATCTTTTTTGAAGTGATCGAGTTCTTCGATCACCATGATGGGGATGACGACCTGGTTGTCCTGAAATTTGAAGATCGCGGTGGGGTCGTGCAGAAGGACGTTGGTGTCCAGCACGAAGTTCTTGATCATCCGGCCTCCAGGGTCATTTGATCTCGGTCAGTTTCTGTTTCGCCTTCTCGGCGGCGGGCGATTTCGGGTGCTTCGAGAGGAGCAGGTCGAAGAGCGTCTTTGCATTCTTCTTGTCGTTGAGCGCCAGGAAGGAAAGCCCCTGCTTGAACATCGCGTCGGGCGCCTTGTCGGAAGCCGGGAATTTGTCGATCACGTCCTGGAAACCGATGATCGCGTTTTCGTGATCCTTGTCGACGTAGAAACTTTCGGCCCGCCAGTAGTAGACGTTGGGCGAAAGCTTGTGCCCCGGATATTTCGCAAGGAACGCCTCGAACACGGAGCGCGCCCGACCCGCCTCGCCCCCCTTGAGGGTGCCGAGGGCGTAGTCGTACATGTCTTCGGGGCTCTTCCATTCCTGCGTGGGCGCGGTTTGGGCGGAGGCGGCCGATGCGCCTCGGCCCGCTGCCGGAAGCGCCTTCTCGAGCCGCTCTTCGAGCGAAGACAGACGCCGGTCGACCTCGTCGAGTTTTACCTGCCTCGACTTGAATTCCTGGGCCGCGATGGCGCCTTCGTCGGTCTTGGCGTTGAGCCGGCTGATCTCCTTGCGGGTTTCGACCTTGTTTTCGTCGATGCGGGTGCCGGCGACGCGCAACTCGGTCTTGACGCCGTCAAGCGTGTTGGACATGTTGGCGAGATCCGCCCGGAGCGCCAGGATCTCGTCGGGAGAGGCCTTCAACGGAACGGGCTCGGCGACAACCGCCGCAGGAGCAGCCCCGGCCCCGGCCCCGGCCGCGCGTTTCGCGGCAGCCACCTCCTGCTTGAGCCCTTCGAGCTCTTCCTGCAGGCGCACGAACGACCCCGTGTCGGCGACCGCGCAACCGCCCGCCGCCGACAAGCCTGCGAGACAAAGGACCGCGACCAGTTTCCGGAGCGTATCCATGGGGTATGTCGCCCCTTACCTGACCAGGAAGTGGCCGCGGCGGTTCATTGCCCAGGCGTCTTCGGTTTCGCCCTGCGTGAACGGCTTTTCCTTGCCGTAGGAAACCGTCGTGAGGACGCCGCCCTTGACGCCGAGCGCGGCGAGGTATTTCCGGGCGGCTTCGGCGCGCCGTTCGCCCAGCGCCATGTTGTATTCGGCGGTGCCCCGCGAATCGCAGTGCCCTTCGATGATCAGCTGCTTGACCGAATTTTTTGCGATATAGGCCGCGATGCCGGAGAGGATGGGCTTGGCATCGTCGCGAACCGACGACTGGTCGAAGTCGAAATGGATATCCTGGAATGGAGACGGCATTTCCTTGGTGGTGCCGATACCGGCCAGGCGTTCTTCGGCCGTAGTCATCGATCCGCCGCCGGCGCTTCCGCCGGTACCGGTGCCCTGCCCGCCGTTGCCGCCCTTGCCCGCGGGGATCGTGCCCTTCTCGCCCGAAACCGACTCGGTCGAAATCCCGCCCTCGCCGGCGGCACCGCCCGCCTGACCGGAGACGCCGCCCTGACCGCCCGCGGTGCCGACACCGGCCTCGCCGTCGCCGCCCCGGACGGTCTGCTTCTTGGATGTGCAGCCGGCGGATGCGGCTAGCAGCATCACAAGCAGCAGGATGACCCAATTGTTTCTCATGACGTGACCCTCCGTGCGAGATTGTGTGCTCATATATCGATTAGCGTCTTGGTGACCAGGAAGGTGAGCCGATTCCCGAAAGGCCGGAGAACAGTTTGCGGTCGAAACGGCCATCCAGCGAGATGATTTTCAACTCAGAGTAGTCTTTTTTCTGAAAACTGTAAACCACGTAGCGCCCGTCGGGAGAAAAGCATGGATCGAGGCAATCGCCGCTGCCGGATGCCAGCAATCTCTGGTCCGAACCGTCGGGCTTGACCGTGTAGATCGAGTACCTTCCGCCGCTGAGCGAGGTGTAGGCGATAACGTCTCCCTGGGGCGACCACGAGGGAGAAGTCGAGTAGGACCCGGCGTGGGAAATGCGGGTCTCGACGCTTCCGCCGACCTCCTTGACATAGACCTGCGGGGAACCGCCCCGGTCGGAGACGAAGGCCATCCGCTTGCCGTCGGGGGAAACCGAGGGGGAAACGTCGATGCCGGCGCCGCCCACTTCCTTGGTCATGTTCCCGGTCGAAAGCGTCATGGCATATATCTCGGAATCGCCCGAGGCGCTGGCCGAGAAATAGAGGACATCGCCCGAAGGGGAAAAACAGCCCGGCGTCTTGGAACTGCCGAACTTGACGGCCATCATTTCCTTGCCGTCCTGCAGGTTGCGAACGTAGATCAGGGGGAGCCCCGTCCGGTAGGAAGTGAATGCCAGTCGCTGCCCGTCGGGAGCCCAGCGGGGAAAGAGGTTGAAGCTCTTGTTGTCGGTGACCTTGCGCAGGTCGTCGCCGTCGATGCCGATGAGGAAGACCTCTTTGCCCTTGTCGCCGCTGCCCCGGCCCGGATGGGCCGTGAACGCGATGTCGGTATCGAACACGCCCCGGACCCCGGTGAAGGCGTTGAGAATCTCGTTTGTGAACTTGTGCGCCATCATCCGGACGCGACGCAACGGGCCGGAATACCGTTTCCCGATCATCAGCGTGCCCAGCGTCGCGTCGTAGAGCCGCATCTCGAGCGTGACCTGGTCGCCCCGCACTTCGGCCTTCCCGATGACGATCGCCTCGGCCCCGACCAGTTTCCAGGAGGAAAACGCCAGCGGAGCGCCGCCCCGCTCGAAGTGGATCGGGAGCACCCGCTCGAGATAGGCCTCGGAACCGATGACGTCGAAGATGGCGGTCATGGCGAGGTCGTTGGCGATGAGCTTGGGCAGCACCTTGCCGAGCGCCGGATCGCCCGAGACGACCACGAACGCAGGCAGGGCGACAGGCATCCGGCGACTGCCCGACGCGTTGATGTCGATGGAGAGAATCGCCCGGGCAGGAGCCGGGCACAACGTCATGAGCAGCGACACCGCCAGTGCGGCGGCCAGACGGAGCTTCATTGGGTGTTCCCTTTCACTCAGACGCCTCCGGAACCGTAGAAGTTGAACAACACCTCGAAATATGTTTCGCCGCCCCGCAACTGGTCGGGCGGGATGGGAAGCGGGCTCGCCTTCATGATCGCCCGTTCGACCGACTTGTCGAAATAATCGTTGCCGGACGTGCGATAGATCTTGACCCCGGATGCCGGCACGTAACCGTCCCGCTGGATCTTGACGAGGAACACGGCCACCAGCGCCTTGGCGCTTCCGACCGGCTGCGTCCAGTTGTCGTGGACCCTCGTGTGGAGCGCACGGGCATATTCGAGTTCTTCGGGCTTGGCGTCGGGAAGCCGGCCGGAGGGCGGCGCACCGCCCGTGACGGGGCCCACCAAAGACAGGTTGACCTGGCGCGCGGCGCGGTCGCGCAGGTTCTTGAGCCTGTCGGCCAGTTCCTGCTGGGCCCGCTTTTCCTCGATGGCCTTGCCGGCGTTCGTTTCGGCCGCCTTGCGGGCACGCATCGCATCGACGGCGGAGAGGACTTCGCGTGAATCCGGCTTCGCGTCGTGCATCGGCATGGCGCCCGGGCGGGCGGGCGGGGCTTCTTTCTTGTGGGCCGGCTCTTTCGTCTTCGGGGAGGGCTTCCTGGCCTGCGGCTTTTCGACGGGCTTCGAGGGGGCCGGTTCGGCAGGGGCCGGCGCCGCCGCGAACCCCACGAGGTCGACCGTCGTGACCGGGGTCAGGTTGAGGAGCGGAGGCGTGCCCCATTTCATGTAGGCGACCCCCAGCCCGACCAACGCAAAATGCACCCCGAGCGACAACACCACCATGAACCCGAGCTGCTGCTCGCGGAAGGGACGAAAAACGGGAGTATGCACCACCCGTCCCCTTGCGCCCGGCCGCGTCCTACCGCTCAAGCGGTTCTGTGACCATGCCGAGCTTTTCGATCCCGGAATTCCGGACTTCGGCGATCACCTTGACCACGAAGCCGTACGGCACGGTGCGATCGGCCCGGAAATAGACCTGTCGATCGATGCGCCTGGAAACGACTTCCTTCAACAGGGGGCTGAGACGGTTGAACTCGACCCCCTGCTTGCCTACGAAGATACGGCTGTTGGCGTCGACCGTGACGACCAGCCGTTCTTCTTCTGCGTGAAGCGCCTTGGCGTTGGCCTGCGGCAGGTTGACATCGACCCCCTGCGTCAGCATGGGGGCCGTGACCATGAAGATGATGAGCAGGACCAGCATGACGTCGACGAGCGGCGTCACGTTGATCTCGGACATCACCCGCGGGACACGGCGGTGGTCGTCGCCTCCTCCTCCACCCATTCCCATGGCGTCAGTTCCTGTCGATCTTGCGTTCGATCAGGTTGACGAAATCGGCGGTCATGCCGTCGAGGGTCGTCGCGATCAGGCGGACGCGGTTGACGAAGTAGTTGTAGGCCATGACCGACGGGATGGCGGCTGCAAGGCCCGCGGCGGTGGCGACGAGCGCTTCGGCGATGCCGGGGGCGACGGTGGAGAGCGTGGCGTTGCCGCTGGCGGCGATCCCGGTGAAGGCGTTCATGATCCCCCAGACGGTTCCGAAGAGGCCGATGAACGGCGAGGCACTGCCGACGGTGGCGAGGTAGGGCAGGTAACTTTCCATCTGCTCGATCTCTTCGTTGCTGGCGATGCGCATGGACCGCGTGATGTTCTCGACCGGGAAAGGAGCCCCCGGCTCGGTCCGCCCGCGCTGGATGCGGGTCAGTTCGACGTAGCCGCGGCGAAACACCTCGCTCATCGGGGTGCGGTCGAACGTGTCGATCTGCTCGTAGATGGCGGACATCTTGGATTCGGCGAACGCCTTGCGGAAGGTCGCCTGGCTGTTCTCGATTCCCTTGAACAGCTTGAATTTCATGAAGATGATCGCCCATGAGATGACCGACGAGAGCACAAGCATCACCAGGATGAGCTTGACGATCGGACCCGCGAGCAAAACGTGTTTGAACACTTCGGTGTCGAACATTCCGGCCGTCGTGACGGGCATCGCCGCCGCGGCCAAGGTGAAGGAAACCATCAGTCGAGAAACCTCCCCAAGTCGGTAGTAACACTCCTGTATAACCGATTCCCGTGACGGAATCAATGGGGATCGTTTTTTTGCATGAACTCTGACGGTCATGGTTTTCTTGACAGGAATCGGCACTTTTAATTATGATTACGGTCACGGAGATGCAAGCATTGAAAAAATCAAGAAATACCCGTCAACGGGCGATCATCCTCGAGATTCTTAGGCAGACGCGGTCGCACCCGTCCGCCGAACTGATTTACCGCGAGGCCCGGAAGGCGCTGCCCAACATCAGTCTCGGTACCGTCTACCGGAACCTCGGCTTCCTGCGCGAGCAGAAGATGGTCAAGGAGATTCGCGCCAACGACGACGCCGGCTCCCGTTTCGAGGCGGCGATCCCGCCGCACGGCCACTTCCATTGCGGGCATTGCAACGCGATCCACGATATCCCGCTACCCGACTCGTTCAACGATTTCGGCTGGGAACGAAGCGAGTTCGTCTCATCGGTCAGCGAGCTCGAACTGCACGTCATCGGCGCCTGCGCCGCTTGCGCCCCCTCCGCATCCGCAAACTGATCCGCAAATTACCGGACGGATTCTCGCTCCCCTTGGACGCAAAAAAGCCGGGAGCGGTTGCCCGCCCCCGGCTTCGATCAAAACGATCTTGCGAGAAGTCGCTTGCCGGCTTACGCCAGGTTGCGGCCGCCTTCGGCAGCCCACTTCTCGAGCATCGCGGTGGTTACGGACTTCGGACGCTCGAGCGCGTAGCCGAGGCCGCGGTCCCACGTGATGTTGGCCATGCAGCCCAGCGCGCGACCGATGCCGAACAGAACGGTGTAGAAGGCATATTCCTTGAGGCCGTAGTAGTACTGGATGACGCCCGACTGCGCGTCGACGTTCGGCCACGGGTTCTTGGTCTTGCCGTGCTCGGTGAGGACGCCCGGGGCGACTTCGAAGATCATGGCGACCAGCTTGAACAGCGGGTCTTCGTTGAGGCCCGGGGTGGCGATGCAGAATTCGCGCTGCGCCATGTAGCGGGGGTCGGTCTTGCGGAGGACGGCGTGACCGTAGCCCGGGATGACCTGGCCCTTGTTGAGGGTGTCCCACAGCGCCTTCGTGATGAGTTCCTTCGTGGGCTCGACGCCCGCGCAGTATTCTTCCTGGAACTTGATGGTCCAGTCGAGCACTTCCTGGTTGGCCAGGCCGTGGAGCGGGCCCGCGAGGCCGTTGAGGCCGGCCGAGTAGGCGTAGTAGGGATCGGAAAGCGCCGAGTGGACCAGGTGGGTCGTGTGGGCGGAGACGTTGCCGGACTCGTGGTCGGAGTGGAGGATGAAGTACATCCGGGCCACGTCCTTGTAGGTCTCGCTCTGGCCGATCATGTGGGCGAAGTTGGCGCCCATGTCGAGCGACGGGTCGATCGCGATCTGCTTGTCGCCGCGGTATTTCAGGTTGTAGATGAAGGCCGAGAGGATGGGGAGCCGTGCGACGATATCGGTGGCGTCTTCATAGACGTATTCCCATGCGGTGTTCTTGTTGAACTTGCCGGAGTTGTAGAAGCCGGCGAACTTGGAGTCTTTCTGCATGAGCAGGAGGCCGGCGGAGAGCATCACCATCGGATGGCTGTCGGCAGGCATGGCGCGGACGGCCTTGAACACGTACTCGGGAACGACCTGGCGCGTCTTGAACTCGGCAACGACTTCATCGGTCTGGGCCTGCGTCGGGACGTCGCCCGTCAGCAGGAAGTACCAGAACGATTCGACGGTCGGGTAGTTTGAACCGGCCGCCTTGGGTAGCGCATCGAAAGTCTCGGGAATGGTCTTGCCGCGGAAGCGGATGCCTTCCTGAGGATCGAGGTAGGAGATGTCGGTCACCAGGCTGCGGATGTCGCGCGCGCCGCCGATGCACTGGTCGATTGTCACCTCGTCGATCTTGATCTTGCCGAATTCCTTGACGAGTTTCTGAGTGCGGGGACGGAAATCCATGATCTTCTGCGACAACGTTTCCTTCAGGCCCATACTTTTGATACCCCCTTTTCATCCCTGTGGGATGTATTGGTGAATACGACAGCGCGTGATTCGTGACAAAATCCCGTTTGATTCGAATGCGTGGATTGCATACGGTATACACCGTGATGATTCTTATAGCAAGAAAGTTTTACGGTCGTCAAGCCCGAAGAAATGGCGTTTGACTTGGAACGTTTTCCTTTGTAGGATTAACGGCTTACCTAGAACTTGGCCGAAAGGGCGCCGCCCGGATGCAGACGTTCGAACAGAAACTTCTCGCCAAAAAATTCACTGTTACGCTCGAGTGCAATCCACCCAAGGGGGCCGACCTCTCCCCCGCCCTCTCCCGCCTGGGACGGTTCTCCGGGCGGATCGACGCGATCAACGTCACCGACAGCCCGATGGCCAAGGCGCGGATGAGCGCGATCGCGGCTTCGGCGGTCATCGAACGCGGGACGGGGATCGAGACCATCTTCAATTTCACCTGCCGCGACCGGAACCTGATCGCACTGCACGCGGACCTGCTGGGCGCCCATGCGCTCGGACTGCGCAACGTCCTTTGCGTCACGGGCGACCCGACCTCGCTCGGCGACTGGAAAGAGGCGAAGGGGGTTTTCGAGTTCAACTCGGGGGGATTGATCAAACTGGCCTGTGCCCTCAACGCCGGAACCGACCACGTCGGAAAGCCGCTCCCTGCGGGCGGCACGTCGCTGTTCCCCGGCGCGGTGTGCTATCCGTCCGCCCCGTCGCTCGAGGCCGAGATTCGCGAAACCGTCCGGAAAACGGCGGCAGGCGCCCGCTTCTTCCTGACGCAACCGGTGTTCGCCGCCGACGAGGCACGCGCCTTCGGTGCCGCCGCCCTCGCCGCCGGCGTGACGGCGCCGATCCTGTTCGGCGTGATGCCGCTGAAAAGCGCCGTATTCGCGAAATATCTCGACGAACACGTTCCCGGAATCCGTATTCCGGCACCGATTCTCGATCGGCTGGCAGCGGTACCCGAAGCCGACGCCGCGGCCGAAGGCGTCCGGATCG
>JANXQJ010000142.1 GCA_025356865.1 Deltaproteobacteria bacterium | reverse complement strand
GAGGGGAGCGACCGTGCGTCCGCGAAGATCCGGATGGTGCTGGAACCGGCTACGACCTTCTGATCGAGAATCGCGACCTGGCCCGCGTGGGGTACGCCATCTATTTCGGGCCGCCCCAGGGTGCGCCCTTCTTCGACTATGACGCCTTCCACCTCAAGTTGCAGGAGGCGGTCCACGTCCTGGTCCGGGAAGGGATCAACAACGGGGAATTCCGCGACGGCGACGCCGAGGCGATGACGCTTTCCATCGTGGCCGTCCAGACGCTGGCCACCCAGCTTGAACTGAGCCGCGCCGAGTTGAGCCTCGGGCGCGAAGGGGTGGGCCGGCTGCTCGATGTCCTTTTCCACGGCCTGATCAATCCGGATAATGCAAAAGGAAAGAGGAAGCGGAAATGACGCCGAGACGCGTTCCGGTGCTGTGTACCGTCGCGCTCCTGTTGATGGCCGGCTTCGCGGGGAATGGTTGTTCGAAGGCCGACCGGAAGGACGCCCCTGCGACCTCGCCGCCGCCGGTTGCGGTCGAGGTGTTCAAGGCCGCGGCCGCCGATATCCCCGAGGGGGTCGAAGTGACCGGGTCGCTCGTGCCCCGGTTCGACGCCGAGGTGAAGTCCGAGTTCCCGGGACGGATCGCCGAGATATTCGTCACCCAGTGGGTCCGCGTCAAGGCGGGCGCACCGCTCGCCCGGGTCGACATGCGCGAGGGTGAAGTGATCGTCCGGCGCGCCGAAAGCGCCGTGGCGATGTCGGATGCAAACCTGCTCGAGGCCTCGGCCACGGCCGGTCGGGCCGACCGGGAACTTGATCGTGCCCGCAAGCTGAAGGAGTCGGGGCTGATCACGCAGCAGAACCTCGACGACGCCCAGACCCAAAAAGAGGCGTCCGATGCCCGCGTGGCCGCCGCCCGTGCGGCGGCCGTCGCGTCCGGGGAGGATCTCCGCCAGGCGCAGACCCACCTGGGGAAGGCGTTCATCCGGGCACCGTTCGACGGCGTCGTCGCCGAGCGGCTCGTCAACGTCGGCGAGGTGGTCGGCGATATGCAGAAGGTCGTCTTTCGCATCGTCAACGACCGCCTCCTGAACCTGACGCTCACCATCCCCTCTGCCGAGCTGGCGTCCGTCCGCATCGGGCAGCCGTTGTCGTTCACCGTCGACTCGATGCCGGGCAGGACCTTTCCAGCCGTCCTCAGGTTCATCAACCCGGTCGTGAACGACGCGGACCGCGCGGTGAAGGCGATCGCCGAGGTGAACGACGGCGGCGGCGCACTCAAGGGCGGCCTGTTCGTGAACGCCCGGATCGTCACGGGCCGCCGGACATCCGTGCTGCGCGTGCCCCGCGCCGCGCTCCTGACGTGGGACACGGCGGGCCGCCGGGCCGAGCTCTTCGTCGTGGCCGACAACGTCGCGAAGCGCAGGGCAGTCGGCACGGGCGCCGTCTCGGGCGACCGGGTCGAGATCGTATCGGGTCTCGCGGCCGGCGAAGCCGTCATCCAGCGCGGGGCCTTCAACGTAAAGGACGGCGACCGGGTGGCCGTGACCGCCGCCGCCGCGCTTCCGCCTGCGGGAAGGTAGCGAAACCGATGCTGCTCTCGGATCTTTCGATCAAGCGCCCCGTATTCGCGGCGGTCATGATGCTCGCGCTCGTGACGCTGGGCCTATTCTCCTACAAGCGGCTGGCGCTCGACCAGTATCCCGATGTCGAGATCCCGGTGATCGTCATCACGACGCAGTTCCCGGGCGCGTCGCCCGAGTCGATCGAGCGGGAGCTATCCAAGAAGATCGAGGACGCCGTCAACCCCATCGCGGGCGTCAAGCACGTCGTCTCCACCTCGATGGAGGGCGTTTCGCTGGTCGTCGTCCAGTTCCAGCTCGAGGTCAAGATCAACGAGGCGGTCAACGAGGCGCGCGCGAAGATCAACGCGATCCGCGCCGAGCTACCCGCCGGGATCGAGGATCCCGTCATCCAGAAGATCGACTTCGGTTCCGCCCCGGTCATTTCATTGGCCGTGCGATCGGATTCGATGACGCCGCGCGAACTCTCGACCTTCGTCGACAAGAAGATCAAGCGCCGGCTCGAGAGCATCTCCGGAATCGGCAAGGTCGAGTTGGCGGGACTGACGAAGCGGGAGGTCAACGTCGACGTCGACCCGCTCCGACTCGACGCGCTCGGCATGGGGATCGACGAGGTGACCGGGGGGTTGCGGTCCGAGAACGTCAACACGCCCGTCGGCCGGATCCGGAACGGGGACACCGAGATGTCGATGCGCATCTCGGGCAAGCCCGACCAGGCGGGACGCTTCGAAAAGATGGCGATCGGGCGGCGAAACGGGCGGGCGATCCCGCTGGGCGAGGTGGCCGGGGTCCGCGACGGCATCGAAGAGCAGCGGACGATGGCGTTCATCAACGGGAAACCCGCGATCGGGGTCAACATCCAGAAGCAATCCGGGGCCAACACCGTCGCTCTCGTCCAGCGGGTGAAGGCGGCGGTCGCAAAGCTGACGCCTGAGCTGCCTCCGGGCGTCCGGATCGAGATCGTCCGGGACGCTTCCGTGTTCATCGTCGAATCGGTGGACGACGTCAAGATGTCGCTCCTCCTGGGCGGCCTCCTGACCGTCTTCATCGTCTTCTGCTTCTTGAACTCGTGGCGCTCGACGGTCATCACCGGGCTCACCCTCCCCATATCGGTCATCTCCTCGTTCATCGTCATGAACTTCATGGGGATGACGCTGAACATCATGACCCTGATGGCGCTTTCGCTCGCGATCGGGATGCTGATCGACGACGCGATCGTCGTCCGGGAAAATATCGTCCGCCACCTCGAGATGGGGAAGGACCATTTCCGGGCGGCGAAGGAGGGGACGGCCGAGATCGGCCTCGCAGTGCTCGCGACCTCGCTCTCGATCGTCGCGGTCTTCGTTCCCGTCGCCTTCATGAAGGGGATCGTCGGCCGATTCTTCTTCGCGTTCGGCATCACCGTCACCTGGGCGGTGCTCGTGTCGCTCTTCGTCTCGTTCACCCTCGACCCGATGCTCTCGTCGCGGTGGGAGGATCCCGATATCGAGCGAACCGGCAGGCGGCATCTCGTGGCGCGCATCCTCGATGTATTCAACGACTGGTTCGACCGGACGGCCGACCGCTATCGCGGGGTGATCGGGTGGGCGCTCGATCACCGGAAGACCGTCCTGCTTCTGGCGTTTCTCGCCTTCGCGGGCGGCATCCTCCTGTTCGGGACGCTCGAGTCGACCTTCATGCAGAAATACGACCGGGGCGAGTTCTCGGCCAACTTCCAGGCCGCGCCCGACGCTTCGATCCATGAAACCCGCAGCCGGCTCGATGCGGTGCTCGCGCAGATCGGGGCAACGCCCGAGGTCGAGCACACGTACGCCACGATCGGCGCGAACGACACGACCGTCCGCGACGCCTCGGTTTACGTGAAACTCAAGGAACGGTCGAAACGGACCCGGGACCAGGAAGAGGTCATGCGCGACATCCGCGCCCGGATGCTCAAGATTCCCGGGATCGTCAGCTCCCTCGGAGAAGCCGAGAACATGCGGGCGGGGGAGAAGCAGCTCATGGTCAACCTGCGGGGCGACGACATCGGCAAACTCAAGGAATACGGGCGCCGCTTGAAGGACGAATTCGCCAAGGTGCCGGGCATCGTCGACCTCGGGGTGACGCTCGAACACGACATTCCCGAGTACCGGCTGACGATCGACCGGCAACGGGCGGCCGACGCCGGGGTCAATACGGGCGACGTGGTCCGGACTCTCGGCGCCCTGGTCGGCGGGCAGGCGGTGACGACCTGGGAGGACGAGGACGGGGATGCGATCGATGTCCGGGTCCGGCTGCCCGAAGGGAAGCGGGAGGATCCGAAGCAGGTCGAGCGGCTCCGGCTTTCGGTCCGCAAGGCCGATGGAACCGTCGCCCTCGTTCCGCTGGGCGGGATCGTCCGGTACGACATGAAGGCGACGCCGTCCGAGATCGGCCGGCAGGACCTTTCACGGCAGGTGGTCATCTCCGCAAACCTCGACGGCGTGCCGCTGGGCACCGCCATGAAAAAGATCGAAGAGGCCGCTGCGCGCGTCAAGATGGAGCCGGGCTACCGGGTCGTCTTCTCCGGGGAGGCCGAGGATATGATCGAGACGTTCGGCTACATGGCCGAGGCGCTCCTCCTGGCGATCCTCTTCGTCTACCTGATCCTCGCGGCGCAGTTCGAGTCGTTCATCGACCCGCTCTCGATCATGCTGGCGCTGCCGCTCTCGCTGGTCGGGATGGCGGGGATGCTCTGGCTGACACGCGACTCGATCAGCATCATGTCGCTCATCGGCCTGATCATGCTGATGGGGCTCGTCACCAAGAACGCGATCCTGCTGGTCGACTACGCCAAGACGCTGAGGGCGGGCGGCATGGCGCGGCGCGAGGCGATGATCGTCGCAGGGCGCACGCGTCTCCGGCCGATCATGATGACGACGGCCGCGATGGTTTTCGGCATGCTGCCGTTGGCGCTCGCGCTTGGAGCGGGCGGCGAGATGCGCGCACCGATGGCGCGCGCCGTCATCGGCGGGCTGATCACCTCCACCTTCCTGACGCTCCTCGTCGTGCCGGTCACCTATACCCTGCTCGACGACGTCGGGGAGTGGATCAACCGGAAGTGGGCGGGCGGCAAGGCGCATGCGGAGGGTTCGAAATGAAATTCGGAAAGGGCATGAAGGGGGCGATTGCCGCGGTGGCTTTCGCGGTCCCGATGTCGTTTGCCGTCCTGGCGACTGCTACGCCTTCCGCGGCGGCCGCGGATAACGGGGTCCGGACGCTGACTTTGCCGGAGGCGATCGAGGTCGGCTTGCAGGGCAACCGGGACGTGGCCGTCGCGAAGGAATTCCGCAACTCGGTGACGGGACGATACGTCGAGGAACGGGCATCGGGGCTGCCGCAGGTGACATTCGCCTCTGGCGTGCAGCGCAGCTGGGACGACGCTGCGCACGAGGCGACGTTTGCCCCGGCCGGATCGACGGTTCGCTTCGGGAAATTCGACCTGTCGCAGCCGCTCTACACCTGGGGACTGGTCGAATCGGCGCTTCGGGCCGCCAAGGTCGGTTTTGCCACCGCCGACGACCGGCTGAACTTCGCGAGGCAGGCTGCCGAGCGCGCCGTGACCGCTTCGTTTTACGACGTGCTGCTCGCGAAGGAATTCAACGCCATCGCCGGGCGCAACCTCGAACAGAAGGGGCGCCATCTCGAGGAGGCGAAGAAGAAGCAGGCGGCGGGCGTCGCGACCGATTACGACGTGCTCGTGGCCCAGGTAGCGGCCGACAACGCCAGGCCCGACCTGATCCGGACGCGGAACGGGGTCAACGCGGCGCGAGAATTCCTCCGCTTCACGCTGGGGATCGGCAACCAGCCCGTCGATGTTTCCGGCATGCTCGATGCCCCGGCAGGCGATCCTCTCCCGACCTTCGAGGAAGTGATGGCTTCCGCCTGGAAGTGCCGGCCCGAGCTCTCCGACGTGCACAACCGGCAGAAGATCGCGAACGAGTTGGTGTCGATCGCCGATGCGGGCGACAAGCCGCGGCTCGATTTCAAGGCGTCCGCAGGATACCAGGATCTGTCGATCGGCGGCCGCGAGGGGGACGGGAAGACGTGGTCAGGCGGGGTGTACCTGAGCTGGCCCCTCTTCGACGGGATGCGGACACGCGGGAAGGTGGCGCAGGCACAGAGCGACGCACGCGCCCTGAAGATCGAGGAGGCGCGGCTGATCGACGCGGTATCGCTCCAGGCGCGCAATGCGCTCGACAACGCCGCCGAGGCGGATGCGATCGTCGCGGCGCTATCGGGCACGGCGGGGCAGGCCGAACGGCTCCTGGCGCTCGCCGAGAAGGGGTACGAATTCGGCGTCAAGACGCGGCTCGACGTCGAGGACGCCGAGCTCAACCTGACCGGTGCCCGCGGGAACCTGGCGCGCGCCCGGCGGGACCAGCTCGTGTCCCGAACCGACCTGCGCCACGTGATGGGGTTGCTGGGGAAGACGCCGGCTTCCGGCACGGTTCCGGGAATAAGGGAGGAGAAGCAGTGGACACCGGCCGCGACCAACGAGGGAATGGCCCGCGAGGTATGGGAGGGGATGCCCGGCCTGGCGAATTAACCGCGCCCGATCCCGGTTCCACCGTCACTTCCTTGGCCGTCCGCGGTGTCGAACCGTTGACGGCCAAGCCGCATCCAGGGAGTTTCACTCGGATAACATTTCGATATCCAAGGGGAAATAGGGAGCCTCGTTTGTGGCATATTGTTTGAATGATCCTGTGGTGCACGAAAAGGTCTGGAACTGGAGGGTGTTGTGGTCGCATCGGTCGAGGGTCGGGAATTCCCATATGTTCGCGTCGTGATCTGCGCGTCCGAGCAGGTTGGCGACCTGGCCGAAACGATCGAGGCGCGGCTCCGCGACCCCTATCCCCGCACCCGCGTGATCTGCCTGCTCGATGCCGGCGACCCGGCCCCGCAGCTGAAAGCGCGATTCTCCGGCGACCCCCGCGTCTCGTTCCGCTCGTTTCCACCGGGCGGATACGGCGTCGCCCTCGACGGCCTCCTCGGAAATGCGAAAGAACCGGGATTCTGCCTCTGGCAGATGGGCGATGGGCCGAACGTCTACGACCAGCTAGTCGACCCGAGACCGATCCACATCGAGCCGGAGGATCCGCTGGAATATTTCGTCGGCGAGGTCGACGAGGCGCTTCCGGAGGCGCCTCCGCCCGACTACCTGAACGTAGGGTTCACGCGGCGGTGCAATTATCGCTGCTTCTTCTGCTCGGCCGAGAAATTGCGCTCCGATCCGCACCAGCGCGACCTCCCGATCGAGCTTTTCTACAAGCTCCGCCCCGCCATCGAAAACGCGGGCGGCGTCGACCTGACAAGTCCCGGGGAGTTTCTCCTGTACCGGAAGGCGCGCGAGGCGATGGCCTTTGTCGCCGAGCACAACCTCCACCGCGGGCTCCAGTTCACGACCACCGGCGCCCTCCTGACCGGGGAATTGATGGCGCCCGTCGCGTCGCGGGTGGACCAGGTCGTGGTCTCCCTCAACGCGGGGAGCCGCGAAACGTACGAGCGCGACATGGGCTCGAAGCTTTGGGACCGGGTGCTCGGCAACCTTCGCGACGTCCGGAAGCGTCTGACACGCGACCAGGTCACGCTCGGCTTCGTCGCGCACG
>JANXQJ010000108.1 GCA_025356865.1 Deltaproteobacteria bacterium | reverse complement strand
GTTACTGAAAGCGCCGATCGGTCGAATCAGTCGCGGAACGCCGCCCCGATGACCCAGGCGTAGAGGAGTCCAAGTCCGAGGAAGGGCTCGAAACTGCCTGAGTAGCCGGTCTTGATCCGGTAGCCGATGTCGCTTTCGCAGTGAAACAGCCGGTATTTCGCTTCGCCGGTTGCCGCCGCCGAGTTGATCTCTTTATAGGTCGTGTTGTCGAAGGACGCCGCGTTGTCGGCTGATGCGGTCAGGTCGGCCCGGATGAAGTTGATCTCGGCGCGGACGTTGGCTATGAACCGGCGGTCGCTCTCGGTAGCCGCCTCGACGTTGGGGCTCCCGACCATCCGGGTGCTGATCGGCATCCGGAAGAAAACGCCGGCGCCGTAATTCTCGCCTTTCTCC
Source organism: Deltaproteobacteria bacterium (assembly GCA_025356865.1). GTDB lineage: Bacteria > Desulfobacterota > Deferrimicrobia > Deferrimicrobiales > Deferrimicrobiaceae > JANXPS01. The sequence goes on along the minus strand of JANXQJ010000108.1, from coordinate 18,440 downwards.
TTCACCGCAAAGCGGGATCCGGAGTCGGTGCGGGAAAAGGTCCCGAGCAGCGGATAGGCGTACGAATCTTCGTCGCCGGATAAATCAGCCAGCGCCGCGACGGGCAGGAGCAACGCCAGGATGATCAGCGCCGCGCCGGTGGCGCCCCGCAGGATGGATCGTTTCGCCGTCCAGTTGCCCATTCGTCTGTCCGCCTTCCGTTGTCGAGCGAGAATGAACCCGTATCTTATCGGTGTTAGGCAACCGAGGTCAACGCGGCGCTACATCGAATGACACCTTTCCGTTTTCTTCGATCACGAGGCAGCGGTGGTTTTCCTTCCAGCAAGGGAGGACGGCCAGCGTTCGCGGGCGTCCAGCGGATTCCGTGCGGCGGATGAACTCGGTGTGGAAGTGGCCGAGCAGCACGATGTCGGCGCCCTGGTCGAAGGTGTGATCGGCGAACGCGGCGATCTCGGTTTCGGGGAAGCGCCCCTTGAACCTCGGGTTGGTGGGCTTGAGCCTTTTCTCGACCCGGTCGGCGAGCGGGAGGACGATCGACGACGGCAGAAGCGAGGCGAGTCCGAACGCCATCCGGTTCTTCGAGATCGCCTTCCAGAAGCGGTAGGCCCGGTCTGCGCGGTTGACGGTGTCGCCGTGTGAGAGAAAAACGGACCGGTCGCCGATCCGGACGCGCAGCGAATCCTCGGCGACTGTCTCGAACAGGTCGCCCTCGTAAGGACGCTTGAGGAAGAAATCGCGATTGCCCTCGATGTAAAAAGCCATGAGCCCTTCGCGTCGCAACGCGCGCAACCGTTCGATCACCGGGCGCTGGAAGCGAAATGTCAGCCCAACGGCCCCGAACCAGAGATCGAAGATGTCGCCGATCAGGAAGAGGGCGCTCTTTTCGGAGAGGGCCTGTTCGGCGAGTCCGAGGAAGGCCCGCGTGTGTTCATCGTCGGCGTTCAGGTGAGCGTCGGCGACGACGATGGCGTGCCTGCAGGGAATGTCGATATCGATCCGCATCCGGTCAACCTTAGCACAAGGTCCCGGGGGCGTGTAAAATGGGGAATCACCTTTACGGGAGGGCGACATGTCGGGTCTGGAGCCATCGGCGTACAAGCTGTTCATCGACGGGAAGTGGGAAGGCGGCTCCCGGGTCATGACGGTGATCGACAAGTTCACCGGCGAGTGCGTCGCCACGGTGCCCGTTGCCGACGGCGAGGCCGTGGACCGGGCGATCGCCGCCGCCAGGGCCGCTTTTCCCTCGTATTCCCGCCTGCCGGCGCACAAGCGGCACGAAATCCTCCAGAAGGCGACGCAACTGTTCGACGCCCGCAAGGATGTGCTTGCGGCGCTCATCGCCCGCGAAGCCGGCAAACCCCTGAAGTACGCGCTCGCGGAACTGAACCGGTCGGTCGAGACCTTCCGCTTCTCGGCCGAGGAGGCCAAGCGAATCCACGGTGAGACGGTTCCGCTCGATGCCAGCGTTGCGGGCGAGGGACGGATCGGCTTCTGGGTCCGCGTCCCGGTCGGCGTGGTTGCCGCGATCACGCCGTTCAATTTCCCGCTCAATCTCGTGGCGCACAAGATCGGCCCGGCGCTCGCGGCCGGTTGCACGGTCGTCCTCAAGCCTGCGTCGACGACGCCGCTCATCGCACTCAGGATGGCCGAAATATTCGAGGAGGCGGGCCTCCCGCCGGGCGTCCTCAATGTCGTGGTCGGGCCGGGCGGAGTCGTGGGCGACAGGATGGTCGCCGACCCGCGCGTCTCGAAAGTATCTTTCACCGGAAGCCCGCCGGTCGGAGAGGCGATCATCCGGAAGGCCGGCTTGAAGAAGGTGACGATGGAACTGGGAAACAACTCCGGCACCATCATCGAACCCGATGCCGACCTCGATGCCGCCGTCCCGCGGTGCGTCGTCAGCGCGTTCGCCAATTCTGGGCAGGTGTGCATTTCGCTGCAGCGGCTCTACGTCCACCGGGATGTCGCGGTCGAATTCACCCGGCGTTTCGTCGAGGCGACGAAGGCGCTCAAGGTGGGAAATCCGCTCGACCACGACATCGATATCGGCCCGATGATCGAGGAGGGCGAGGCGATCCGCGCCGAAGCGTGGATACGCGAGGCGATCGACCAGGGCGCCACGCTGCTGTGCGGCGGGAAACGTGAAGGACGGATCTTGTATCCCACCGTGCTGGCGGACGTGAGTCCGGCCATGAAGGTGATGTGCGAGGAAGCGTTCGCGCCTCTGGTGTCCATCGTGATTTACGATTCGTTCGAGGAGGCGGTCCGCCTCGTGGACGACTCGCCGTTCGGGTTGCAGGCGGGCATATACACCAACGACATCAAGAAGGCGTTTTACGCAATCGACCGGATCGATGCGGGGGGCGTGATGATCAACGACAGCTCGATCTTCCGCGTCGACCACATGCCGTATGGCGGAAACAAGCTGAGCGGGCTCGGACGCGAAGGGGTGCCGTTCGCGGTCGAGGAGATGACCACCATCAAGATGGTCATGATCAAACCATAAAGGAGACTGGCGACGGTGCGCGAATACGATCTTCTGGTCATCGGTTCGGGGCCCGGCGGATACGTCGCGGCGATTCGCGCGGCGCAACTCGGCTTGAAGGTGGGGGTCGTCGAAAAGGATGTTCCGGGCGGCACCTGCGTCAACTGGGGCTGCATTCCCACCAAGGCGATCCTCTCGAGCGCCGAGGCGTTCGAGACGATGAAGCGTGCCGGCCGGTTCGGGCTTCGGTGCGAGGGCGCCGCCGTCGATTTCCCCGCGGTGATCAAGCGCAGTCGCGACGTCTCGGCGAAGATGGCGCGCGGCGTTGCCTACCTGCTCAAGAAGAATGCCGTCGAACTGGTCGCCGGGCGTGCGGTGGTCACATCGCCCCGCACGGTCCGGGTGGGCGACGAAGATATTTTCGGGCGCGCGATCCTGGTCGCCGTCGGAACCGGCGTCAAGGGGATTCCGGGATTCGTCCCCGACGGCAGGTCGATCCTGACCAGCGACGACGCGCTCGTCCTGGCGCAATCCCCCAGGTCGGTCGCGGTGCTTGGCGGCGGAGCGGTCGGAGTCGAGTTCGGCTTCGCCTGGCACGCGTTCGGCGCGCAGGTGACCATCGTCGAGATGATGGATCAGCTTTTGCCGCGCGTCGATTCCGAGGTCGCCCGGGAACTTGCGAAGTCGCTGTCGAAGCGGGGGATCCGGATCATGACCGGTGCGACGGCTAAATCGTACGATGCCGAATCGGGAACGCTGACCGTGTCCGCAGGCGGAAATGATGAGTCGGTCGCTGCCGAAAAGGTGCTGGTCGCGGTCGGTCGAAAACCGATGACCGACGGTCTCGGCCTCGAAAGCGTCGGGGTGATGCTCGAACGCGGATTCGTCAAGGTCGACCCGGAGTATCGGACCGGCTGCCCGTCGATCTTCGCGATCGGCGACGTGATCGGCGGGATGATGCTGGCGCACGAGGCGATGGCCGAGGGGGTGGCGGCGGCCGAGATCATCGCCGGGCTGAAGCCGGGCGCACCCGTCGATCGCGACCGGATTCCGGCGTGCGTCTACTGCCAGCCGGAAGTCGCGACGGTGGGAATTTCCGGGGAAGAGGCGGCGCGGCGCGGCATCGCGGTGCGGTCGGCCAAAGTCCCTTTCATGGCGAACGGGCGGGCGGCGGCGTCCGGACACACCGAAGGATTCGTCAAGCTGGTCGCAGACGAGGCGTACGGCCAGATCCTGGGCTGCCACATCGTCGGGCACGGGGCCTCCGAGATGGTGGCCGAAGCCGCACTCGGGATGACGCTCGAAACCACCGTCCGCGAACTGGGCCGGACGATCCACGCGCACCCGACGCTCTCCGAAGGACTGCGCGAAGCCGCGCGCATCCTGGCCGGCGAAGCGATCGACATCTGAAAACACCGGGGTATCCAAGACGATGACCGAGCAGAAGGAACGGGAACTCTATTTCTGGATGGTGCTCGTCCGCGAGTTCGAGGCGCGCGTCGCCGCGCTCGACAAGCAGGGAAAACTGGCCGGCGGCGTCTATTCGGGGCGGGGGCAGGAGGCGGCCACGGTGGGCGTCTGCCACGCGCTCAGGCCCGACGACTGGGTCTTCCCGCTCCACCGGGACATGGGAGCCTACCTGGTCAAGGGCGCGGACCCCAACCGGCTGATGGCGCAGATCTTCGGCCGCCGCGACGGATTTTCGAAAGGAAAGGATTCCTACCTGCACGGCGGCGACCTGGCGCACGGCATCTTCGGGGCGACCTCCATGCTCGCCGCGACGCTGCCGGTGGCGGCCGGGATGGCCTATAAATTCCGGATGAAGAACGAAGACCGGCTGGCCGTGGCTTTTTTCGGCGAAGGGGCCAGCAGTCGCGGCGACGCGCACGAGGCGATGAATTTCGCGGGCGTCCACAAGCTGCCGGTCATATTCGTCTGCGAAAACAACTTCTACGCCTACTCGACCCCCAACGAACTGCAGTTCGCGGTCGAGAACGTGGCCGACCGCGCCGCCGGGTACGGGTTCAAGGGCGAAGTGGCCTCGGGCAACGACCTGCACACCGTCATGAACGTGATGCAGAAGGCGACCGACCGGGCGCGGCGCGGCGAGGGACCGACCTTCATCGAGCTCAAGACCTACCGCTATCACGGCCACTCCGAGCACGACCGCGCCGCATACCGCACCGAGGAAGAGCTCGTGACTTGGGAAAGCCGCGACCCGATCGAACTTTGGGAGCACTACATGGACAAGCGGAAATACGACCTGCCTGCGATCCAGGCCGAAACATTGGCGCGCGCGCGGAAAGTCGTCGAGGATGCGGTGGCGTTCGCCGAGGCGAGCCCCGAGCCGACCGGGCCCGAAGCGATGGACGACCTCTACGCGACCCCGGTCGGGGAGGGGCGCTGAGATGCCGATGGTCACCTATCTCCAGGCGATCAACCAGGCCATGCAGGAAGAGATGGCACGCGACGAAAACGTGATGCTGATGGGCGAGGATGTCGGGGCCATGGGCGGCGCGTTCAAGGTGTCCGAGGGGCTGATCGAGCGGTTCGGAAAACTCCGGATCGTCGACACGCCGATCTCCGAGTCGCTGATCATCGGCGCGGGCGTCGGGCTGGCGGTCCTGGGGATGCGCCCGATCCTCGAGATGCAGTTCATCGACTTCATCGCCTGCGGGTTCGACCAGATCGTCAACCAGGCGGCGACCCTTCGTTACCGGCACGGAGGACAGGCCAGCTGCCCGATCGTCATCCGGGGGCCGGGAGGGGCGGGCGTCCACGGCGGCCTTTACCACTCGCAGAATCCCGAAAGCTGGTTCTTCAGCGTCCCGGGGCTCAAGCTGGTCGCGCCCGCGACGGCGTACGACGCCAAGGGCCTGATGAAGAGCGCGATCCGGGACGACGACCCGGTGCTCTATTTCGAGCACAAGTTCCTCTACCGCCGCATCAAGGAAGAGATCCCCGACGAGGAATTCCTCGTCCCGATCGGCAAGGCGGCGTTGCGGTCGGAAGGCACCGACGTGACCGTGATCACCTACGGCGCCACCGTGCATTCGGCGGTGGGTGCGGCGCGCGACCTGGCGGGAGAAATCTCGGTCGAAGTGGTCGACCTGCGGACGCTGCTGCCGCTCGACTGGGGGATGATCCGCGCTTCGGTCCGGAAGACGGGGAAGGCGCTCATCGTCCACGAGGCCCGGCTGACCGGGGGCATCGGCGCCGAGATCGCGGCCCGCATCGCCGAGGAACTGTTCGAGGATCTCGACGGGCCGGTGATGCGGCTGGGGTCCCGCGATACCCACAACGCGTTCGCGGCGCCGATGGAGGCGTTCATCCTTCCGGACAAGTTGAAAATCACGGAAGCGATCCGCAAGCTGGCCAGGTATTAGGAGGATCTATGCTTATAGACGTCGTGATGCCGCAGCTGGGCGAGAGCGTGATCGAGGGGACCGTGGTCAAGTGGCTGGTCAAGCCGGGCGACGCGGTCGCCAAGGACCAGGCGCTGCTCGAGATCTCGACCGACAAGGTCGACGCCGAGATTCCTTCGCCCGTCGCGGGCGTCGTGGCGGGGCTGGTCGCGAAAGAAGGCGAGGTCGTGCCGATCAAGGCGGTGATCGCCCGGATCGAGACCGAGGCGCCGGCCGCTTCTCCGTCGATCGTTCCCCCGGTCGCGCCTGCGGAAACCACCGGGTGGGACGAGGCGCACGAGGGGATGCCCTCGTGGATCAGCCGCAAGGGTGAGGCAGCTCCGCCGATTCCGCCCGCTCCGCAGCACGTGCAGGCAGTGCCCGGCGGAGACGGCCGGCCGTCCTTCTTCCCGGCACCGGCGTCCGGCGCCCGACTGCGCATCACGCCCGTCGTGGCCCGGATGGCTGCCGAGCATGCGTTGGACCTGTCGAAAATGACCGGGACGGGGATCGACGGCCGCGTGACGAAGGCAGATGTCGAACGCTTCCTTGCCGAAGAGTCCGCGGAAATGCCCGCCGAACCGACGGTCCCCGTCCATGCCGCGCCTCCCGCTCAAGTCGCGCCTGCCGGACTCGCTTCCGACGACCAGGTCATCCCGTTCTCCCCGATCCGGAAGAAGATCGCCGAACGGATGGTGCGCAGCAAGCAGACCTCGCCCCACGTGCATGCGGTGGCCGAAATCGACATGCACCGGATCATGGCGTTCCGGGACGCCCGCAAGGCGGAGGGGACGACGCTGACGGTGCTGCCGTTCGTGCTGGCCGCGGCGGTTCGGGCGCTGGCCGAATTTCCTGCCCTCAATGCCTGGGTGGTCGGGGAGAGCCTGGTCCTGAAAAAGGCCGTTCACCTCGGGGTTGCGGTCGAAACGGAGCGGGGATTGATGGTCCCCGTCGTTCGCGATGCGCAAACGCTTTCGCTCGCCGAAATATCCCGCACGGTCGACGAGCTGGCGGCGAGGGCCCGGGAAAAGAAGATAACCCCCGACGAACTGAACGGCGGCACCTTCTCCGTCAGCAATCCCGGCCCCCGGGGAAATCTCTTCGGCACCCCGATCATCAACCAGCCGCAGGTGGGCATTCTCAGGATGGGGCAGATCGTCAAGCGCCCCGTGGTGGCCGAGGTCGAAGGCGCCGACTCGATCGTCATCCGGCCGATGATGTATCTCGTCCTGGGCTACGACCACCGGGTCGTGGACGGCGTCACGGGTAACGGATTCCTCTTCCGGGTTCGGGAGATCCTCGAACAGGGGTTGACCTCCTGACCGCGATCTTCGCCAAATGAACGTCGCCTGGCTCGGAGAAGTCGATTACCGGGAGGCGCTCGGCGTGCAACTGGATTTCCTCGCGCGCCGCGCAGCCCGCGAAATCCCGGACACGCTCCTGCTGCTCACCCACCCGACCGTCTACACCCTCGGCCGGACGGGCAACGCCGCCAACCTGCTGCTTTCAGAAACCGAACTTGCGCAGGCGGGAATCTCGCTCGAACGGGTCGCCCGAGGGGGGGACATCACCTGGCACGGGCCGGGACAGCTGGTCGGCTATCCCATCGTCTTGATGAGCAGGCCCGACCTCCACCGGTACCTCCGCGCGATCGAAGCCGCGCTCATCGAGGCGGTGGCCCGGTTCGGCCTCGCGTGCGAACGCGAGGAGGGGCTGACCGGCGTTTGGGCCGGGGGGCGGAAGATCGCATCCATCGGCGTCGGGGTCAAGCGGTGGGTGACCTACCACGGCTTCGCCTTGAACGTATCGAACGACCTCGCCGGGTTCCGGAAAATCCATCTGTGCGGCCTCAAGGGACGCGAAGCGACGTCGATGGCGGAAATACTGGGGGCGACTCCCGCGATGGCCCCCGTCCGCGAAGCCGTGGCCTCCGCCTGCCGCCGGCACCTGGCCGGATTCGCGGACGCATGACGCGGTCGATCCTGCATCTCGACATGGACGCCTTCTACGCTTCGGTCGAGGTCAAGGACGATCCGTCGCTTGCCGGAAAGCCGGTGGTCGTCGGCGGCAGCGAGCGTCGGGGGGTGGTCTGTGCCGCCTCCTACGAAGCCCGGAAATTCGGGATCCGATCGGCGCAGCCGATGGCGACCGCGCACCGGCTTTGCCCGCGCGGCGTCTTTCTTCCCGTCCGGATGGCGCGCTACCGGGAAGTCTCCGACTCGATATTCGGGATATTCAACCGGTTCACGCCTTTCGTGGAACCCCTTTCGGTCGACGAGGCGTTTCTCGACGTCACCGGCTGCGAACGGTTGTTCGGCCCCCCCGAGGCGATCGCGCGGGCGATCAAGGCCATCGTGCGGGAAGAGACGGGGCTGACCGTATCGGCCGGCGTGGCGACATCCAAGCACATCGCCAAGATCGCCTCGGATCTCGAGAAGCCCGACGGCCTGGTCGTCGTCCCGCCGGGGACCGAGGTCGCATTCCTGGCGCCGCTGCCGGTGGGGCGGTTGTGGGGGGTAGGCAGGGTGACCGAAGGCGCACTGCTGCGGATGGGCATCCGGACGATCGGAGAGCTGGCGGCGCTGCCGGTCGACACCCTCATCGGCACCTTCGGTGCGCACGGGGCCCAGTTGCACGCGCTGGCCAACGGGATCGACGATCGTCCGGTCGAAACCGGCAACGAGGTGAAATCCGTCGGGCACGAGGATACCTACGGGCAGGACATCCGCGGGCGCAAGACGATGGAGCGGCAGTTGCTCGACCTCGCGCACCGCGTGGCCTCGCGGATGCGCCGTCACGGTTTCCGGGGGCGGACGGTCACGCTTAAGGTGAAATATCCCGACTTCGAGCAGGTGACGCGGGCCGAGTCGATGACGCAGCCAACCGACGACGGGGGAACGATCTACCGGGTTGCGCGCCGCCTGCTCGACAAGACCGAGGCCGGGACGCGGCCCGTCCGGTTGCTGGGCATCTCTTTGTCGAATCTCGGAGGGGAAGACGGAAACGCGATTCCCGAAGGCGTGGACGGCGTCGTCCTCGATGCACCGGGAGAGCGTGGAATATCCGGGGCGGTTACGAGGCAGCCATCGGGGAAGCCCGTGCAACTCTCGCTGTTCGGTCCCCCGCCCGTCGCGCGGAAAGAAGCGGCACCGATATCTCCGGAGCGGCAATCGGTGCTCAACGAGACGGTCGACCGAATCCACGAGAAGTACGGCCGCACCGGGATCTTGCCGGGCCGCCTGCTCGAAAAGGACTGATCGTCCTGTTCCGGAATGCGGTTCGGTCTTTCTACGGGGGGCAGCTTCCGCAGACGGAGCGGAAGAGCGACGTGCTCAGGTAGCGGTCGCCGCGGTCGGGGAGAAGGACGACGATGGTGCCGTGGGCCATATCCTTCGCCACCTCGCACGCGCCGGCGACGGCCGCGCCGCTCGACATCCCCACGAACAGCCCTTCCTCGAGCGCGAGGCGCCGGGACATCTCGAAGGCGGGTTCGTCTTCCACGACCACCTTCCCCGACAGGTTCTCCTCCCGGTAGATCGGCGGGACGATCGCTTCCTTCATGTTCTTCAGCCCCTGGATCCGGTGTCCCAGCACCGGTTCGACGCCGATCACGCGGACCGATGGCTTCATCTCGCGGAAGAACCGGCTCATCCCCATGAGCGTCCCGCCCGTGCCCATCCCGGCGACGAAGCAGTCGATGTCGCCCGCCGTCTGGAGGACGATCTCGGGGGCGGTGGTCTCGTAGTGGGCGCGCAGGTTGTCGTCGTTTGCGTACTGGTTGGGCATGTAGTAGCCGTCGGGCGATTCCTCGAACATTCGGTAGGCGACGCGGATCGCGCCGTCGGTCCGCTCTTCGGAAGGGGAGAGCACCAGCTCGGCGCCGTACGCCTGGAGCACCGCGCGCCGTTCCATGGAAACACAGGCGGGCATGACCAGCTTCACCTTGTAGCCCCGTGCCGTGCCCAGCATCGCGAAGGCGATGCCCGTATTGCCCGAAGTCGGCTCGAGGATGACCTTGTCGTGCGTCAGTTCGCCCCGACGTTCGGCACCGTTGAGCATGAAGAGCGCGGGGCGGTCCTTGACCGAACCGCCCGGGTTGTTCCCTTCGAGCTTGGCCAGGATTCGCACCTTGGGATTCGGCGTGATCCGTTTCAGTTCGACGAGCGGCGTGTTGCCGATCGCATCTCTCAGGTCGAATGGGCTCATGGGCCTATGATACAACGGGAACCGAAGCGCGGCCGCTAAAAATCCGGTATTCTACAATGATGACACCATCGAACAATCGTTTGTCAGGGAACCCGGAACTTCTCGCACCCGCAGGATCGATCGAGTCTTTCTTCGCCGCTCTCGACAGCGGCGCCGACGCCGTCTATGCCGGTTTGCAAGGCTTTTCCGCACGGTCGCGCGCCCGCAACTTCACGCTCGCCGAGATTTCCCGGATGGCCGCCCTCTGCCGCCGCGAAGGCCGCCGCCTGTATGTCGCGCTCAACACGCTCGTCAAGGAGCGCGAGCTTCCCGAGATCGTCGAGATCCTGGCCGCGCTCGCCGACGCCCGTGTCGATGCGCTGATCGTGCAGGACCTCGGCCTCGCGACAATCGTGCGCGAGCATTTCCCGTCGTTGCCGCTTCACGCCTCGACCCAGATGACGATCCACAACATCGAGGGCGTCCGGCAGATGGCGGCGCTCGGATTCAGGCGAGTGGTGCTGGCGCGGGAACTGTCGCTTCCGGAAATCCGGGCGATCGCCTCGGTTTCAGGAACCGAGCTCGAATGCTTCGTCCACGGCGCCCTCTGCTTCTGCGTTTCCGGTCAGTGCCATTTTTCCTCTTTTCTGGGAGGGCGCAGCGGCAACCGGGGCGACTGCGCCCAGCCTTGCCGGTGGAGATACGTGCTGGAAGGGGCGAGCGAATATCCGTTTTCGACGCGAGACCTCTGGGGGATCGATTCGATCCAGGCGCTGGCCGACGCAGGCATATCCTGCCTCAAGATCGAGGGAAGGATGAAGCCGGCCGGCTACGTGGCGGCCGTGACGACCGCCTACCGGAGGACGATCGATGCCACCCCCGTTGAGTTGGCAGACCGGCGCCGCGAGGCGAAGGTACTGCTTGCGCAGGCTCGGGGTCGCACCGGCACGCCCGGCTTCCTCGTCGAGGGTCTTCCCTCGCCCTTGACCGATACCGAAATCCAGGGCGTCGTCGGGCAACCGCTCGGCTTCGTCGAATCGGTCACCAAGGCCGGATTCACCTTCACTCCTTCCGAACGCTTCCACTCCGGAGACAGGCTCCGCGTGATGCCGGGCAACGACCGGAAGGGGCGAACCTTCACCGTGAGAGGCATCGTGACTGCCGGCCTGGATGGAACCGCAGGGAAGGCCGGCACCCGGGTAACCGTCCCCACGCCCTTCCGCGTCTCGCCCGGCGATGCGGTCTACCGGACCGTTGACGGTGGCTCGGGGCAGTTGAGCGAAGCGGCCTGTATCCGCCGACTTGAGTCGGTTCCCGCAGGCCGGATCTCCTGCAACGTATCGCTCGACCTCGACGGTGGGACGCTGACCGTCACCGGCGTGACCGACGAGTTCTCCTTCGAGAAGGCGTTCGAGGTTGGCCATCTGGACGCGGCGCTGGGCGGCAGGGTGGCGGACGTGCTTCGGGCGCGCTTCGCCGAAACGGCCGACTCCCCCTTTGCGCTGGCCGGCTTCGACCGGACCGGCTTTCCCGACCGCTTCATCCCCCCGTCGAAACTGAAGGAAATTCGCCGGTCGTTCTACGAGGCTTTCGGACGCGCGGTGAACGGGCGACTCGACGCTTCAAGGCAGGAAATCCGGACGGCTGCGCTCCGCGCGGTCGAAACGCCACGGGGTGTTCCCTGTTCCGGCCACGGGAAACTATGGATCGGCGCCGGGTCGTGTGGCGACGTCGCATTGCTCGATGCCCCCGGGATTGCCGGGTTCCTGTTGCCGCTAGACCAGTCGGCTCTGCGCGCGTTGCCCGATTTGACGATGGCCTTTTCCGGCATGGCCGATCGGATCGTCTGGCGCCTGCCGTTCTGGATGGCAGGGCGCGAGACCGCCGAAGTCACTCGTGCGGTGGACTCCCTGCTCGAGGCGGGGTTCCGGAATTTCGAGGTGAACAACCCCGGCCACTTCCGCATCCTCGAAGGGAAGGGCGCCCGGATGATCGCGGGCTGGCGGATGGGCGCGATGAACACGCAGGCGCTTCGTTCGCTTCACGCGCAGGGAGCGGAGGCCGTGACGCTTTCTCCCGAAGACGACGGGGACAATGCCGAGGCGTTGCTCCGGGCAGGGCTACCGGTCGCGCGGTGGATGCAGGTCTACGGGAAGGTGCAGTTGATGGTCTCACGGATCCAGATCCCGCGAGTTGAACAGGCGACTGCGTTGACGGCAGAAGGGGGCGACACGTTCGTCCTGACGACGGAGGACGGGCTGACGGTTCTTCGATCGGGCGCCCCGTTTTCCGTCATCGGCAGGCTGGGGCGATATTCCGCCGCCGGGTGCGATGCGTTCGTCGTCGAACTGGCCGGAACGGCGCCGGAAGATCGCGAGGCCGTGGTGATGGCGGCGCTCGCCGACCATGCGTTCCCCGACTCGTCGACCTTCAACCTCGACCGCGAGCGTTCCGCGTGAACCTGTTCGAACTGCTCGGCGTCGCCGAAAACGCCACGGACCACGAAATCCGGGCGGCCTATCGGCGGATCGCGCTCCTGTGCCATCCCGACCGGACGCAAGGCGACCCGGAAGCCGAGGCGCTGTTCCACGAGGCGACCGGGGCGTACCGGTTGCTGACCCACCCCGAACGGAGACGGCGGTATGAGATCGAAGCCGGTCTGGTCGAATCCGTCGCCGACCTTTTCGAAAGGAAACCCGTCGGGAAGCGGCTGATGAAATCGGTGCTCCCGTCGGCACGCAACGCGCCGCGGGCCGGGAAGACCCGGGTTCAACCGGTTCTCCCGGGTCAACCGGGGGCGACCGGCGATGCAGGCGGGAAAATACGGATCAACCGCGGCGGAGGTGGACTCCGGAATCCGCTGGTGGTCGGGGTGCCTCCCTCCGCCCGGGCGGTATCCTGGTACGAACTCGAAGCCTTGGGCGAGCCGGGAAAGAACGGCGGCGAACCGGGCGCCCTCTGGCTGATGATCATGAACAAGGGAGAGAGAGATGGAACTTGAGTTCGACGAATTTCTGGAAGCGGTGCGCGCCTACGTCCGGGAGGACGGCGAGATCGGTGTCATGGTCGACGCGAGAAACGAAACGGCCGAGCAGTTGCTGCCGCTGTCGGGTGCGGATATCGTCGAGATGATGGCGCCGTACGATTTCGCGGCCATCATCTCGGGCTGCACGCGGACGGGCACGGCGGCGGGTGCCGACCTCGTGCAACTCGGCGGGAAGCAGGTGCTTGCCTGCCGCAAGGGATCCGGGATGGCCGACCTGCTCGAAAAGGTCTCGAAGGCCCGCCTGGGGCCCGACTACCTCAAGCAGATCCACGGCTACCTCGCGTGGGGAAACGCTTCCCCCGACATCTGCGGCTTCATGTACGGCGCCCGGGCGAGGAGCAATTGATGGATCCCGATTCGTTCGACAAGATCGCGAAACGGTTCGCCTCGACCTACGGCCATCAGGACGTCAAGTCGATCTACGACAACATCATCAGCAAGAAGGACCTGGCCCCGATTCGCGACGACCCGTCCACCGCGGTTGCGCTCCTCCAGAATTACGACCTGATCGGCCTCTCGACCGGTCGGGCGGCGCAGGCGCTCGAAGTCATCCTCGGCGAGGTTCCCGATTCGAACCGTCCCGGAGACGTCCTGGCCGACAACCTGACGCAGCAACGGATCAACGAGCTGCTCGAGCATATGGACGGCGCCTTTTCAACCTCGGCGTACGTCGCCAACGTCGATAACGTCCTGGGCGCCATCCGGTCGGGGCTGGCGGTCGATGCGCGGAAGCCCGAAGCCGACCGTCGCCCGTTTCATCCCGTGGTCCTCTCGTGGGCCTACCGTCTCAAGGAACGGCCCGACTACGCCGAGATCCTTCAGGGCACGATAAACCGGTTCACGTTCAGGGACTGGCTTCTCGTCGCGATCTGGGCCGTCGAGAATTTCCCGGTGATCGACATCGAGGCCGAGGACGCCACCGAACCGATTCCGGTCGCCAGGTTCTCGTATTTCGGCATCGACGAGTCGGCGTTCGGCTCCGACACCTCTTTCCCGATTGATCTTTTTTTCCTGCTGCAGGACCTGATCGAGGCCTACCGCCAGGGAGAATTCAGTCCCGAGACGGTCGAGGACGAGGTCAACTACGGCGATCACCCGGCCGACGGAAGCGAGTTCGCCATCTCTTCCGAGGACGACCTCGGAATCGGCTTCGATGACGACTCCGAAGAGGATATCGACCTCGACCCCGATCTCGACGACGACTCGGGAGAGGGCTATTGAAGAAACGTTCGTCGAAAACGGCGGCGCAGGGCGGTCACCTTCCGGCGAATCCGCCTGCGACGCTTGCGACCCGCACCCGATTCGGCCAGTTCATGGAACTCCTGACCCGGAGACGGTTCAAGCCGAAGGCGGCGCTGGACGGGTCGCCGGTCGGGTACTGGCACGGATTCCCGGTCGAGGAAGCCGTCACCAACGGGTTGATGCTGGTGATCCTCGATTTCGCGAAGAAAGAGGACCGCGCCGTCGCGACGTCCGACGATGTCGTCTCGATCGCCAGGCGGCTTGATGCGCTGGTCAACGCCGGGCTGTCGGTCTGTTACCCGAACGCCGAAGCGGCATCGGAATCCTTCGTGAAGAAAGTGGTCGAGCCGGTCCACCGGGCCGCCCGGCTTGGGTTTCGCCCGGATGCCCCCCCGCCGATGGCACTCTGGAAAGAGATCGTGGGCGGCAAACCGGTCCCCCCGCCGTTGCCCCGGGCCGCGCAACCCGACGCCTTCGCCGGTGATATCGGCCCCTTCCTCGGCCGCCCTGCGGCGCTCTTTTTCGTCCGGATCATCAACGGCGCCCTCCGTCACAGGGCCCGCCTCCAGGTGCGGTTGGCCGATCTCGAGCGATCCAACCGGGTGGGCGGCCCGGTCACATGGATTCCCGACGCCGACCTCGAATTCGCCCGGAGTGTCATCCGGTCGCTCGGGGTGCGGGTCGGTGCGGCGATCCTCTCGAAAGGTTCCGAATCCGCTTCGGCGCCCCGTTTGTCGAAGGCGTGGGGGGGGTGGCTCGAAATCGGCGCGGCGTTCGACGCATGCCGGGACCGGATCGCGGTTCTCAAAAAATGGCCGGTTCGCATCCAGTCGATTCCTGAAGGGATGCAGCCCACTTCCGTTCAGGAGGGGTGGATCGAGACCATCGCGTTGATGGCGATCGGACGGCAGAAAAGTGAAAGCGACACCCTGTCGCCGGCCGGGTTCTGGAAGGCCGTCAGCATGCACGGGGAAACGTGCCGAGGGGAGAAGGGGGGCCGGCCGCTTCGCCTCCGACTCCTGAAATCGTTGAAGTCGCGAGACGCCGCGCTACCGGCCGAGGTCCTCGCCTCCCTTTCGGACCTGATCGACGCCTCGCTGGAAAAGGTTGGCAATGCTTTCGACGCCTATGAACAGATGGTTTCCGAAATGGAGTCGGTCGAGCGCGAGATGGTCGGCCTGAAAGTCGCCATCCGGAAACTGGATGCCCGCCTCGCGACCGTGAAAAAGGGAAAAGAAGCGATTCACGAAGCGCGGGATTCTGCCGCAGACCGGCTCTCCCGACTGCAGGAACTGCACGACTGTGCAAAAAACGAATTCCGGTCGACCCATTTTCCCGCGATATTCCTGCCCGATACGGCGGCTGAAGAGGCCCTCATGGGGGGACGATGAAAAAGAAGCCGCCCGTCCCCGTCCCCGACATCGAGGCGATGCTCGAGGCGGTGGCCAGGGATCATATCCCGGGGCGCACGGACGGGATGCGTCCGATCTCTCCGCCCATCGGAGCGCGGAAGAAGGCGGCGGGATGCCCCGGAGGCGAGGCGGGCCGGAATGGGCTGCTGGCCGCACTCCAGGAAGCCGCGGGGTCGAAAGGCCCGGACCCGGTGCCGGCGGAAGATGCCGACCCGGAAGCGGCGGATGCCCCGAACGGCGAGCCGGCGCCCGACGAAGCAACGGCGCTTCCCAGGACCGGCCGGGAAGAGCGGCAGGCCGCAAGGCTGCGCGCCGAGAAAGCGGCGCTCCAGGCGGAACTCGACCTCTCCAAAAAGGAAAAGGGCACGCTGAGAGCCGAACTCCAGAAAACCGTCAGGCAACGCGATGCGGCCGAAAAGGAGATCGGGGTCGAAAAGGCGCGGCATGCGGCATCGGCGCACGACCTGTTCGACCGGTGGCGCCGGACGGTCGGGCTCGAGTTCGAAAGCGCGAAGCGGAAAGCGGCGATCGAGAACGCCATGGCGGCCAACGCAGACGCGTTTACGCTGGCCGACCGGGCGCTCGCGGCCCAGGCGGCCGCCAATGCGAAATACGGGACGGTGCAGGCGCTTCGCGAGGAATTCGAGCGGATGGACCGATTGACCGACGCATTGCGCTTCGCCGAAAAAGAGTCGCTGTACCCGGTTCCAGAACTCAGGAAAGCCATCGTCGCGCTGGAATCCCGCAGGCGAAAGCTTCTGGATAATCCGGAGATCGCCGCCCTGATGGCGCCGGCCGATCCCGGAGCCGTCGTGCTCTCCCTGCGGTCGATCGAGGAACTCTCCGACGGGAAGGAGGCGCTTCCCGGGATCGATCGGTTCCTCTCTGTCGTCGCGTCACTGAAAGCGACGGGCCTGGTCGACGACGGGGGGACCGGACGGATCCGGCGGATCCTGGAAGAGAAGATCCGGCGCATCATCCGGGCCGAGGCGTCCCGGTCGGCGGGCCGCCCCGGATTCCGGGAGGAGACGTTCGAGGCGCTCGTCCTCGAAGGCGGCGCCGCGCGCTTCACGCTCCTGGTCGACGGCAATAACGTCCTGGTGACGAACGAATCGGTATTCGGAGACGGCGGCGTGATTCCCGACTTCACGGGTAAACGGATCCGGCTGAATCAGGCGCTCGAGAAGATATCCCCCGCCTTCCGCCACCTGTTGGCGGTCTACGACGGAAACGAGGACCGGACGGAACCGACCGGCGGCCGGTTCACCGTCGTTTTCACCGAGAAGCGGCACCAGGTCGCCGACGACTGGATCGTCGCCCGCGTCTCGGCCGAAAAAAAGGAGAGCTGCATCCTGGCCACCGACGACGCGGGCCTGATCGCCCGTTGCCCCGATCTCCACGCCGTGATCGGTTCACGGCACCTTTACGATTTTCTGGCCGGGCAAGGGGTGTTGCGGCGGTGATGCGGCGGGTTCAGTGGGCCGGTGCGGATGCCCCGGCGTCCGGCGCAAGCGCTTTCCGGATCGCGCTGCCGATTGCCTTTCGCGAGAACGGTTTCGAAATGAATCCGGCGACCCCTTCGCCGATCAGGGTGTCTATTCCCTCGTAGCCGTCGGGGCTGTAGCCCGAACTGAGCAGCACCTTCACGTCGTGCCGGTGTGCCTTCAAGGCCCTGAAAACGGTTTCCCCACCCATATGCGGCATGATCAGGTCGAGCAGCACGAGGGAGATCTCGCCGCTTTTTGCGAGATACAGGGCGGTGCCCTCGGCGCCGCTCCCCGCGGTGAGCACCTGGTAGCCGAGCGACGGAAGCAGGTCTTTGCACAGTTCGAGGATGTCGGGCTCGTCGTCGATGACCAGGATCGTGCCGCATCCGCCGAGTTCCCCGGCCTGGGCCGGCCCCTGTTCCTCCTTGACCGCTTCGGTCGTCGCGGGCAGGTAGACGGAGAAATGCGTCCCTTCTCCCGGCTCGCTGTAGATGTTGATGGCGCCCCCGTGGTTGGCGACCACCGTGTGGACGATGAAAAGACCGAGCCCCGTTCCCTTGCCGCTCTCCTTGGTCGTGAAAAACGGGTCGAATATCTTCTGGCGGGTTTCGGCATCCATGCCGTGACCGGTATCGGAGATGCACATCTTCACGTACCCGTCGACTGGCCGGGCGGGGGTTGTGGCAGGCAATTCCTCACCGTCGGTCCACTGGGTCGTGATCACCAGTTTCCCCCCTTGAGGCATCGCATCGCGGGCATTGACGGCCAGGTTCACGATCACCTGTTGAAGCTGGGACCGGTTTCCGATGACGCTGGGCAGCTTTTCGTCGAGCCGGACGACGACTTCGATGCTTTTCGGGATGGTCCGGTCGAGCAACTCGAGTGCGGTCCGGATCACCGCGTTGAGGTCGAGCGGTCCGACCTGCATCCGTTCCTTTCGGGTTGTGGAGAGGATCCGGCGCGTCAGTTCCGCTCCCTGCTCGGCCGCGCTCAGGATGGTTCGGGCATACCGGGCGGTTGCCTCCGGGTCGTCCGGATTCTCGGCGAGCATTTCGGCGTATCCGAGGATCGCGGTCAGCAGGAGAAGAAACTTTACGAACAGCTCCTCCGGTCGCAAAAACTCGAAGCGCTCGGAACGCTCGCGGGCGGCATCGCCCACGACTTCAACAACCTGCTGAC
>JANXQJ010000049.1 GCA_025356865.1 Deltaproteobacteria bacterium | reverse complement strand
CACCGTGCGCTACTTCGCGAAAGCGACATCGAGAAGACCGTCGGAAAGCCGTGTGCGGGAAATCCGCACGCACGGTTTGAAAGGGGGATCTGGAAACGGGGTGGCGTAATCGCCACTACTGCGCCAGAATTCTACCAATGACAACCGGGAAGACAGAAGCGCCTTCGGGCGCGACCTGGACGGTTCCGCCGGATATCGCGCCGGGGACGACGCTGCTCGATGCGCTTCGGGACGCGGGCATCGCGGTGCCCGCCGAGTGCGGCGGCGTCGGCACCTGCGGCTTGTGCGCGGTCCGCGTCGCGTCCGCTCCGGAACCCACCTCGTCCGAGCGGGAGACCTTCGCACGCCCGCAACTCGATGCCGGCTGGCGGCTTGCCTGCGCGCTTTCCGCGAAACCCGGGATGGTCGTGCATCTGCCGGAAAGCGCCGCGAGGACGCCGGTTTCCGCCCCCTCGTCGCGGCGTCGGAAGCGTGATCCGGGGATTCCCGCGGTGCGGGAAGGCGCGCGCTTCCCCGATGCCTTGCGCGACCGCGCGGGCGTCGCGCTTGCGGTCGACCTGGGGACGACGACGGTTGCCGTCGTGCTCGTGTCGCTTCCCGGCGGGAACCCGCTCGCCGGGGCGGCCGCGCCCAATGCGCAACGGTCGTTCGGCGCCAACGTCGTGTCGCGCATCGAGTACGGGGCGCGGGGCCCCGCCGAGCTGGTGCAACTTCGGGACGCGGCGACCTTCAGCATCCACGAGGCGGCCGGGGAGGCCTGTCGCCTGGCTGGCGTACCGCCTGCGTCGATCGGGGGCGGCGCGATCGCCTGCAACCCGACGATGGCGCACCTGCTGCTCGGCGCGAACCCGGCGCCGCTCGGTCGGGCGCCGTTTCGCCTCGTCGTCCCGGGAACGGTCATCCTTGCGGCAAGCCGGATCGGTTTTCCCGGCGCACCCGACGCGCTGGTGACGCTGCTGCCCGCGGCTTCGGCCACGCTGGGCGGCGACGCGATCGGCGGTGCCGTGGCGCTCGGCTTCGACCGGGCGGACGGGGTCGCCCGTCTGCTCGTCGACGTCGGCACCAATACCGAGATGGTGCTTTGCCCGGGTTCGCGGCGCCAGGCGGTTGCCGCCTCGGCCGCCTCGGGCGGCGCTTTCGAGGGGGCTTCCATCTCCTGCGGCATGCGGGCCGGCCCCGGCGCCGTGACGGGCGTCGGGTGGCGCGGCGACGATCTGTCGCTGACGGTCGCCGGCGGGGGCGACCCCCTGGGGATCGCCGGCACGGGCCTGCTCGACCTGATCGGCCTGCTTCGCCGGTTCGGCATCGTCGACCCGTCGGGCCGATTGCTGCGCCGCGCCGAACTGTTTGGCGCGGCGCCTTCCGCGCTCCTCGGACGGTTGCTGGCGGGAGACGGCGACGCCCGCTTTCTCCTGGCGCGCACGAAGGAGCGGACCGTGACGCTCTCGGCCTCCGATATCCGCCAGTTCCAGCTTGCCAAGGGGGCAATTCGCGCCGCGCTCGACCTGTTGCTCGAGGAAGGGGGCATCGGCGCCCGGGACGTCGCCGAGGTCGCGGTCGCAGGCGCCTTCGGCGACGGCATCGACGAGGCGGTCGCGATCGCCGTCGGTCTTTTCCCGGACGGGTTCCGGGGTCGCCTGAAGCGCGCCGGCAACGCGTCGCTGGCCGCGGCGGTCGAATCGATCCGCGACGGTCGTTTCATCGAGCGGGCCGACGACTTCGCCGGCGGATTGCGATCCCTGTCGCTTCCCGAACATCCGGCATTCCAGCGCCGTTTCCTCGCAGCCATGGATTTCCCCGGATGACCGGCAAGTTTTCGAGGGATCCGGCCGATAAGTTTCCCTGTAATGGTTTGCTTTCATTGATGTATCATTCGGGGCAGTACGCCCAAGGAGGATCAGTTAAATGAAGAAGGGGAACAACAGCGGTTTCACCCTGGTCGAAGTCGTGGTCGTCGTGGCGGTCATCGCCATCCTCGCCGCGGTGCTGACGCCCTACATCACCAAATACATAGACGACTCCAAGGTCGCCAAGGCCCGGAACGAATGCCAGGTCATCGCGGCCTCCGTGGCCAACTTCTACAAGGACATCGGCCAGTGGCCCCGTTCCCCCCGCAACGGCGTGGGCGCCTCGACGCTCTACACGGGCGGGTCGACCCCGGCGCTCCTCCCGAACACCTATGCGAACTTCGTGACGGGCACGGCGGCGGTCGGCTGGAACGTCGGCGTCGCGCTTCTCGATACGCACCTGGCCACCAACACGCCGACGCCGAACGCCTGGCCGATCATCGGCGACCAGCGCTGGAACGGCCCATACGCGGCGACCCCGATTCCACTCGACCCGTGGGGGCGCCCCTATCTCGTCTACATCCCGACGACGGTCGGCGGCAACGCGACGACGCCCATCTGGGTCATCTCGGCAGGTCCCAACGGGACGATCAACACGCTGCCTGCCGTGACCTCGATCATCAACAGTTCGGCCGTGGGCGGCAACGACGACATCGGGATCCGCATCCGGTAAGGACTCCGCAGTTGATCTTTCCGCTGCCCAAAATAGCCGGGGGTGCCTGCTGCGCCTTCGGCTATTTCCTTATTGACCCCCCCGGGGTGTCCCGTGGCTGAACCCTTTCCACCGGGTCCGCCTCCCGCCGCCGGCGGGAGCGGCGGCGCTCCGCGCAAATTTCTCGGCGAGCGGCTGATCGATGCGGGCCTGCTCACCCAGGACCAGCTCGACCTCGGGTTGCGCGAGCAGAAGCGCACGGGCGACCGGATCGGCGAGATTCTCATCAACCTGGGCTTCGTCACCCAGGAGCTGATCTCGTCGGTGCTCGCCACCGAGGCGGGCGTCACCTTCGTCTCGCTCGACAACTACCTGATAGAACCCAAGGCCTTGAAGTGCGTGCCCGAGGTCATGGCGCGCCGCTTCAAGATCATCCCCATCCTGCTCGAGCCGCCCAAACTGACCATCGCGATGGGCAACGTCTTCGACGTGCTCGCGATCGACGAAGTGCAGCGGGCGACCGGATATGTGGTCGACGTGGTTTCCTCAACCGAGTCGAACGTCCTGTCGGCGATCGAGCAGTATTACGTGGGCGGCGGCTCGCTCGAGGAGATCATCCAGAAGTCGGTTCGCCAGGTCGAGGCGGGGCGCGTCTCCGAGGCCGACCTGGCGGCCGGCGCCCCCATCATCCGGCTGGTCGACCAGATCTTCCTCACCGCGGTGCAGGAAGGGGGCACCGACATCCACTTCGAGCCCGAGGAGCGCGTCTTCCGGATTCGCTTCCGCGTCGACGGCAAGTTGCGCCCCGGCCCCTCGCTCCCCAAGGAACTGCAGCCCGCGATCACCGCGCGCGTCAAGATCCTCTCCGGCCTGAACATCGCCGAGACGCGCCTTCCGCAGGACGGCAAGATCAACTTCTACGTCGGCAAGCGGAAGATCGACCTTCGCGTGTCCACGCTGCCCACCGTTCACGGCGAGAACATGGTGCTCCGCGTCCTCGACAAGAGCAAAGTCGTCATCGGCCTCGAATCGCTCGGCTTCTCCGATCGCAACAGCAAGGTGTTCCAGGCCGCCCTCGAAAGCCGCAACGGCATCATCCTGGTGTGCGGCCCCACCGGCTCGGGCAAGACGACGACGCTCTACTCGGCGCTTTCCTACATCAACGGGCTCGACCGGAGCATCATCACGCTGGAGGACCCGGTCGAATACGAGCTGCCGATCATCCGGCAGTGCCAGATCAACCTGAAGGCGGGGCTGACCTTCGCTGCCGGCCTGCGGTCGATTCTGCGTCACGACCCCGACGTCATCCTGGTCGGCGAGATGCGCGATGGCGAGACGGCCGAACTGGCGATCCGCTCGGCGCTCACGGGTCACCTCGTCTTCTCGACTTTGCACACCAACGACGCCTCGGGCGCCATCCCGCGTCTCGTCAACATGGGGCAGGAACCGTTCCTCGTCGCCTCGTCGCTGCGGGCGGTCATCGGGCAGCTTCTGATGCGCACCTCCTGTTCCTCGTGCCGGGTGCCCTACGTCCCCACCGCCGATGCGATCGAACGGGCGCAGCTTTCCTCCGCCGAGCTCGCGTCCGCGACCTTCCTGATGGGGGAGGGTTGCGACACATGCGGCAAGACCGGGTACAAGGGGCGCGTCGGCATC
>JANXQJ010000025.1 GCA_025356865.1 Deltaproteobacteria bacterium | reverse complement strand
TTGATGACCTTGGCCTAATTGCCTTTAATAATTAAGTCCGTCCAACGCCAAGTCTTGAGCCGCAGTGCCGAAGGCATGTTTCTAGCGGCGAGAAACACAGAAACATGACTGAAGGAGCTGTCGGCTCAAAGCGATTGTTGGGTGGCTTATTTGTTTTGCCTCAATTGCTCTATATATTTATTTATGAATACAGCAACTGCCCTAAATTTAGAATTATATATTTCAGTTGGCCCACCTGAATAATACCCAACTACCCAATAATTATTTTCTTGGTCATATTTCACATAAACTCCACTCGGTATTCTTTGATTTTCTGATAATTCTACCCATTTTGAAGTTATTGCTTCATTTTGCGTCAAATATATTTCAATTTCATTTGCAAATATATATGTATTTATATCGCAAAAATTATCATTTACAATCTCATAAATAGATTTATTGCCTTCCTCGAATATGGTTGGAATGTCGCATATCGCTTTTATTGCCTTTGTCATTATTGCCTCTATTAGTCCACCCAACAGGTGATTAGACGGCAATTGGTATAACTGTTGAAGGCGGTAACTGCGAGGGGGGTGTTGGGGGTGTTGCGGCCCTAATGGGTGGAAGGCTGCGAGGGGTTGCGTAAGTTGTCAATAAATCAGGAAGACGGGGGTGGTTATGGGAAAGCGCTTTCGTCAATACCAGATTCGGGCGGAAGGGGATGGGGGTGGTCCTGGAGTCACCTTCGAGTTCGGGACCGACGCGGAGTCCGATCATGAGATTGAATCGGGAGATGAGCGGGGGGTCGGATGGGAATCGGCTGAGGTTCGCATGGAGGATTGGCTTGATCCGTTCCGGCGGGCGCTGTCGGTGCATGGACGACACGCCGAACTCCACAAGTGGCACATCAACTGGGTGAGGCGGCTCGGGACCTGGACGGTTCGGCGCGGTATGGCGTTGGAGCGCCTGTTGCCGGAGGATGTAGATCGGTTCCTCGCCCATCTCGCCTCCTCGCCGGGGTTGGCCGCTTGGCAGGTGGACCAGGCGGCGGACTCCTTAAGGATACTGTTTGGTACCGTTCTCGGTCAAGCGTGGGGGCGAAAGATTCTTTCGCCGGAACCGCCTCCCCCCGAAGACATTCCGAAGCCCGCCCCGGGAGATCCTGTCGCGAAACTCCGGTATGTCATCAAGTGCAGAAATTATTCCCGCAGGACCGGAGATGCCTATGCGGAATGGGCGGAGCGGTATCTCATATTCTGCCGGACATCGGGTATGCCGCAGGGTGAGGACTCGGTCCGGGCTTTCCTCGAGCGGTTGGTGGTCGTGGGGAACGTGGCCGCGGCGACGCAATCGCAGGCGCTGAATGCCTTGGTCTTTTTCTTTCGTCATGCGCTCGGGATCCCGCTTGAGCAGATCGGCGAATTCCGGCGGTCGAAACGCCCCCGGAAGATTCCGGTCGTGCTTTCGCGAAGCGAGGTGAGGCGGCTGCTCGATGCGCTTCCCCGGGATTGCCGGCTACCGGCGGCGCTGATGTACGGCGCCGGGTTGCGTCTCCTTGAAGCGATGCGTCTGCGCGTTAAGGACATCGACTTCGAGCGGCACCAGATCATGGTCCATGACGGCAAGGGACAGAAGGACCGGTTGACGGTCTTGCCGGATCGCTGGTGCGACGAACTGCGTGAGCAGATGGCGGCGACGCGGAAACTCCACGACATGGATATCCGGAAGGAGTACGCCGGCGCCACTTTTCCCCTCGCCCTCGAGCGGAAGTGGCCGAATGCCCCCAAGGAATGGGGATGGCAGTACATATTCCCCGCGACACGCCTTTGCGTGGATCCCGGCATCGGTGGCATACGGCGACATCATCTCCACGAGACGGTGATTCAGCGGGCCGTCAAGCTGGCCGCGAAAGCGGCGGGGATCGACAAGCAGGTCGGGTGCCATACTTTTCGGCACAGTTTCGCGACGCACCTGCTGGAGTCGGGGGCCGATATCAGAACCGTGCAGGAACTGTTGGGGCACAGCGACGTGCAGACAACGATGATCTACACGCACGTGCTGAACCGGCCCGGACTTGCTGTGCGGTCGCCCGCCGACGACTGAGCCGGCGGAGGAGTCGGACCTCCAGGAACTTTGAATAGCGAGACCGCGACCGAAGGGAATGTGCGAAGGACTTTCCGGTCGATGGTGACCGGCGGAACGTCGAGCGCCAGGCGAGCGCGACAAATTCGCTGTCGTAGGCGATGCAGCCGGAGGCGGGCGCGAGGTTGATGACGGCTGCGGATGCGACGTCGTGCTCGTGTCCGCTCAAGAGCGGCTCGGCGGTCGTCATGAGCCGGACCGCGCGAGCACGGCGCGGCGCAGCGCGATGATAACCTCGCCGTTGAGACTTCGGTGGTGCTCGGCGGCGAGTTCCATGAGCGCCTCGAGCAGGTCGGGGGGCACGTTCTTGATGGTGATGCCGGGCACGGCGGACCTCCGGTCGGGTGGTGAAATCGTTCCGGTTTCATTTTGGAACCGTAGGGTCCCGGCTTCAATGCGATAGGCATGCGCGGTCGCCCGGGGCATGGAAAGGGCGAACGTCGACTCGAAGCGACGAGGCGGTGCGGCGGGACGAAGCGATTCGGTGAGGCGACGCGACATGCAGGGTCCTCCCGGGAGGTGGAATGCCCGGGAGGATGCAAGGGGCGGACCGACCCGGAATACGCGATGGGGATATCGGGTCGAAAAAGGGAATGGAGAACGTGACCGGCGACGAAAGTCGGGTTGAACGCGGAATCACAATCGGGGACAGTTGCCGAGCCCTGCGCAGAATCGGGGGCGAAAGCGGACCCCTGGTCGGGGGGAATAAAGGGTCTGGGTGGAGAACGGAGTCGAGCTGAACTGGGGCGAGATAGTAGGGGTGGGAAAGAATCGGATCGGGGGTTTGGAGACGCGACGGGGGCGCGGGACCTCGTCCCGCACCCCCGATTTAGCCAGGGCGTTCTGCAACCGCTACTGAGCCGCGGGCCACTCCTTGAGGGAGTCGAGCGCCTGCTGGAGGCCGTCGAGGTTGCCGCCGCCGGCCTGTGCCATATCCTTGCGTCCGCCGCCGCCGCCGCCGACGAAGGCGGCCGCCTTCTTGACTATGTCGTTGGCGGAGTATTTCCCGACGAGGTCCTGGGTGACGCCGGCGATGAGCGAGCAGCGGCCTTCCTGGACGGTGGCGAGCAGCAGCAGGCCGCTCTTGAGCTTGCCCTTGACGGCATCGGCCAGTTCGCGCAGGACGGCGGCGTCCATCGGCTCGACCTGGGCCGATACGATCTGGATGCCGCCAATATCGATCGCCTGGCCGAGCAGTTCGCCGACGAAATCCTTGGCGACGCGACGTTTGGCTTCGGCGAGTTCCTTTTCGAGCGACTTGATCTGCATCGCAAGTTTCTGGACACGATCGGGAACGTCGGACGGACCGACCTTGAGTTCGCGGGCAAGGCCGTGAAGGAGTTCCGCCTCGGTGCGCAGGTGGAGGAAGGCGCTCGCTCCGGTCATTGCCTCGATCCGGCGGACGCCGGCGGCCAACGCGGTCTCGGACGTAATGCGGAAGAGGCCGATTTCGCTGGTGTTGCGGACGTGGGTGCCGCCGCACAGTTCGCGGCTGACGCCGGGAACGGTGACCATCCGGACGACGTCGCCGTATTTGTCGCCGAAGAACGCCATCGCCCCCGCGGCGACCGCGGCGTCGTACGCGAGAAATTCGCCGGTGACGGGACGGGCGGCAAAGATCGCCTCGTTGACCGCGTCCTCGATCGTCGCGAGCGCTTCGGACGGGACGCCTTCGAAGTGATTGAAGTCGAAGCGAAGCTTGTCGGAACTGACGAACGAACCGGCCTGCTTGACGTGCGTGCCCAGCACTTTCCGCATAGCGGCCTGGAGCAGGTGCGTCGCAGTGTGGTTGGCCTGGGTGCGGCGGCGCAACGGTTCGTCGACCAGCAGGTCGACGGCATCATCCGTCTTGACGGATCCGTCGAGAACCATGATCCGGTGGACGACGAGATCGGGCGTGGGGCGGCGCGTGGCAACGACGTCGAACCTCAGGCCGTTTTCGCCCGCGCCCGTGCCGGTGTCGCCGACCTGTCCGCCCCCCTCGCCGTAGAACGGGGTGACATCGACGACCAGGTCGACCTCATCCCCTCCGGATGCGGAGGGGACACGCACGCCTCCCTTGAAGAGGGCCTTTACCTTGCCCGAGGCTGCAAGACGGTCGTAGCCGACGAAGTCGGCCGAGATGCCGGACCCGGAAAGTTCGGTCGCAACGGCATCGGAAACACCGACCTCGCCGCCTTTCCACGAGGCGCGGGACTGGGCCCGCTGCTTTTCCATCTCGGTTTCGAAGCCCGCCTCGTCGAGCGTGGCGCTGCGTTCGCGGCACAGGTCGCCGGTGAGGTCGGCCGGAAAACCGTAAGTGTCGTAGAGTTTGAATGCGACCTCGCCCGCGAAGACGGTGCGGCCGGACGACTGCATCCGGGAGAATTCGTCCTCGACCATCTTGAGCCCCGCATCGAGCGTCTCGAGGAACCGTTTCTCTTCCTGCACGGTGACCGTGTCTATGAAGGAGGCGCTCTGCCCCAGCCCGGGATAGGCCGGGCCGAATTCCTTGACGACCTCGGTGGCAATCTGGTGGAGGAAGGGCCCGGTGAAGCCGATCTTCTTGCCGTGGCGCAGCGCGCGTCGCATGATGCGGCGAAGCACATAGCCGCGACCTTCGTTGGAAGGAAGCACGCCGTCGGCGATGAGGAAGGCGGTGGCGCGGGCGTGGTCGGCGATGACGCGCATGGAGGCGTCGTGCGGCTGCTGGTCGCCGTAGAGACGACCGGAGAGATGCGCGACCTTCTCGATCAGCGGACGGAACAGGTCGGTGTCGTAGTTGCTCGTGACCCCCTGGACGACGCCGGCGAGCCGTTCGAGCCCCATGCCGGTGTCGATGCTGGGCTTGGGAAGCGGCGTCTTGACGCCGTGCTCGTCCTGGTTGAACTGCATGAAGACGAGGTTCCAGATTTCGAGGAAACGGTCGCAGTCGCACCCCACGGTGCAGCCCGGCTTGCCGCAACCGACCCCCTCGCCCTGGTCGTAGAGGATCTCGGAGCAAGGCCCGCAAGGGCCGGTGGGACCCATCGTCCAGAAATTGTCCTTCTCGTCGAAGCGGACGAGTTGCGAAGCGGGGAGCCCCATCGTCTTGTGCCAGATGTCGTACGCCTCGTCGTCTTCGCGGAACACCGAGACGGTCATCCGTCCTGCGTCGAGCCCGACCTCTTTCGTGAGGAAGGTCCAGCCGAAATGGATCGCATCTTTTTTGAAGTAGTCGCCGAAGGAGAAGTTGCCGAGCATTTCGAAAAGCGTGTGGTGGCGCGCCGTATAGCCGACGTTTTCGAGGTCGTTGTGCTTGCCGCTGACGCGGAGGCACCGTTGCGCGGTCGTCACCCGGCGGTGCTCGGGGATCTGCTGTCCGAGGAAATAATCCTTGAACTGCACCATGCCCGAGTTGGCGAAGAGCAGCGTCGGGTCGTTGCTGGGCAACAGCGACGAACTGGGCATGATCTTGTGGCCGTTCCGTTCGAAATAAGACAGGAATGCGCTGCGAAGCTGGGCGCCCGTCTGGCTCATCTATGCGTCTCCTTCGGTTTGTTCGGTTTCGTCGGATCGTTTGCCTAGCGCCCTGCGGCACGTCTCGATGGAAAATCCGCGCGAGGCCAGGAAGCGGAACGCCTTCGCGGTCCCTTCGCGCCCGGGCGGAATGCCCTCGCGGAATTTCTTGGAGAGCGCGGCCGACGCGGCCAGGATTTCTTCGTCGCCGCCCGACATGCCCCGGACCACGTCCTCGATGATGTCGGGGGGAACGAGACGCCTGCGAAGTGCCATCAAGATCTTGGCGCGGCCGTACCGGCGGGACTCTCGGTAGACGCGGACGAGCCCTTCGCACAGCTTGCGGTCGTCGGCCAGCCCCAACTCGCGCAATCTCGATACCGCGGCCTCGGAATCGGGACGGTTGAATCCCTTTTCGGAGAGGCGACGGAGCAACTCGGCTTCGCTGACCGCACATCGCGACAGCATCCGCAGCGCCACGGCCATCGGCCCGCCGGGAGACCCGGCGCCACCGCCCTCCTTATTTTTCAGGCTCTTTCTTTTGGTCAAAGTCGTCCCACGAAGCGTCGGATGTCGAGGAGATGCCGCTGAACCGGAGCGAGAAGTCGTCGGGATTGGACGCCTGGCGCATCGCCTCGTCGAACGTGATGAGGCCTTCCTTGAGCAGCCCCATCAGCGACTGGTCGAACGTCTGCATGCCGTAGCTCACGAACCCTTGAGAGATCGCCTCGCGGATCTTGCGGGTCTTGTCCTTGTCTTCGATGTATTCGCGGACGCGGGCGGTGTTGATGAGAATCTCGACCGCGGGTACGCGGCCGGCCCCATCGGCCTTCGGGACGAGTCGCTGCGAGATGACCGCCTTGAGCACGGCGCCGAGCTGCAGCCGGATCTGCTTCTGCTGGAACGGCGGGAAGGCGGAGACCACCCGGTGGATCGTCTCGCCCGCGTCGAGCGTGTGCAGCGTGGAGAAGACGAGGTGGCCGGTCTCGGCCGCGGTCAGCGCGGTTTCGATCGTCTCGAGATCGCGCATCTCGCCGACCAGGATGACGTCGGGATCCTGCCGCAGCGCGGCCTTGAGCGACGCGGAGTAGGACATCGTGTCGACGCCGAGCTCGCGCTGGTTGATGATCGATTTGCCGTCTCGCAGCAGGAACTCGATCGGGTCCTCGATGGTCATGATGTGGCAGGAACGGTTCTGGTTGATGTATTCGACCATCGACGCGAGGGTGGTCGACTTGCCGGACCCCGTGGTGCCGGTGCAGAGGATAAGGCCCCGGTTTTCGAGGGCGATCTTTTCCATCACCTTGGGCAGGCACAGCTCGCCGAACGACTTGACGCCGGTGGGGATGAGCCGCATGACGAGTCCGACCGTTCCACGTTGCCGGAACGCGTTGACGCGGAAACGACCGAGCCCGGGAACGCTGTAGGCGCAGTCGATCTCGAACTGGTTCTCGAACCGCTCGCGCTGCGCCGGTGCGAGGATCAGACCGAGCATCGCCTCGACGTGCTTGCCGCTGAGCGGTTCGGGCGTCTTGAGCGGCACCAGCTTGCCGTTGATGCGCAGCGTCGGCGGGCGCCCGACCTTGATGTGGACGTCGGACGCGCCGTACTTGGACGCCGCGTTCAGGATTTCGTTCAGTTCCACAGCACCTAACCCTTTTCGTCGGTTATCGGCGCGACGGCCCCGATGCCGAAGTCGGCCAGGATCTTTCGGCCCAGCTCGTCGGTCATATCGGGGTGTTCCTTGAGGAAGATGCGCGCATTCTCGCGCCCCTGCCCCACCCGCTCGCCGTTGACAGAGTACCATGCGCCACTTTTCTCGACGAACCCCTTCTCGACGCCCAGGTCGAGGATGTCGCCCTCGCGCGAGATGCCCTCGCCGTAGAGGATGTCGAACTCGGCCTCGCGGAACGGCGGCGCCAGCTTGTTCTTGACCACCTTGACCCGGGTCCGGCCGCCGATGATCTCTTCGTCTTTCTTGATCTGGGCGATCCGCCGGATATCCATCCGGACGGTGGCGTAGAACTTGAGCGCATTGCCGCCGCTGGTGGTTTCGGGACTGCCGAACATGACGCCGATCTTCATCCGGATCTGGTTGATGAAGATGACCGCCGTCTGGGACTTGGCGATATTGCCGGTGAGCTTGCGGAGGGCCTGGGACATGAGGCGCGCCTGGAGCCCCACGTGGGTGTCGCCCATCTCGCCCTCGATCTCGGCCTTGGGGACGAGCGCCGCGACCGAATCGATGACCAGGACGTCGATCGCCCCGGACCGCACCAGCATGTCGGCGATCTCGAGCGCCTGCTCGCCGTTGTCGGGCTGGGAGATGAGCAGGTCTTCGGTGCTGAGGCCCAGTTTGCGGGCGTAGGAGAGGTCGAGCGCGTGCTCGGCGTCGATGTAGCCGACTACGCCGCCCAGTTTCTGGGCCTGCGCCGCGATGTGGAGGGCAAGGGTCGTCTTGCCGGAAGACTCGGGCCCGTAGATCTCGATGACGCGCCCACGCGGAACGCCGCCGGTGCCAAGCGCGATGTCGAGCGAGATGGCGCCGGTCGGGATGACCTGGACGTCCTTGACCGGTTCGTCGCTGCCAAGGCGCATGATCGCGCCCTTGCCGTAGTTTTTTTCGATCGCGGAAAGCGCCATGTCGAGCGCCTTGCGGCGGTTGGGGTCGATTGCCATTGTTGTCATCTCCTTTTTCATCTTGGGTCTCATATTGTGTTGCAACGCCCTGGCCAATTCAAGCGATTCGGGGAAAATCGGTCCGCAGGACGCACGGCGCGCGGCGCAAGGAAATGCGCCTGCCCCTCAAGCATCGAAGCGTAGTATCGCAAAACAGGAGACGACCCTGTTGAGCGCGGATCGGTCGCGATCAGGCGAGCAGTTCGACCAGCAGCCGGAGCGCCTGCTCGACCGCCGCTTCCCGGACCTGCCTCCGGTCACCGGGAAGGTTCAGGCAGTGCGAAGTGCGGACCGGACCCGAAATGCGGGCCAGGCTCAGGGCCACCCAGACGGTGCCCACCGGCTTCCCGAGCATTCCGCCCCCCGGCCCCGCGATCCCGGTGATCCCCACGCCGACCTCCGCCCCGAACCGCTCCCGCGC
This sequence comes from Deltaproteobacteria bacterium, assembly GCA_025356865.1. Lineage (GTDB taxonomy): Bacteria > Desulfobacterota > Deferrimicrobia > Deferrimicrobiales > Deferrimicrobiaceae > JANXPS01. The sequence goes on along the minus strand of JANXQJ010000025.1, from coordinate 6,200 downwards.
ACCCTCGGCCATCGAGAGCGCCACGGCCGCGCTGACCGCACCTTCCGATGCGATCAACGACTCGGGGACGCCGAGCAGCGCCGTCTTCGCCGAATTGTGGTAGGCCACCACGCCGCCGAGGAAGTAATCCGAACTTCCCGCCGCCGAAGTGAGCGCCGCCGACAGCATCCCGCCGGTGCACGACTCCGCCACGGCAAGCCTGCCGTGCGAAGCCCGCAACCGCCTCGCCAGTTCTTCGACCGGACTGCGCGACCCGTCCGCCAGGATATCCCCTCCGCCGGAAAAGGATTGACTTGCCAACCGCCCACCGTAAAATAGAAAGTTATGGTAAATAATACCTTTTTTGCCCTCTCCGTGACGTAACTTTATGACCGGCGTACCGGAAAGCGCACATCTGTTCAAGGTCTCGGTCGCCCTCGCCGAACTGGCGAAGGGCCTCAAGGGAGTCGCGTTCTACCCGCCCGGGCATCCTTCGCTCATACAACTCGTCAGCCGCATCGTCTCGCTGCTCGAAGGGATCCCGCTTCCCTCTTCCGGGCTCGAGGTCGTCGTCATGAAAAACAGCCTGACCTGCGACAACACGGCCGTTCCAAACCCCAACAAGGCGCTCGTCGATTTCAACCGCGATCTTTATCTGCGCCGCGTCAGCAAACTCTACTTCCTGCCCGGAATGAAAGAGAGCGAGTTGTTCGCCTTCCTGACCGTCCTGGGTCGCGATCCCCAGACGATCGAGGACCAGGGAGGGCTCGAAAGCATATTGCCGCATGAAGGCATCGCGCACATCTGGGTCAACAAGGTCGATTACGAGGGGATGACAGAACTTCTCAAGAAGGAGCGGGGGGAAGACGAGGCACTCGACGAAGACGCCCGCGCCCGCTCGATCATCGACTCGCTCTTCACGGCAGAGGGGATCGAACCCGAACCGGAGACCTTCGACGGATTGCTCGACAAACTATCGCGGGAAGCGAGCCCATCGGGTTATCGCACCCTCATCGTCTCGCTTTCGAAGTTGCTCTCCGAAGAGCGTTCCGACCGGAAGATCGAATACACCACGCGCGCCTTCAGCCTCTTTCTGCGCCACGTCACCCAACCGCCTGGCGAAAGCACCGAGATTTCCGAACTGGCGGGCCGCGGCATCAAGGAAATGGCCACGGACGAGATGGTGTCCCACTACCTGTTCGCGCTGCGGGACAAGTCCCGGGGCGATCGCCAGGAGGCCGAGGGGATTCTCACGCTCCTGCAGGAACGTTCGGTCCGTCCGCTGCTCGACGCCCTCTCGACCGAGGAAGACCTGCTCGTCCGGAAGAGCATCGTCGAGATCGTCGCGAAGATCGGCCGGCCGGCCATTCCCGTCATCCTTGAAAACCTGACCGACTCCCAGTGGTACATCGTCCGGAACATGGTCACCATCCTCGCCAGCATGGGGATGCCCGACCTCGCCCCGCATGTCGCCGGCACCCTTTCGCACCCCGACATCCGCGTCAAGAAGGAAGCCATCAAGGCGCTCTCGCGACTCGATCACCCGTTTGCCGTTTCGGCGCTCGGAGAACTGTGCTTTCACGCCGAGGAATCGGTGGCGCTGACCGCGGTCGCGGCGCTGTCGGCGAAGAAAGAACCCGAGTCCGTGCTGGCGCTCTATCGCCGAGCGGTCCGGAAGAACGTTTTCTACCCGCATTTCCGGTTCGCGCACGAAGCCATCGACTCGCTCCGGTCAATCGGGACCGAAGAGGCGCTGACCGCGCTCGACGAAATCGTCCGGATGAAGGTGTTCTGGCAGTCGCGGCGCTTCCGCGAAATGAAGATGCATGCGCTGCGTGCCATCTCAAAGGTCAGCAGCGACCGGGCGAAAGAGATGCTGCGCCGTTTCCTGACCGACGAAGACGAGCCGCTCCGGATCGAGGCGAAACGACTGTTGCGCCGATACGAACCGTAGCCCGCGATGGGGGGGGGCGGCATGGATCGCAAGAAACAGGAACAGGCCGTCGCCGAGATCATCAAGTCCATGGGCGTCTCCCTGAAAAACAGGGGACTCTACCCTTCCGCCCACCCGCTGGTCCGCAAACCGGTCGAGCAGTGCCTTGACCTCATTGTCCCCTTTTTCGACGATTGCACGGAACTCGCGCTGGCCGTGTCCGACGGCACGCTGGTACTCGAAGGCGTGCCCGTCTTCACGCTCACTTCTTCGCTCGAGTTCTTCATGGACCGCCTGATCCGGATCGGCGTTCCCGCCCTCATCTTCGAACGGGGGCTCTCCCTCGAGGACATCGACCTGTTCGTCCGCTTCCTCCACGAAACCAAGGCGGAGGGGCTCTCTCCGGAAGAGATCCGGGACAGACTTGTGGCGCTCGGCGTCACCCGCATCCGGGTCAAGCAGACCGATCCGGAAAGCGACGACGATCACGCGGTCGCCCGCACGATCTACGCCAATGCGGTATCGGTCGTCTCGTCGGTGCTTCAGGAAATCCGGAGCGGCCGCATCCCTTCCGGCACCGACACCGTTCGCGTGGTCACCGATATGGGCGGCATGCTGACGCGGAACCGCGATGCGCTCCTTGCGCTGACCCTCATCAAGAATTTCGACGAATATACCTTCAACCATTCGGTCAACGTCGCGGTGCTGGCGCTGACCCTTGCCGGGGAGCTCGAGATCGGCGAGGAGGCGATGGTCGAGGTGGGCGTGTCCGGGTTGTTGCACGACGTAGGCAAGACGCAGCTGGCGCTCGACCTCATCCGGAAACCCGGATCACTGACCGCCGACGAATTCGAAGAGATCAAAAAGCATCCGGAAGAAGGGTTCGTCCTCGCCCAAAAGATGTCCGACATCCCCAACACCGCCGCGTTCATGATCCGGGAGCACCACATGCGGCACGACCGGACGGGCTATCCGAAGACGGAAGCCGGCTACCGGCTGCACCAGCACACCGGGATCATCTCGGTGGCCGACTGCTACGACGCCTTGACCACCATGCGGTGCTACCAGGCGCCGCGCACGCCGGCAGGCGCGCTGCTTCTGATGGAATCCGAGGCCGGAAAATCGCTGAACCCGCAGGTGGTCGGGCAGTTGCGAAAGGCGCTCGGAGATTTCCCCGTCGGCACGATGGTGCGGCTCAACACGATGGAGGTGGGCGTAGTCACGGCGACGGCCGAAGGGGTGAAGGCGCCGCGCCGGGTGGCGGTGCTGTTCGAACGGGAAGGGAAACCGATGCTCAGGCCCGAAGAGGTCGATATCGACCTGGGGCAGGGCGGGCCGGGCGCCGGTCGGACCGTGACGGCGGCGGTCAATCCGCTCCTGTTCCCGTACGCGGCCGCCGGTTCCTATCTCAACACCGTCGCGGGTTAGCTTTTGACCTCGACCGGATTCGCAGGTTTCGGCGGGACCCCGCCGCTCCACTCCCCCAGTGCGCGGGCGGTTGCGGCCCGCACCGTCTCGTTGGCGGCCGCGACATTTTGCAACAGCAGCGCCCAAGGTCCCTCGGCCGTGCGCGCATAGGCGACGATCGCCTTCCCCTTCACCTCGGGATCCGGATCCGAAAGAAACCGCTCGATGACCGGCGCCAGTTCCCTGCGCCGGGAAATCCCGAGCGTCTCGACGAGGTTGGCCAGCACCACGCCCTTTTCCTTCGGCAACCGGTCGACGATGGCCTTGAGGACCGGAACGGTCGTGTGGGCCGACAGTTCGCGCGATGCGACGGCCCGGACCTCGGCATCCGGATCCGCCAGTGCGGCCAGCAGCAACCCGATTCCCTCCTGCCCACCGATGATCCCGGCGGAAAATACGATGCGGATCCGCTCCTCGACCGTTCCGGTGCGGAGTTCCTGAAGGAAGCCGTCGACCGACCGGCGCGCGCGTACGGCGTCGTATGCCCCCGACGCGGCCTCACGCACCCCGGGGGAAGGGTCGGCCATCATCTTCCGCAACGCGCCTTCGATCAGTTCGACCTGTTCCATCCGCCACCTCTTCCGCCGGGCCCTCTACGCTCGTTCCAATATTAGGAATACAGAACAGAGGCACCCGCGTCAATCCACACCCGCGCGCGCCGCGACACCGGTTGACGGGGGCGGCGGCGGGCACGTACACTCTCCCACCGGAGGAATGACCATTTGGGCGAGTTGAAGGGACGGCTGATCGGCTTCGATTACGGCAGCAAGCGGATGGGGGTGGCGGTCTCCGACCCGCTCGGCATCTCGGCGCAACCGCTGCCGGCGATCAAGCGGGAGGGCGACCGGAAGGATGTCGAGACGATCGCCTCGATGGCCCGCCATTACGAGGCGGTCGGCTTCGTGTTCGGGCTGCCGCTCCACGAGGACGGCAACGAGGGGAAGATGGCCGCAATGGTGCGCCGGTTCGCCGGCAAGCTCCAGGAGGCGACCGGGCTCCCGTTCGAGATGTGGGACGAGCGGTTCACGACCGCCCAGGCCGAGCGCACGCTCATCGATGCGGGCGTTCGCCGGGAAAAGCGGAAGGAAGTGCGCGACAGCATGTCGGCCGTCTTCATCCTCCAGGGCGTGCTCGACCTCCGGAATCGCGGATGAGCCGATCAGCCGGAAAGTTGCTCGGATGGACCCTGGCCGCCGTGGCGGCGTTCATCGCGGTCATCGGGCTGCAGCTCGTCTCGACCCCGACCGCCGCGGGCTGGACGACCCCGCGCGTCGTGGTCATCCCCAAGGGGAGCAACTCGGCGACCGCTGTCCGGCTGCTGAGGGGCGGCGGCGTCCTTCGGCACCCGTTCGCATTCCGCCTGCTCGTGCTCGCCACCCGGAGCGGGCGCAAGCTGCATTTCGGGGAATACACCTTCGAGGCCCCGCTCGCGCCGATCGACGTCTGGCGAAAGCTGGTCGACGGCGACGTGACGAAATATTCGATCACCATCCCGCCCGGGGCCAACCTGTTCGACATCGCAAAACTCCTCTCCGCGAAGAACCTGTCGACGGAAGAGGCGTTCCTGGCCACCGCGCGCGACCGGACGCTCCTGCTCGGGATGGAGATCGACGCCCCGTCGGCCGAAGGGTACCTGTTCCCGGAAACGTACCAGTTCGTCAAGGAGCAGACCCCCGTCGAGATCCTCGGGATCCTGCACCGGGAATTCCGGAAACGGTTCACGGCGGCGATGTCGGAAACGGCGAGGAAGCAGGGATACTCGGTGACGCAAATCCTGACCATCGCCTCGATCATCGAGAAAGAGACGGCCGCACCGCAGGAAAAGCCGCTCGTCTCGGCGATCATCCGGAGACGGCTGGCGCTCGGGATGCCGCTGCAGATGGACCCGACGGTCATCTACGGCCACAGGCTGTTCGGGAAGGAGATCACGAGAAAGGCGCTGCAGACCGCATCGCCCTATAACACCTACACCACGCCGGGACTGCCGCCCGGCCCCATCGCCAACCCGGGGATGGCGGCGATCGAGGCGGCCCTCAACCCCGCGAAGGCGGATTACCTGTATTTCGTGGCGCGCGCCGACGGGACGCACGCCTTTTCAAGGACGCTCGAGGAACACAACCGGGCCGTCGCCCGGTACCGAGCGCTGGTTCGTAACCCGTCAAGGATGCCGACGGACCCGTAGCGGAGGCGGGATTGGGGTCTGAGCGAGTGCCGGTGGATCGAAGTGTTGCAGCTGACAACGGTTCCCCTATTCTTCGCCCTCGCCGGCCGCCGACTTGCGAACGCCGTCTTCGGACTCTTCGCGCAGGTACTTCTCTTCGCGCTCCATCTTCTCCTGGCATTCGACGCAATATTTCGCGAACGGCACGACCTTGAGACGCGCCTTGGGAATCTTGACGTCGCACTCCTCGCAAAGGCCGTAGGAACTGTCCTCGATCCGCTCGAGCGCCTCGTCGATCTGGAGGAGCTTCTTCTTCTCACGGTCGGTCAGGATCATCTCGAGTTCGCGGGTGCGTTCTTCGGAGACCGAATCGACGATGTCGCCGATATCCTGCTGCGCGCCCTCGGTGGTGGCCTTGGACCGGCGGGCGATCTCGAGCACGAGTTCCTCCCGCATTTCCATGAGCATGTCCTTGATCGTCTTCATACGCCGCCATCCCCCGAACCGAATTGAAAAAGCGTAAGTATACGCCGAGATCCCCTGCTGTCAACGGCTTTCAGGCATCACCGGGCAGGACGGGGGACTTACCCCATTATCCGGGCCCGAAGGTCCCACTCCCGCGACGACGTGACGCACGCCCGCACGATGTCGCCCGGCTTG
>JANXQJ010000207.1 GCA_025356865.1 Deltaproteobacteria bacterium | reverse complement strand
TGGTGCTGGTTGACCATGTGGCCATGAAGGTCCGGTTGCGCGATGCCATCGCGCCGCACGCGCCCTTACGGTTCGTCGCGTCGGAGCACGAGCTGGCGGAGCACTTCTCGCGCCCGGTACGGCTCATCTTCGTTCATGGGGTGCCGCCGTTTGCCGACGCGTCGCAGGTGTCGCGAACCGGCTGACCGGGTTCCGCGTGGACACCAGTGTCGGCCGTTGTGATACAGCGATTGAGAGCAATTGCCGACCATCCGCGATGCGCTGAGATGGTATCGTCGCCGGACGAATGCGGCGGGCGGCGCACGCAGTGAAGTGTGCGCTGCAATAAGCCGACAATAGGGGACATCCAAGCGCCGGTGGGCGTGGCGCACGCGCGTGATTAAGGGGGGCCGGATGGCAGCAAAACCGAAGATCAGCATGTACTGGGCGTCATCGTGCGGCGGATGTGAAATCGCCCTGGTCAACATCCACGAGCATCTGCTCGAGCTGGCGGACAATTTCGACTTCGTCTTCTGCCCGTGCCTGCTCGACACCAAGCGGCACGACATCGAGGCGATGGACGACGGCGAGATGCTCATCACGTTCTTCAACGGCGCGCTGCGCACGTCGGAGAACATTGAGATGGCGCACCTGCTACGTCGCAAGTCCACGCTCTTGGTGGCCTTCGGGAGTTGCGCGAGCGGCGGCTGCATTCCCGCCCTTGCCAACCTGACCACGCGCGAGGCGTTGATGGAGACCGTCTACGGCAGCGGGCCGACGCTCGACAACGCGGTCCACGTGGTGCCCGGGCCCACGACGACGGTGCCGGAGGGCGATCTGACGCTTCCGGTGTTCGAGCGCACGGTGGGAACGCTCGCCTCCGCGGTGGACGTGGACTACGTGATCCCGGGGTGTCCGCCGGAGTCGGCGCAGATCTGGGCGGTGATCGCGCACGTCATTGCCGGCAAGCCGCTTCCGCCCAAGGGAAGCGTGCTGGGCGCCGGCGACAAGACGGTGTGCGACGACTGCAAGCGCGTGAAGGAGGAGAAGCTGGTGTCGCGCTTCCACCGCACGTGGGAGATCATCCCCGACCGCACGCAGTGCCTGCTGGAGCAGGGGATCGTGTGCATGGGCATCGCCACGCGCAGCGGCTGCGGCGGACTCTGCCCCGACGTGAACATGCCCTGCATCGGGTGCTACGGGCCGCCGGAGGGCGTGCGCGACCAGGGCGCGAAGATGATCGGCGCGCTGGGCGCCATCATCGATGTGCAGCCCATGAAGGACATGGGCGAGGCCCGGGTGGCGGCGCACATCGCCGAGGTGCTGGACACCATCCCCGACCTGGCAGGGACGCTCTACAAGTTCAGCCTGGGGGGCTCGCTCATGCAGGGCGGCCTGGCCACGGCGAACGCCGCCACCCAAGCGACCACCGCGGAGAGCACGGCCCGATGACCAAGCGCATCACGATCGATCCGATCACGCGGCTCGAGGGCCACGGCAAGATCGAGATCTTCCTGAATGACGACGGCGATGTGGAGCAGACGTACTTCCAGGTGCCCGAACTCCGCGGCTTCGAGCAGTTCTGCCTAGGGCGCAAGGCCGAGGACATGCCCAACATCACGAACCGCATCTGCGGCGTGTGTCCCGAGGCGCACCACATGGCGGCCACCAAGGCGCTGGACGCGGTGTTCGGCGTGGAGCCGCCCTCCGCGGCGAAGAAGATTCGCGAGCTCTTCTACAGCGCGTTCTACGCCACGGACCATACCACGCACTTCTACGCCCTGGGCGGGCCGGATTTCATCGTGGGTCCCGACGCGCCCGCGTCGGAGCGCAACATCCTGGGCGTGATCAGCAAGGTGGGCGTGGAGATCGGCAAGACGGTCATCGCCTGCCGTGCGCGCAACCATCACATCATCAAGATGCTCGGCGGACGTGCGGTGCATCCGACGGCCGGGCTGCCCGGCGGCTGGAGCAAGTCCATCTCGGCGGACGAACGGCTGCTCATTGAACAGACGGCACGCGAGAACATCGAGTTCGCGCTGTTCAGCCTGCAGGCCTTCGACGACCTGGTGCTGAAGAACTCGGGGTACGTGGAGCTCATCCTCTCGGACATCTACCGGCATCGCACCTACTCCATGGGAACGGTGGACGCCAACGGGCAGCTCAACTTCTACGACGGCCAGGTGCGCGTGGTGGACCCCGACGGCGCGGAGTTCGTGCAGTACGCGCCGAAGGACTACGCGGAGCACCTGGCGGAAACGGTGCTGCCGTACAGCTACCTCAAGTATCCGTACCTCAAGCAGGTCGGGTGGAAGGGCTTCGAGGACGGGAACGACAGTGGCGTGTATGCCGCCACGCCGCTGACGCGGTTGAACGTGAGCGAGGGAATGCCGACGCCGCGTGCGCAGGAGCACTACGAGCGGATGTACACCACGTTCGGGTGCGCCAAGGTGAGCGCGCGGCGGTATGCGCCCATCCACCACCGCCTGGCGACGCACTGGGCGCGGCTCATCGAGCTGCTCTACGCCTCCGAGCGCATGCTGGAACTGGCGCTGGATCCGGAAATCACCTCCCCCGAGACCCGCAACATCCCGGACCCTTCCCGCTTCGTCGGCGAGGGGGTCGGTAGCGTCGAGGCGCCGCGCGGGACGCTGACCCACCATTTCGTCACCGACGAGAGGGGGGTGCTGACCCGGGTCAACATGATCGTCGGCACCACCAACAACTACGCCCCCATGTCCATGTCGATAAAGCGCGCCGCGCAGCAGCTCATCGCGAGCCACGCCCCGGACGAGTCGATCCTGAACCGGGTGGAAATGGCCTTCCGGCTCTACGACCCCTGTCTGTCCTGCGCCACCCACTTTCTGCCCGGCAAGATGCCGCTCACCGTTTCGGTGCGCGACAGCCAGGGCGGCCTGCTGCGCGAGATGCGGAGGAAGGCATGAGCGCGGGGACTGTTATCATAGGGATGGGGAACCGGCTGCTCTCCGATGATGGCGTCGGCATCGCGGTCGCCCTGGCCGTGGCGGAGCGCCTGGGGCCGCGCGCGGATCTGACCGTGACCGAGCTGCACACCGGCGGTATCCGGCTCATGGAGGCCATGGCCGGTTTCCGGCGGGCGGTGGTGG
>JANXQJ010000203.1 GCA_025356865.1 Deltaproteobacteria bacterium | reverse complement strand
CGGCCGAACTGGCGATCCGCTCGGCGCTTACGGGCCACCTCGTCTTCTCGACGCTGCACACCAATGACGCCTCGGGCGCCATCCCGCGCCTCGTCAACATGGGGCAGGAGCCGTTCCTCGTCACGTCGTCGCTGCGGGCGGTCATCGGGCAGCTCCTGATGCGCACCAGTTGTTCCGCTTGCCGGGTGCCCTATGTCCCCACCGCCGATGCGATCGAACGGGCGCAGCTCTCCTCCGCCGAACTCGCATCCGCGACCTTCCTCATGGGGGAGGGGTGCGACACGTGCGGAAAGACCGGGTACAAGGGGCGCGTCGGCATCCACGAGATCCTCGAGGTATCTCCCGATATCACGCAGCTCGTGATGAAGCAGTGCAACAGTTCCGAGATCCAGGAAATCGCCGTGCGCGAGGGCATGATCACGATGCGCCGCGACGCGATCGGCAAGGCGCTCGCGGGCCGCACCACGCTCGAAGAAGCGCTCAGGACTTCCTAGCCGATGCCGCGCTACGCCTACGAGGCGATCGACGATTACGGCAAGAAGGTGCAGGGCGCGCTCATGGCGCCCGACGAAAACGGCCTTCGAACCGCGCTCGCCGGCATGTCGCTTTACCTGGTCAAGGCCAAGGAGCGTGCGGGAGACGGCACGGGCGGCGCCTTCCGCAAGAAGATCAAGCGCGAGGACCTCATCCAGTTCACCTTCCACTTCAAGACGCTGATCGGGGCGGGCGTGCCGCTCGTGTCGGCGCTGGGCGACCTGGCCGAGCAGACCGAGAATCCCGAGTTCAAGGACGTGCTGCAGGACATCCGGCGCAACCTGCAGTCGGGCGCCACGCTCTCCGACTCGTTCGCGCTGCACCCCCGCGTCTTTCCCGAGATCTTCTCGAACATCCTCCGGGCGGGCGAGACGACCGGCAACCTCGACACGGTGCTCGAGGACTTGAGCAAGTTCCTCACCTGGCAGGAAGAGCTGTCCGGCATGATCAAGCAGGCGACCTACTATCCGGCGACGCTGCTCTCCGCGGTCGGAGGCCTCATCTTCATCCTGTTCTCCTTCGTCTTCCCGCGCTTCCTGATGATCTTCAAGGGCGCCAACATCGACCTTCCCCTGCCGACCCGCGTGGTCATCGCGATCAGCATCTTCTTCAAGAATTACGGCTTCTACCTGGTCCTCGCGATCGCCGCGATCGTCTTCGCCTACCGCTACTACCGGAAGACCGAGTCGGGGCGCCTTGCGACCGACGGCTGGAAGCTCAAGATCCCGCTGATGGGAAACGTGATCCGCGCCATCGAGATCAGCCAGTTCTGCCACTACCTCGCCTCGCTCTTCCGTGCGGGCGTCGAGATGACGCATGCGCTGTTCATCGTCGAGAAGCTGGTCGGCAACAAGGTGATCGCCCGGGTCATCCACGAGTCGCGCGACGACCTGATGGCGGGGGGCAGTCTCTCCGTCTCGCTGCGCAAGTCGGGCGAATTCCCGCCGATGGTGCTCCGCATGATTTCCGCGGGCGAGTCCACGGGCAACCTCGACGGGTGCCTGGAAAACGTATCCGAGTTCTACGACCGGGAAGTGCCCAAGTTGCTCAAGAAGACGTTCGCGGTGCTCGAGCCGCTGATGATCCTCATCCTGGCCGTCATCGTCCTCGGCGCGGCGCTCGCCTTTTTCCTCGCGCTCTATAAAATGGTCGGGTCGATGGGGAAATAGCGAAGATGGCGAAAACAACCACAGGAAAAGGCGCGTCCGGCTTCACCCTGGTCGAGGTGGTGGTCGTCATCGCCGTCATCTCGATCCTCGCCTCGATGGCGGTGCCGTTCGCCTCGAAACTCATCGACAGCGCCCGGGAGGACCGGGTCAGGCGGGAGATGCAGGCCATCTACAACGCGATCCTGGGCGACCCGACCGCGCAGAAGACCGGGTTCGTCGGAGAAATGGGACGTCTGCCGACCAGCCTGAACCAGATCGTCGTCCGGCAGCCGCAGGGTTTGCCGAACCAGGCCGGCCCGACCACCGGGCAGCTGAACATCCGGTACGGCTGGAACGGGCCCTACATCAATTCGATGCTCGACCCGAACGGCGCATTTTCCGATCCTTGGGGCACTCCGTACGTCATCGTGCCGACGGGGACCACGGGATTCCGGATCCAGTGCTACGGCGTCGACCGGGCGGCAAACACGACCGACGACTTCTACTACCCGCCGTGCACGCTCCCGATTCCGCCGAACCCGTACGTCTACACCAATCCCCTGGGTTCCATCCAGATCAACGTCCACGTGTGGGACGACAACACGAGCGTGTTCGTCCGCAACCCGCAGAAGCCCGGCTTCGCGCAGATGGTGGGCACCGTCACTTTCTACTTCGCCTCCGCCGCGGGTGCGCAGACTTCCGTCGTGTTCAACCTCGCCGGGGCGAATCCGCCGTTCACCGCCGGCATCCTCCCGAACGGGTATCCGGCCGGGCTGCACGCCGTGGGGGCGGTAGGCGTCCGGCTCGCGAACAGCCACACGCTCAAGGCCACCCAGTCGACCGTCTATATCGCTCCAAACACCCAGTCGCAACTCGACCTCTACCTGAGATAATGAGCCGATGATCCAGACGAAGGCACGCATGCTGGCGATCGAGTTCGCCGCCCGGGAGATCCGGGTGGTCGAGTTCGTCCCGAACACCAAGCCGGTCCAGGTGACCAACGCCGCCTCGACCGAGCGCCCGAGCGGCGAGCCCAACGTCGTCGGCAAATTCCTCAAGGAATTCCTCGATTCGAAGGGCTTCGTCGCGAAGCGGGTGCTCATCAGCTATTCCGGCCCGGTCATCGAGCACCGGATCTACGCGATTCCCCCGGTCGCCCCCGAAAATCGCGAAGAACTGCTGCGGGGCAAGGTCGCCCAGGAGATCACCACCCCCGTCGGGGAGATGCGCGTCACCGGCGAGTTCCTCGGCAAGGTGATCGAGCAGAACGTCGAGCGGCACGAGATCCTGACCGCGTTCGTCCCCGAGTTCGAGGTGAAGCGGCTCATCTACATGCTGGTCGAGGCCGGCATCTCGCCCGCCCGGGTGGCGACCGTGCCGCTGGCGCTGGCTTCCCTGCATCCACCCGAGGCCGTGGACAACCTGGCCGGCTTCCTTCACGCCGAGAGCAACCGCTGCGTGATCGGCGTCTCCAACGCGGGCAAGCTCCGTTTCGCGCGCGAGTTCCCCGTCGAGATGCCCACCGCCGGCCGCGCCGCCGCCCCCGCCCCGGCGGTGCCGGCCGAGGTCTCCGACTACGGCAACCTCGATCTGGGGGGCGAGTCGTCGCAGGCTGCCGCCCCGTCGGCATATCCGGCCGCATCGCTCGCCTCGACGCCCGAGGACGATGCGATCGCCGAGCGGCTGGTCACCGAGCTCACCCGGTCGCTCCTCTATTTTCGGCAGCTCTCCCGCGGCGGCTCGATCACGAAACTCTACTGGAGCGGGATTCCTCCGACGCCGACGATCGAGCGGATGATCGCCGAGCGGCTCAAGTTCACGGTCGAGCCGCACCCCGCCGGGAATGCCTCGGTCGGCCTCGAGAAGTTCGACGCGCCTCCCGCCGAATACGGCGTGCCGGTCGGCATGGCGGTCGCCATGCAGACGGCCGAGCAGATCAACCTGCTGCCCGAGGAATATCTGCGGCGCCGGAAACGTCGCAAGAGCAACGCGGCGCTCGTGGCTGCGGGCGTCCTCTTCCTTGCCGCCAACGTGGCGCTCTACATGGGATTCTTAAACGCGCAGGGGCGTTACCGTGCCCTCCTGGCGCCTTCCGCTTCCGGCCGGACCCCGAATGCCGGGATGGAAGAGGACTTCATCCGGTGGTCCGAGTTGCGGAAGACGGCCTCGGACCTCGCGAAGGCCGAGAAGGAACTGGCGACGCCGTTCACCCGCTGGAACGCGCTTTTCGCCGCACTCGGCGCGTCGGCGCCGAAAGAGGTTTCGTTCACCCTCCTTTCGATCGAACGGACCGTGGACGGCTACAGCGGCACGTTGCGCGCCGTGTCGCGCGGGAAAGACCCGGCACAGGTCCAGGAACGGCTCAGCGCTTTCCTGGCCGGGTTGCGCGGGCACGCGCCGATCCTCGGGATGGCGTATTCGCCGGTCGAGATCCGTCCGATCCGCAAGGAAGAGGGCAAGGGGTACGAGCAGGAGTTCCTCGTCTCCTTCACGCTCGTGCGGGAGGTGTGACGGATGGCGCTGCTCGACGGGCTTAAAAAAAAGGAGATCGGATACCTCCTGGCGGGACTGGTGGCGGCGTGCGTGCTGGCCTGGTTCCTCGTCTATGCGCCCGCCATCCGCGAACTTCAGCGGCTCAAGGTCCAGGTGGCCGCGAAGCAGGAAGCATTGGCCGAGTCGATGCGGCAATGGGCCGAGATGCGCCGTTCCCAGGGGACCGAGACGCAGCAATGGGAAGCGTCCGTCCGGCGGTGGGCCGACCGGGTTCCCGTCGCGCCGATGACCGACGAACTGATGACCGAGATCGGGGCGCAGGCCGTGCGCCACGGGTTGGTCGGCTTCCGGTTGACGGTTCCCGCCGAGGGCGGGGCCGGAAACGCGATGGCAGCCGCGCTCGCGGGCGGCGACCCGGCGCAGGACAACGTGGTCCGGCCGTCCGAGCTGAAATACGAGATCGTATTCCGCTCTTCGTACCGGGACCTCTCCGCTTTCCTGAACGAGTTGCCGAATCTGCGCCGGCTGGTTGCCCTGCGGACGGTGCAGGTCAAGGACGACGACGGGATCATGGAAACGAAGCTGGCGATCTCCGCCTATTACCGGGGCAAGCCGTGAAGCCGGTCCGGGAGTTGATGCAGGACAAGCGGGTGGCCGGGGGCCTGGCGGCGCTCGCGCTCCTCTTCGTGGTCTACCGGGTGACGCACACCGGAAAACCGTCCGCCTCGCCGGGCGTACCCGACAACGGGGTGTCCCCGGCTTCGTCGGCGACCGGGGGGGCAAACGAAACCGCCCCGGGCACCAGCGCCTTTGCGGCCGGTGCGGTCGACAACGCCGTACCGGCGTCGGTTCCGAAGGGAGACGTTGCCTGGAACTGGGAACGAAATCCGTTCGTCGGCCCGTCGGTGAAAGGCCTTCCGCCCACGCCCGGAGACGAGTTCCCCGCGATCATCGTGCCGGGTTTCGGCGGGAAAGGGGCGGCGCCCGCGTTGCCGCCCGCAGCCGGGCAGGACGAGGATGCCCGTCCGAAAGAGCCGGAGGCCTCCGTGGCCGGCGACGCGCTGCCCGAATTGCGCGGCACGGTACTCTCGGGAGGTCGCGGGATCGCAATCTTCGGAAACCGGTTGGTGTCTTCCGGCGAACCGGTGGCCGGGTGGACCGTCGACCGGGTCACGGCTTACGAAGTTACGTTGCGCAAGGGTGGCGAGCGGCGCACGATCGAAGTGTTCAGGCCCGAAAATGGAGGGAAGCCGTGAGATATCTGCCGATTGCGTGCGTCGTGATCGCGCTCGGGGTTGCCGGTTGTGCGCGGCCCCAGTCGATTCGCAAGGAGGCGCCGCCCCGGATGACGGTCGCGCGCGAGGCCGCGCCCGAAGCGGTTGCCGCGGCGCCGTTGCCCGAAGCGCCGATGGAAGCGGTCGAGGCGAAGCGGGAGGCGCCCGGAGATTTCCGGAAGCCGTCGCGCCGTTACACGCTGGCCCTCAACAACGCAGAAGCGCGCGAGCTGTTTCTTTCGCTTGCGAAGGAGAACGAGCTCAACCTCGTCCTGTCGTCCGAGGTCACGGGCGGCGTGACGCTCGACATCAAGGAGGCGACTGCGGCCGAGGTCATCGAGGAGGCGTGTTTCCTGCTCGGCTGTCGTGCCGAGTTCTCCGGGAAGACCGCGCGCATCATGCCCGAGAAGCGGATCCCGCGCCTCTTCCGGCTCGATTACGTCCTGACCTCGCGGATCGGCACTGGAACGATCTCCGCCTCGTCTTCCGCCGGAAGCGGCGGCAGTTCCTCCGGCGGCGAAAGCAAGAGTTCGAACAGCATCCAGACCGACGAGAAGGTCGACTTCTGGGGGGAGCTGACCGAAGAACTTTCGTCCCTGCTCTCCGGCGGCGACGCGAAAGTCGTCGTCAACAAGGCGGCCGGCACCGTGATGGTGACCGACTTCCCGGCAAACCTCGACCGGATCGGCAGTTATATCCGGGTGCTCGAATCGCGTTCGCGCGCCGGAGTCATGATCGAGGCGAAGATCTTCGAGGTGACGCTCGACGACAAGACCCAGTACGGCATCGACTGGTCGGCCGCCCCGGGGCTCGACCGGATCAACCTGGCCGGGTCGCTTGGCGGCGGGAACGTGATGAGCCAGTCGCTCTCCACGCTGGCGTCGGGCGCGGCGACGACCTTCCAGTTCGGCGTAGCGGGCAACCGCTTCTCGGCCATGCTCAACGCGATGGCCTCCTCGGGCAAGCTCAATGTCCTGTCGTCTCCCAAGATATCGACGCTCAACAACCAGAAGGCGATCATAAGGATCGGGCGCCAGGACGTCTTCTTCCGCGCGACCGTCACCCCCGCCACGACGACTTCGGCGGCCGTCATCACCTACAACCCCGACACGATCACCGAGGGGATCATCCTCAGCGTCACCCCGCAGATCGGGCAGGGCGGCAACGTGATGCTCTCGATCCACCCGTCGATCACCGCGAAGGTGGGCGAGGCGAAGGCGCCCGACGGCAACACGGCGCCCATCGTCGACGTGCGCGAGACCAATACGCTGGTCACCGTGGCCGACGGCCAGAGCGCGTTCATCGGCGGGCTGATGCAGGAGACGACCCAGGAATCGATCAGCTCCGTCCCGCTGCTGGGCGATATCCCCTGGGTGGGCGCGCTGTTCCGCAACACGCAGCACACCAAGAAGAAGACGGAACTGGTCATCCTCATCACGCCGCACGTCGTGCCGCCATCCGACCTTGCGGCCATTGCGGGGATGGAACTGGACGCCATCCGCCGCCGCGACCGCGGAATGCACTTCGGGGCGAAGCCCTGGATCTATGGCACCGAGGGAGAGACGACGGGTATCACCCCCTGGGAGTAGACGATTTGTACGAAACCGCATTCGGCCTGACGGAAAAGCCGTTCTCGCTGACGCCCGACCCGGATTTCCTCTTCCTGTCGGAGAGTCACCAGAAGGCGCTCGACCACCTGCTTTTCGGCCTCGAAAGCGGCGACGGCTTCATCGTCGTCACGGGCGATGTGGGCGTCGGGAAGACGACCGTCTGCCGGGCGCTGCTGCGGCAACTTTCCGACCGCTACGTCACCTCGATCGTGCTCAACCCGATGCTGACGGAAAAGGAACTGATCCGCGGCATCCTCGAGGATTTCGGCGCGGCGTGCGGAGGCGGCACC
This sequence comes from Deltaproteobacteria bacterium, assembly GCA_025356865.1. Classification (GTDB taxonomy): domain Bacteria; phylum Desulfobacterota; class Deferrimicrobia; order Deferrimicrobiales; family Deferrimicrobiaceae; genus JANXPS01. The sequence goes on along the minus strand of JANXQJ010000203.1, from coordinate 12,026 downwards.
AAGAAGGATTACCTCGATGCGCTCGACCGTTTCCTGCTGGCGTCCGCCGAGACGGGAAAGCGCCCCGTGCTGATCGTCGACGAGGCCCAGGACCTGACGCCGGCGCTGCTCGAGCAGGTGCGGCTTCTCTCCAACCTGGAAACCGAGAAGCGGAAGCTGATCCAGATCGTCCTTCTCGGGCAGCGCGAGCTCAAGGACAAACTTTCGATGTATGAACTCCGGCAACTGGACCAGCGCGTGACCGTCCGGGCGCAGATCCTGCCGCTCGACCGGAAGGAGATGCGGCGATATATCGACCACCGGCTCTCGGTGGCCGGCGCCGGGGGGCGGCACCTCGTGACCGACGGCGCCGAAAAGGTGCTCTACCGTTTTTCCGGAGGGGTGCCGCGCGTGGTCAACATGTTGTGCGACCGGGCGTTCCTCTCGGCCGGGTTGCGCGACGCCGCGTCGATCGAGGCGCAGGACGTGCGGCGTGCCGCCGAGTCGATCTTCGACCGCGGCTGGCGTTTGCGCCGGATGCTCAATATGTTTCCCAAGGCTGCAGCCGCGCTGGCAGGGCTGGCCACGATCGCGCGAACCGGGAGGGGCGCATGAGCTTGCTTCAGGACGCGCTCCGGAAATTGCAGAAGCAGGAGCGGATCGAGCGGGCGCCCGAAGGGATCCGGCCGCCCGAAACCGCCGTCCCGGCGCCGTTCACGGCGCCTGCGGCCACCCCGGGGCGGCCGCGGACGCTCCGGATTGCGCTCGCCGCCGTGGTCCTCACGCTCTCCGCCGCGGCCGCGGTCGTCTATTTCGCACTTCCGTCGAAAAGCACCCTGAAGGCGATCGAGCGGCCCTCCGCTTCGGTGGCGGATAACGGCGCCGCACCGGTTCCCCCCGCGCGGGACAACGCGGCAATGAACGCGCCCTCCCTCCGGCCTGCGCCGTTGCCCGAGGCGCCCATGGCGGCGCCCGAACCCGGATCCATCGCCGCTGTTCCCGCCGGAAATCCGGCCGCGAAGGCCGTCGTGATCCGGTCGGGGCGCAAGGAGGGCCACGCACGCGTCAAATCCGCCCGCACCGCGGTTTCAGTGCCTGCGGTTTCCGCCGCCGCGCCAGACGCCGGGGCGTCGTCGAACGCCAGGGAATCGCTTCCGGCCGCCGAGGCGCGCAACGTGCCGTCTGTTTCGGTTGCGGCGGCGCCCGTTGCAGCACCGGTCCCGACGCCCGCGCCTCCGCGGGCTATCGAAGCCAATGGCCGTGCCCGGATCGTCGCCCGTTTCAACGAAGGCGTCGCGGCGCAGCAGCGTGCCGACTGGATTGCCGCCGAGGCGGCTTTCTCCGAGGTCCTGGAGGTCGAGCCGTCGCTCGTCGAGGGGTGGAACGGCATCGGCGTCTCCCGCATGCGGCAGGGGAAGGCGGCCGAGGCGAAAGCGGCATTCGCCCGGGCGTCCGCGCTCGACCCCGGCTATGCGCCCGCCCTGCTCAACGCCGGCCTCCTCGCTTTGCAGGGTTTCGCCCAGCCCGAGGAAGCCGCGAAATATTTCATCCGCGCCGCGGCGGCCGATCCGTCCTCGCCCGCGGCGTACGTCAACCTGGCGATCGCGCAATCCAGGGCCGGTCGCCTGTCCGAAGCCGAGGAAACGCTTCTCTTTGCCCGTCGCAGGTTTCCCGGAAACCCCGATGTCCTCTATCACCTGGGCGTCTCATACGACCGAACGGGCGATCGCTCCCGGGCCACCGCCGCCTGGACGGAATTTCTCAAGGCCGCACACGGAACCCGCCCCGAACTGGAAACGCCCGTTCGCGAGCGGATGCAGAACCGATAGGAGAGAGGGAACATGTCGAAGAGAGACGAACAGACAGCCGCGATACTCGAGGGGATGGCTTCCGGCCGGATTCCCCCGGAGGTCCCGGCTTCGTGCGACTATTCCGAAGAGTTGTCCCATCTCACCGCGTACCTGCATAGAATCCAGCGGGCCGTGATCGCGCTCGGGAACGGCGACCTCTCCGTCGACCTCGATGACACGGAAGGCGCGCTGCCCGAAAGCCTCCGGATGCTCCAGTCGTCGCTGCGCCGCATCATCAGCCAGTCGAAGCAGGCGGTGGCGGGCGATTTCAGCCAGCGGGTCGATTTCATGGGCGAGTTCTCGAACGCCTTCAATGCGATGGTTCAGCGCCTCAAGGAGGCACGCGAAGAACTGCTGCACGTGGGGATGCACGACTCCCTCACCGGCCTGTACAACCGGGGCTTCTTCGACGCCGAGTTCGAGCGGATGTCGCGGGGACGCGCATTCCCGATCAGTTTCATCGCGGTCGACATCAACGGGCTCAAGCTGGCCAATGATCGCCGCGGGAACGCCGTCGGCGACGAGCTGATCGCGCGCGTGGGGCAGTTGCTTCGCAGCCAGGTCCGGGGCGACGATATCCTCGCCCGGATCGGCGGAGACGAGTTCGTCGCCATCCTGCCGAGCGCCGACGCAGCGGCGGCCGAGATGATCATCGCGCGCATCCGGGTCGCCATCGAGAAGGCGAACGCCGACCGCGACCTCATTCCGATTTCCATTTCGCTCGGGTCGGGAACCGCCCCCACCGCCCAGCGGATGGCCGATGCCTTCAAAGAGGCCGACGACCGGATGGCGATCGACAAGGCGTCGCACTACCTCAGGTGAATCGCCGCGGGTGAATCGCCGCGGGTGAATCCGCGGGTGAATCGCCGCTTGACGCCCCGCCCCTCTTGCGCCCACAATGACCGCACGGAAGTTCCCGTCGGGTGACGCAAGGCGTGCCGAAATCGGTCGGCCCGTGCGCCACTGGGAAGATGGTGAGAATCCATCGCTGCCCCGCAACTGTAACCGGCCACGAAATCCGCACCGCTCCCTTCGCGTCATGCGGAGGGGCAAGCCACCGGGCGCATGCGCCCCCGGGAAGGCGTGGAAAGTAGGCCGCGGCCCCCTTCAAAACGAGGCGGGTCGCCGAAACCGGAAGCCAGGAGACCGGCCCGACGTGAGTTTTCCCGGGATACCTTTCGTGGGCGAAGGGTCGGGAAACGCGGGTCGCGGCGTCATCTGCGCATAGCCTGTCATCGTTCCCCCACCTTTCCCCGAACAAGGGAATACGGCGGGGGATTTCTATTGGTGCGGGTTTCTTTCGACACGAGATCGGGAAGGCGGTGCGGGCATGCCCTGGCGGCCCTGCTGTGTTTCCTGTCGCTAACCTCCGCGTCGCTTCCCGCGCGCGCCTTCTACCCGACCCGTTCTCCCTCCGACGTCTTCCCCCTCGCCATGAAGGACGACCGGGGCGCCGTTGTCCGATTGCCGTCCGAACCGCGCCGCGTCGTGTCGCTCGCCCCCAGCATGACCGAGATCGTCTTCCTCCTGGGCCGGGAATCCGCGCTGGTCGGGACCACCCGCTATTGCGATTTTCCGCCCGCGGCCCGGAAACTCCCGAAAGTGGGTGGAATCTCCGACCCCGACGTCGAGCGGATCGTTTCAGCGACGCCCGACCTGGTGCTGTGCACGAGCGACGGCAATCCCAGGGAGAAGGTCGAGGCGATCGAAGGGATGCGGATCCGCGCCTTCTGCGCAGCCCCCCAGGATCTCGCCGGCATCTTCGACTCGATCGAGCGGATCGGGGCGTTGCTCGGCGTCCCGTCCGAGGGGAAACGGCAGGCCGGGGTGCTGCGGCGGCGCGCCTCACTGGCGAGACGTCCGGCATCGGGCAAGGCGCCGCGGGTGCTCTTCGTCGTCTCGACCAACCCGGTCATCGCAGCGGGCAGGGGCACGTTCATGGACGAACTGATCCGCCTGTCGGGTGGCGTCAACGCGTCGGTACGATTAGGGACGCGCTATCCGCGGCTCTCGACCGAGGACCTGCTGGCCGCCGCCCCGGACGTGATCCTGGTCGCGTCGATGGTCGGCGTCGATCGCTTCAAGCCCGAGGTGACCCGCTGGAAACAGGTGCCCGCGTTCCGCGACGGCGCGGTCGACTACGTCGACGGCGACATCGTGACGCGGCCCGGCCCGCGGATGGTGGACGCGCTCGAAACGGTGTCGCGCCGGCTCGACCGCTGGCGCGCCGCGAACGCAGGACGCCGCTAGATGCGCCCCGCCGTCGTCTATCCGCTGCTGGGGGCCGTTTTCGCGGGCGCGATGGCGCTCTCGCTTTCGACCGGATCGACGCACATCCCGCCGTCCGAAGTACTGGGCGCCCTGGCGGGCGGCGGAACCGAAATGGCGGCGCGCGTCGTGCGGGAATTGCGGCTGCCGCGGGCGCTGCTCGGGGCGATGGTGGGCGGCGCGCTCTCCGTCTCCGGCGTCGCGTTCCAGGCGTTGCTCCGCAACCCGCTGGCCGATCCGTACATCCTCGGCGTTTCCGGCGGGGCCGCGGTTGGCGCGCTGGCCGCATCGCTCTTCCTGACCGCGGCGTTCCTGCCGCTGCCGGCATCTGCGTTCCTGGGCGCGGCGGCGGCCGCATCGGCCGTCTTCCTCCTGGCCCGGCGCGGCGGCGGAGTGACCCGCGAGCGGCTGGTTCTGATGGGCGTCGTCGTCGGCGCTTTCCTCAACGCGCTCATCATGATGATGGTGACGATGGCCCCGCCCGGAAAAATTCCGGGGGCGATCTACTGGCTCATGGGCGATCTCGGCCAGGGGACGCTGATCCGCGTCGGCCTGCTCGCGCCGTACGTCGCAGTCGGCCTCGCGGCCTTGATGCTGATGTCGCGCGGACTCGACCTGCTGCTGCTGGGCGACGAGGCGGCGTTCCACGCGGGGCTGCCCGTCGAGCGTGTCAAGACGGCGCTCTACCTGACCGCGTCGCTGCTCGCCGGGTCGGTCGTCGCCGTGTCCGGGTTGATCGGTTTCGTCGGCCTGATCGTCCCGCACGGCGCGCGCGTGCTGGTCGGTTCGGCGCACCGGCGCCTGCTGCCGGCCGCGCTATTGCTGGGCGCCGCGTTCCTGACGCTGGCCGACGTCGCGGCGCGCACGTTGTCGCCGTCGGGCGAGCTGCCCGTGGGCGCCGTGACCGCGCTCGTCGGGGCGCCGTTTTTCCTGGTGCTGCTCCGCGGCAGGCGGGGGGGGGCGTGACCGCACCCGCCCTGTCGGCGCGCGACGTGTCTTTTCGCTATGGCGGAAACGCCGTGCTCTCGCACGTTTCGTTCGGCCTGTCGGCGGGAGAGGTCGTCATCCTGCTGGGCCCCAACGGTGCCGGGAAAAGCACGCTTCTGAGGCTGCTTTCGGGAACGCTGGGCCCGGCCTCCGGCGCGGTCGCCCTGTTCGGGCGCGCGCCGGAGGACTATTCGCGTCGTGAAATGGCACGCAACCTCTCGGTCGTGGGACAGGACCCGCCGGTCGATTTCCCCATGTCGGTCGAGGAATACGTGGCGCTGGGCCGCTTCCCCCATCTCGGCCTGTTCGGAGGGGCTTCTCCCGGAGATCGTGAAATGGTGTCGCGGGCGATCGCGTCGGCCGGATTGACGGAATTGGCGTCGCGGCCGCTTTCGGCGCTCTCGGCGGGGGAGCGTCAGCGCGCCGCCGTGGCTCGGGCGATCGCGCAGGATGCCCGCGTGATGCTGTTCGACGAGCCGACCGCGTTCCTCGACATCCGGCACCGGGTGCGCTTCCACGAGATTGTCGAGCGGCTGGCGGCGGAACAGGGCGTCGGCGCGCTGGTCGCGTCGCACGACCTGTCGCTTTCCGCCGAGTATGGCGACCGGATCGTCCTGCTCGCCGCCGGCGCGGTGATGGCCGACGGGAAGCCGGAAGCGGTGCTGACGCCGGAAAACGTGTTCGCGGCCTACGGCGTCGAGGTCGCCTGCGACCAAAACCCGGCCACCGGGGCCGTGCGCATCACCCCGGTCCGGAAAAGCAGGGTCGGACGGGAACCGAAGTAGAACCGAAGCAGGGCACCAACGAGGGCGGAGACCGGGGAAGATGGTGAGAATCCATCGCTGCCCCGCAACCGTAAAGGGAACGAAACCCGTGGAAGTTCGCCACTGGATGCAGGTCGTCCGGGAAGGCGCGGGGAGTAGGCAGTCGTCACGAGGCCCGAAGCCGGAAGATCCGGACCGCCCCATTTCAACCCCCTTTCGAGGGCAAAGGAGGATTCATGAAGTTCGGAAAAAGAAGCGTGGCCGCCGCCATGCTGCTGGCGTGCGCTTGCATGCCGGCCTGGGCGGATGAGGATGGGGTGACGCGGATCGACCCGGTGCAGGTGACGGCGACGCGCATCCCGAAGAAGGTGAGCGAGCAGGCGTCGTCGGTCAGCGTCGTGACGCGCGAGGAGATCCAGCTTGGCAACCAGCCGCTCGTCGGCGATGCGATGCAGGGGCTTCCGGGTGTCGAAGTCCGCCGGAAGGGAACGAGCGGGAACCAGGAAGACATCAAGATCCGCGGCGGCTCGGGCAAGAACACGCTCGTGTTGATCGACGGGTTCCCGGTCAACAGCCCGACGGTCGGCGCCTTCGACATCGGTTCGCTCCCCGCTGACGCGTTTGAGCGAATCGAGGTGCTGCGCGGCGCGCAGGGCTCCCTCTACGGGTCGAACGCCATGAGCGGCGTGGTGAACTTCGTTCCCCGCAAGGGGGAGGAGGGACGCCAGGGCGGCGGCGGGATTTCCGCGGGAAGCTACAACTCGCTCAAGTGGAACGGCTACGCGCAGGGCGCCGACGGCGACCGGAACCTGCATCTCGGCCTCTCCGGCTTCAACGGCGACGGGCAGTTTGCCAACGACGCCGTCCAGGCGGTATCGTTCCTCGGGACGGGCGAGACGGCCGTCGGCGACCGGAACCGGCTCCACGCGATCGTGCTCTCGACGGACACGAACAAGGGGGTGGCGGTCGACGGAACGGTGCCGCTCGACGCGAACCACCGTCAGGACCGCCGCAGCTTCCTGGTCGGCGCCCGCTGGGAGACGACGATTTCCAAGACCGTCACGCTCACCGCCTACGGCAGCCAGTTCGACGAATTCTATTATGAGAAAGACCCGGCCGATCCCGGGGAGATGTTTCCGTACATATTCGAACAAACGACGAAAACACGGAAGCAGACGGGCGGATTGACGGGGCGCTGGTCGGCGGGAACATTTTCGGACACGTTCCTGGGGGTCGAGTACGCCAAGGACCGGTCCGGCGATTCCGCGTTCACCAACTACGGCGACAGCATGAAAACCGCGTCGACGATCAACCGGTCAGCGTACCTGCAGCAGGAAATGCGGATCGGAAAGCAGGCGGGGTTGAGCGCGGGGGGCCGGTTCGACCGGAACTCCGAGGCGGGGAGCCAGTTCAATCCGAAGGCGGCGGTCTACTACAATGTCGATTCGATCGCCACGCGTCTCCGGGCGGGCGTCGGGCGCGGGTTCCGGGTCCCGAGTTTCATGGACAAGGATGTGACGTTCGGCGGCAATCCGGACCTCAAGCCCGAAACGACGGTCTCGCACGAGGCGGGGGCCGATTACCGGCTGCCGGGAAACCTCGGGCAGCTCTCGGCGACCTGGTTTTACCAGCGTTTCAAGGAACGCCCCCAGTGGGTATCCGACAACACGTCGCCCATGCGCGGCCGGATGGAAAACGTCGGCCGGTCCTTCGCCCGAGGCGTGGAGGCCTCGCTCACGCTTCGCCCGATCCGGCAGGTCGAGGGGTCGCTCGGCTACACGCTCACCGATTCCTGGGATTCGACGGGGCAGGTGCGACTCCAGGGGATTCCGCGACATCGCGGGACCGCCTCGTTGCGGGTTCGTCCGGTCGACGCCTGGGAAACGCGGATCGACTGGCAGGCGGAAAGCACCATGCTGGACTACGGCGTGGCCGATTTCGGTCCGACGCTCCGCCCCGGTTATGCCCGTACGGACCTCTCCACCCGCTACGCCTGGAGCCCGTCGAACTCGTCGATCCGGGAAGTGGCATTGACCGGCGAAGTGCGCGACCTCACGAACCGGCAGTTCGAGGAACGGCGCGGCTACCCGGTGCCCGGAACCACGTTCATGGTGGGCACGCAGATCAGGATTTAGGGAGCCATCGAAATGAACGGCCGGGAATCCGGGAGCAGCGGGAAGGAAACGGGATGAGCGACGGATACGCGGAGGCGATCGAAAGCCAGGGATGCCGTGCCAGGTCGAAGGGGCCGTGGTGGCGTCCGTCCGTCCGCCGGGCGCTCGCCCTGTCGGTCGGCGTTCACCTGGTTGCGGTCGCGATCCTGGTTGCCATCGCGGTCCTGGCTCCGCCGTCCCCGCGGATCGTCTGGGTCGAACTCTCCGCGTCCGATCCCGCCGACCCGTCCGCCGTTCGCATCACCCCGGCCGGCGGATCGCCGCGCCCGGCCTCGCCACGAAATCCGTTCGTTTCCAGGGGTGCGGCCGGGGCAGCCGGGGACCCCGCGCCGTCGCCCCTGGCGGTTCCGACCCACCCGGTTCCGGCGCCGACGGGGGTCGCCGATCCGCCGTTGCCCGCGCCAAAGCCGTCCTCCCAGGCGGTACCTTCCGGGGGGAGTCCCGCCGCGGATCCTGCCTTGACGACGCCTCCCCGGACCGGGATGCCGGCCCTGTCCGGCTTTCCGGCGGCCGGCGGCGCCGGCGCAACGTCAGGCGCCGGTTCGGGATCGCTTCGCGCGACGGGGAGCGGCCGGGTGCCTGGTTCGTTCCCGGGAAACGACAGCGCGGGTTCCCCGTCCGGTGCGGTCTCCGGTCGGCCGGTTCCGGGGGCCGCGATGCCGGGCGACGGAACCGGAGCGGTTCCGCCCGCCCCGCGCCTTTTGCGCGAGCGGATCCAGTCGCGCGTCGCCTACCCGCCCGAATCGATCCGGCAGGAAGAGGAAGGCGAGGTGCTGCTCCGGGTTCTCGTCGGGGACGGGGGTTCCCCGCGTGAAATCCGCCTCGCGAAAAGCAGCGGCGTTCGGCGTCTCGACGAGGCCGCCCGCCGGGGCGTCAGCGGTGCCGCCCCGCTTCCGTCGACGCCGGGGTGGTACGAGGTTCCGGTCCGCTTCTCCCTCCGCTGATCCGCGCCCGTCAACTCCCGGATGCCCCGGGGCTCCTTCCGCCACCTCCCTGCACCGCCCGCCTCGAAAGATATTCGCGGAACATCGCATTCGCCTCGCTGGTCCTGCCGGCGGAAAGATACTCGGCCCCGAGGTTGTTGTAGGGGTCCGGGTAGTCCGGACGAAGCCGGATGGCCTCCAGATAGGATCTCACCGCCTCGTCGTGTTCTCCCCGGAGGGACCGGATGTTGCCCAGGTTGTTGCACGCCTCGGCGTACCCGGGCTGGATGACCAGGGCTAGCCGGACCTGTTCCAGCGCCTCGTCCGTTTTGCCGAGTTGCGCCAGGACGGCCCCGTAGTTGTTCCTGGCGCTTGCCTGGAACGGGTGTCTCGCGAGCGATTTCTCGAAGTGGGCGGCCGCATCGGAGACCCGCCCGGATCTTGAGAGCACCATCCCCAGGTTGTTCTCGGCGAACCAGTTGTCCCGGGTCGCGGCGATGGCGTGCCGATAGAGTGTTTCGCTGTCGATCCAGTATCCGGCTTGCGTCCGGGCGGCGGACCCGAGGAGGGCCAGCACTAGGAGCGCGGCCGCGGCGAGCGCCCGCCGGACGCCCGGGCGATCGGGGAGGAGCGCCGGAATCCCCCACGCGGCGACGATGAACAGGCCGATCGCGGGCAGGTAGGTGTACCGGTCGGCGATGAACTGTTCTCCCACCGGCACCAATCCGATGACCGGGACGAGCATTCCCAGGAACCAGAGCCAGCCGACCGGGAGCCAGGGAAATCGTCTCCGGCACGCCAGGGCCAGTGCGGTCGCCAGGGCCAGGAGCCCGGTCGCGCCAGCGACCACCGGCCACTGGAAGGGAATCGCCGGCTTCGGGTAAAACATCGAGAGGTCGGCGGGCCAGAGCAGTTTCCACCCGTAGGTCACATAGGCGACGGCGGTGGAAGCGAGCCGCTGGGGCAGCATCACGTCTCCCGTGGAAAGGACCAGGCCGCCGCCCCGGCGCTGGGCGACGACGGTGACCGCGCAGAAGGCAGCCGAGAGGAGGATCAGCGGGATTTTTTCCGCCACGAGTCGGGGCAGGGAAGCGGATTGCGCTTTCCCGGGGCGGCCGACCCGGTCCAGAGGCCAGAAATCCAGCAGCAGCAGCAGGAACGGAAGCGTCACCGCCATCGGCTTGGAGAGGAGTGCCAGCGCCGCTGCCAGGAGGAGGAGGGCGTAACGGCCGGCGCCCGGTTTCCTCGCGTATCCGGCGTAGGCCCGGATCGCCAGGAGGGTGAAGAAGCCGCAGAGGAGGTCCTTTCGCTCGGCGATCCAGGCGACCGACTCCACGTGCATCGGGTGGACGGCGAAGAGCGCTGCGACGAAGGCGCTTCTCCAGGTCGCCCCCGTCAGCGAGCGGAGCGCCAGGAACAGGAGGAGGGCGTTGGCCGCGTGCAGGAGGATGTTCGTCCCGTGATGCCCCCGCGGACCGGGGCCGAACGCGGTCACGTCGGCCATGTGGGAGAGCCACGTCACGGGGTGGTAGTTTGCCGCGGCCATCGTCGTGAACGCCCATGCGGTTCCCTCCGCCGTGAGGCCTGCCAGCACGCGCGGGTTCTGGCATACGTAGGCGGGGTCGTCGGTGGTGGTGAACCCGGCATCGAGGAGGGGCCGGAATGCCGCGGCTGTCGCCAGCGCCAGCGCGAACGCGACGAGCAGGGTGCGCCTAGCCCGCATTTCTCACCACCCTCCTGCTACGTCGGCGGATCCGGGCATGTCTACTGCGTTCCGCTCGATCGGGCTCCTCGACGTAGTGTCAAGTACGCCTGCGTCGCCCTCAGGTCGCGCGCCTTGTATCCACGCCCGGCTGCGCCGCCTCGCGACGAAGCGTGGTGAGAAATGCGGGCTTGGGTCTGGGAATCGAATCACGCGTGCGGGGCTCCGTTGCGAAGGATGTCCCCATGATAACCCGAAGGCCCCCTCCGTCTTTACTCCCCGCGGGTTTGGGGTTATTTTATAAGACAGACGGAGTCTGACGGGGGCGCAGCGACTATGGATCCGAAAGTGTTGGAAAAGTGCCGCGAGGCGCTTCAGCGTCAGATGAACGAACTGATGGCCGACGCGGGAAAGACCGTTTCCGACATGACCCTTGCGCCGGAAGAAAACTTTCCCGATCCGACCGACCGGGCCGCCCTCGAGTCCGACCGCAACTTCACGCTCCGGCTTCGGGACCGGGAGCGCAAGCTGGTCGCCAAGATCAAGGAAGCGATCAAGCGAACCGAGAGCGGCGCCTTCGGCATCTGCGATTCGTGCGGCGGCGAGATCGAGGAGAAACGGATGCTCGCCCGCCCCGTCACCACCGAGTGCATCGACTGCAAGACGGCCGCCGAGGAAGAGGAAGTCCGGTAGCGGCGCAACGCCGCACGGCATCCTCTTCCCATTGCCACACGCTTCCCGCCTTCTCGCCAAGACATCTCCGGAGGTTCAATGACCGAACTGCGAAAAGACCCGATCGTGGGCCGCTGGGTCATCATCTCCACCGAAAGGGCCAAGCGCCCGCACGACGTTTCGGAACAGTCGACGCTTCGGCCTGCCGGAGTCTGTCCCCTGTGCCCCGGCAGCGAGCGGATGACCCCTCCCGAAATCATGGCGTTCCGGCCAGAGGGGGGGGCCAACGACGCCAACTGGACCGTTCGCGTCGTCCCCAACAAGTTCCCGGCGCTGCGCATCGAGGGTGACCTGGGCAAGGCGGCCGAAGGGCTCTACGACCGGATGAACGGCGTGGGCGCACACGAGGTCGTGATCGAGAGCGAGCGCCACGACGTCGACCTTCACGACCTTCCGCCCAAGCAGTTCGAGGACGTGCTCTGGGCCTACCGGGAGCGGCTCCTCGACCTCAAGAAGGACCGGCGCTTCAAATCGGTCATCATATTCAAGAATCACGGCTCCGCGGCGGGCGCCTCGCTGGCTCACAGCCACTCCCAGCTCATCGCGCTTCCGATTGTTCCCAAGCGCGTCATCGAGGAGATGACCGGCTGCAAGGACTATTTCCGCTTCCGGGACCGCTGCCTTTTTTGCGACATCACGATGCAGGA
>JANXQJ010000186.1 GCA_025356865.1 Deltaproteobacteria bacterium | reverse complement strand
TCCGGCGTGACAGGCCGGCGTTATAACCAACTTAACTACCACCCCGCTTAAGGTGGAACGGAATCACCGATACTAGACGAAGGCGGTGCTGGTGTCAACCCTCAAAAAGACATTCCGATGCGAACTCCGAGAACATCGCTTTGCGCCCGCAGGTCGCCCGAAAAGCTGTAGCCCTTGCCGTATCTGAATCCCTCGTAATAGACCATCGGCTGCCACCGGCCAAAGCGGACGCCCGCTTCGAAATATGCGCCTGGATAAAGTTTGGTGGCGATCCGTTCGCCGGTCAGGCCGCCCTGGTATTCCATATATACAGGAACCAGGAACCCGCCCTCGAGGAAGAAATCGCGCGCGGAACCGTCATCGAGCGCCCGCTCGTCGCCGGCCCCGCCAAGTTCCCGGGCGACGCCGCGGAGACCGAGACGGCCGCAGAAACCGCGACGCTCTTCCCGGTATCGGCCGCGCCGGGAAATCGTGTTGTCGCTCCCGACCGATCCCCCGCCGACCACCCGTTGGTCCATCCGCACCGCCAGGCCGGCCACGGGTTCAAGCGCGAAATAGCGGAAAGCGGGAGGACGGAATATGTAGTCGAGGCCGGCGCTCATCCCCGACAGGCTGGTCGTTGCCGAAATCTCGCCGAACTCGGCCTTTTCCTTGAAGTCCGACCTTCCGACATAGGCCTGCATCCGGGTACGCCAGAAGCCGGACCATCCGGTCGCCTCGAACTGACCCTCCCAACCGACGCCGCCACTGATCCCCTTGTCTTCGGCGACGGCGGTTCCGTCGACCTGGTTGAGATCTTTCCACCCGTGACTTGAAACCATCAGGTAGACCTGCTGCTCGTCGCGCGGAAAATCGCCGGCGCCCGCCATTGCCGGCAGCAGGAGAATAAGCAGGAGTGCGGAAAAGGTAAAGCGCGTCATGTCATGTCCTCAGGTCGTCGGGTTTGGCTGCCGAACCATTATCCACATTGCCGCGCCGGTCGAACAGTCTAATTCCGCAAACCCGGAGGAGCGGGATGGCGAACAATCCATATCGAGCCGCTGATCGAATTCCGTCAGCCATTGCGCATCGACGAACGACTTGAGAATCCGCTTCACCTCGATGAGATGTTCCTGCCCGCGCATCCGGCGGGCGAAGCCGTTCTCGACGATCCTGTTCAGGGACGAATTGATCTGATCCAGAAGTTTGGCCTCGTTCGCGGTTGCCGGCAAAAAGACGCGCACGGGGGCCAAGGGAGACCACGCCTTCCGGATCGCAAAGGACGAGTTGATCGCTGTTCAGTTTGTCCGCCGCTACGCCCGCATATTCAAGGGAACCGAACTCGAGCAGGACGTCGACAACGTCTTCGCCAAGATCGAGGGGTCAGTCGATCCGAAGCATTACCGGATGATGAAACGGCTCGACCAGCTCTTCATCCCCGCCTTCAAGGGGGTCAAGGATTACACGTCGACGAAGACCGCCGGGATTATCGACAAACTGGCCAACGCCATCCTGCTGGAGCGGAGCTGTACCGCACGATACGAATCTTTCTCGAAGAAGGAAACGAAGGAACTCGTCCTCGACCCCCTCCATTTCTTCGACCACAACGGACTTTACCTTTTCGCGCGGGTGAAGGGACACACGGACATCCGT
>JANXQJ010000185.1 GCA_025356865.1 Deltaproteobacteria bacterium | reverse complement strand
ACGGATGTCCGTGTGTCCCTTCACCCGCGCGAAAAGGTAAAGTCCGTTGTGGTCGAAGAAATGGAGGGGGTCGAGGACGAGTTCCTTCGTTTCCTTCTTCGAGAAAGATTCGTATCGTGCGGTACAGCTCCGCTCCAGCAGTATGGCGTTTGCCAGCTTGTCGATGATGCCGGCGGTCTTCGTCGACGTGTAATCCTTGACCCCCTTGAAGGCGGGGATAAAGAGCTGATCGAGCCGTTTCATCATCCGGTAATGCTTCGGATCGACCGATCCTTCGATCTTGGCGAAGACGTTGTCGACGTCTTGTTCGAGCTCGGTCCCCTTGAACATGCGGGCATAGCGGCGGACAAACTGGACAGCGATCAGCTCGTCCTTTGCGATCCGGAAGGCGTGGTCTCCCTTGTTCCCCTTCCCGAATGGGTCGAGCAACCGGTAGCGGACGTGGCGGGTCGGAAGTTCCTCTTTATCAAGCGCGTCTCCGGAGTTTTCGATGGCGGCCAACAACCGATAGACCGTGGCGCGGGAAACCTCCGCTTCCTCCATCAAATCGGCGATCGTTGCGCCCGTCACCCGCGAGAGCATCTTGTGCATCTTCAAGAACCTGACCAGCACGTCGAGCCGCATCACCGAACCTCCAAGATAAGGATCTTCCCGATTCTACAACGCCTCACCATGCGTGTCGCCATAAATGAGACACCTATCCGGTAAGTTGATAGTACGCACAGGCGGTACCGAACGCCACGGCGAACCGGAGGCACGCGGCATGAGCGAAGACGCGAACAACTACGGGAACAGCACGAAGGAGCAGGGCGGCGAACGAACCACAGTGGCCGATGACGGGCGGTTCCACACTTTGGCCGACATTCGGATCAGAACTGCCAGAGTGGCGCACAACCTCGCTGCGGTGCCGCTCTCCGGTATCCCCGCTGCGGCATACGCTATCGATTGATCGACGAGGCGCTCGCAGCCAAGGAAGCGGTCGTCGAAGAGATGACCGAGTCGGGTGTTGGGAATCCGCTTGACCCACGCGGACGGTGCGGGTATATTGCTTTGTACCTTTTAAGCCGGTCCCGTGAGGTCGGCAAGGGATGCGAATGAAACTATTTACGAAATAATGCCCCGACCTCTCCGCTCGCCTTGCGGAGAGGTTTTTTTTTGGCTTTTTCAAAAGGTCGCTGCCCGAACGCCTGAAAGGAAGCCCCAGCATGCGAAAAACCGACCGGAAGGTGCTGCTCGACTCCCAGGGGATCGAGCGGGTGCTCTCCAGACTGACCCACGAGATCATCGAGCGGAACCGGGGCGCCGAGAATATCGTCCTGGTCGGCGTCTGCTCGGGCGGGGTGCCGCTTTCACAGGCGATCCGCGAGAAGATCCGCGAGATCGAAGGGGTCGAGGTGCCGGCGGGTTTTGTCGACATCACCCTTTACCGCGACGACCTCTCGAAGACGGTCTTCCAGCCGCAGCTCAAGCGGACCGAGATCCCGTTCTCGATCGACGAGCGGAAGGTCGTGTTGGTGGACGACGTCCTGTTCACCGGGCGCACGATCCGGGCTGCGATGGATGCGCTGATCGATCTCGGGCGTCCGCGGGCGATCCAGCTGGCGGTGTTGATCGACCGGGGACACCGCGAGTTGCCGATAAGGGCAGACTACGTCGGGCGGAACGTGCCGACATCCTGGGAAGAAACCGTTGATGTCCGGGTCGAGGGTGACCGGTCGCAGTGGTGCGTCGAGCTGAATCAGATCGTTTCGCCGAAAGGGGAATGACCGCGATGGAATGGAGACGGAGGCACGTCCTGGGCCTGTCCGATTTCAGTCCCGAAGAGATGGAGTTCGTGATCGACACCGCGCGTTCGATGGAAGAGGTGCTGACCCGCGACATCAAGAAGGTGCCCGCCCTACGCGGCAAGACCGTCGTCAACCTCTTCTTCGAGTCGAGCACCCGCACCCGCACCTCGTTCGAGATTGCCGGCAAGCGACTCTCGGCCGACGTGGTCAACTTCACCTCCTCCTCGTCGAGCACCACCAAGGGCGAGACGCTCCTCGACACGGCGCGCAACATCGAGTCGATGAAACCCAACGTGCTCGTCGTTCGCCATTCGGCGTCCGGCGCGGCCCGCTTCCTCTCCCAGCACGTCGGCTGCTCGGTCATCAACGCGGGCGACGGCGCCAACGAACACCCCTCGCAGGGTTTGCTCGACCTCTACACGATCCTCAAGGCCAAGGGGAAGATCGCGGGGCTCAAGATCGCGATCGTCGGCGACATCCTCCACAGCCGGGTCGTCGGCTCCGACCTGCACTCGCTCGGGCGGATGGGCGCAAAGCTGTGGCTTTGCGGCCCCGCGACGATGGTGCCCAAGGCGCTCGAAAAGACGGGCGCCCGCGTCACCTGGAACATGCGCGAGGCCGTCAAGGATGCCGACGTCGTGATGATGCTCCGGATCCAGTCCGAACGGACCAAGAGCCCCTGGTTCCCGTCCATTCGCGAATATTCACGAAACTTCGGCCTCAACCGGGCACTCTTCTCATTGGCGAAGGACGACGCCATCATCATGCATCCGGGTCCCATCAATCGCGGCGTCGAACTCTCCGACGAACTGGCCGATTGCGCCAGCTCCGTCGTACTCGACCAGGTCGCCTCGGGCGTCGCGGTCCGGATGGCGCTGCTCTATCTTCTGGCGGGAGGAAGCCATGCTGCTCATTAAGGGAGGGCGGGTGATCGACCCCGCGAACGGGCGCGACGAGATCGGCAGCGTCGTGGTCGACGGCGACACGATTTCCGCATTCCTGCCGGCCGGCTCCGAACCGTCGAATTTCGAGGGGCAGGTGATCGATGCGACCGGAAAGTGGGTCGTCCCCGGCCTGGTCGACATGCACGTCCACCTTCGCGACCCCGGCTTCGAATGGAAGGAAGATATCCGCACCGGCACCGCGGCCGCGATCGCGGGCGGGTTCACCTCCGTCGTCTGCATGGCGAACACGAACCCGGTCAACGACCTCCCCGACGTGACGCGAGGCATCCTGGATCGCACGCGGGAGGCCGGTTCCGCCGATGTCTTTCCCGTGGCCGCCGTCACGCGCGGGCTCGAGGGGAAGGAGATGGTCAACTTCTCCGAGATGGCCGCTGCGGGCGCGATCGCGTTTTCCGACGACGGCAAGCCGATCGAAAATGCGTTGATGATGCGGCGGGCGCTCGAGTACGCCAAGGGTTTCGACTACCTGATCCTGGCCCACAGCGAAGACCACGCGCTTTGCGAAAACGGGGCGGCCAACGAGGGCGATACCGCCCTGCGGTTGGGGATCCCGGGCATTCCGGCCGAGGCCGAAGAGGTCGCCATCGCGCGGGACATCCTGCTGGCCAAGTTGACGGGCGGGCGGCTGCACCTGCAGCACATCAGCACGAAAATGGGTGTCGGCCTCCTCCGGATGGCCAAGAGGATGGGGCTGCGCGTCACGGGCGAAAGCGCCCCGCACTACTTCGCGCTGACCGACGCCGCGATCGAGGGGTACGACACCAACGCCAAGATGAACCCGCCGCTTCGGGGTGAGGAAGATCGTCTGGCGATTATCGAAGGGCTGGCCGACGGCACGATCGACGCCATCGCCACCGACCACGCGCCGCACGAAGACTATGTGAAGCGGTGCGAGTTCATCAGCGCCGCAAACGGGATCATCGGTCTGCAGACGGCGTTGCCGCTCACGCTCGCGCTCGTTCGCGAAGGAAAACTCTCTCCGGCGCAACTGGTGTCGCTCCTCAGCGCCAACCCGGCGGCGATTCTCCGGCTTGCCGGCAAGGGGGCGCTCTCACAGGGTGCCGATGCCGACGTGACGGTGGTCGATCCGGACGCCGAGTGGAATTTCACGTCGGACGAGGTTTTATCGAAATCGAAGAACAGCCCGTTCCTGGGTTGTAAAATGAAAGGCCGCGCCGCGCTCGTTCTCCGGGCCGGCCGCGTTGCATATTCGAAAATGACGGGGGTTTCGGTTGATGCCTGAACGGAAAGCGATATTGGCCCTGGCCGACGGGACGGTGTTCCGCGGCACGGGCTTCGGATACGAAGGCGATTCGGGTGGCGAGATCGTTTTCAACACCAGCATGTCGGGCTACCAGGAAATCCTGACCGATCCCTCCTACAAGGGGCAGATGGTCACGATGACCTATCCCGAGATCGGGAACACCGGCATCAACCCCGACGACGTCGAATCGACGCGGCCGTGGGTCGAGGGATTCATCGTCCGGGAAGCGTGGGGAACGCCGTCAAACTGGCGGAATGTCGAATCGCTCGACGGCTACATGCGGCGATACCACATCTGCGGCATCTCGGGGATCGATACCCGGATGCTGACGCGGCTGCTCCGGAACAAGGGGTCGCAGATGGGCGTCATCTCGTCGGCCGATCTCGATGAAGCCCGGCTGGTCGAAAAGGCGCGCGCGATACCGTCCATCGTCGGCCGTGACCTCGTATCTGAAGTGACGACCGACCGGGAGCACCACTGGGAAACGGGCGACTGGGAACTCGACAAGGGATACCTGCCCGCATCCGTCTATCACGC
>JANXQJ010000178.1 GCA_025356865.1 Deltaproteobacteria bacterium | reverse complement strand
ACATCCCGGCCGACGACATGGAAATGGAGCTCCAGATCGATTTTCTCGACATGGCGCGCGGGGCGGTGCGCGAAGTCGTCTTCAGCCGTCCCAGGCCTTGCACCGCGTGCGGCGGCACGGGGCGGTCCGGGCGGAAAGGGTGCCCGAAATGTTACGGCGCGGGCTATTCGCCGGTCGAAGAGCGGATCAACGTCAAGATTCCCGCCGGTGCGCAGGACGGGTCCAAGATCCGCGTGCAGGGCAAGGGCGGCGAGGCCGAAGGGCGGCGCAACGGCGATCTCCTGCTGCGCCTCCGGATGCGTCCGCACCCTTATTTCCGCCGTGACGGCAACGACATCTCCCTCGATGTCCCGATCCGCATTTCCGAGGCGATCAAGGGTGCCAGGATCGAGGTCCCCACGATCGACGGGCCGGTCACGGTGACGATTCCACCCGGATCTTCGAGCGGACGGAAGATGCGGCTCAAGGGGAAAGGCGTTCCCACGCCGGGTGCCAGTGAACGGGGCGATCAGTATCTCGTCCTGCAGGTCGTGGTGCCGCAGGTCATTCCCGACGACCTGGCCCGGCTTGCGGACGGGATCGCGCCGTTCGAGGATCCAGACCTCCGGGGCGGTTGGAACTGAGCGGGCTATAATTGAATCGATATATGGAGCGGCGGGGGAACCCTGCCGAAGGAGATCGGGAGCATGATGGGCAACACGCTTAAGACCGGATTTCTGCTCGCGGCGCTCACCGCGCTCTTCCTGCTGATCGGGCGGGCGGTCGGGGGGCAGGGCGGCATGATGATCGCGTTCTTCATGGCGGTCGTGATGAACGCCGGGTCCTACTGGTTCTCCGACTCGATCGTGCTGCGGATGTATGGCGCCCGCGAAGTGCCCGAATCGGAAGCGCCGCGGTTGCACGCGATCGTCCGCCGGTTGGCCGTGGCGGCCGGAACGCCGATGCCCAAGGTGTGCGTGATCCCGGGCGATTCCCCCAACGCTTTCGCGACCGGCCGAAATCCCGAACACGCCGCGGTGGCGGCAACGGAAGGGATTCTGCGGCTGCTGCCGGAGGACGAGCTCGAAGCGGTGCTGGCCCACGAGATGGGCCATGTGCGAAACCGCGACATCCTGATCGGGACGGTTGCGGCGACCTTTGCCGGCGCCATCATGATGATCGCCCACATGGCGCAGTTCGCGGCTTTCTTCGGCGGCGGCCGCGACCGTGACGGCGAGGGGGGCGGCGGCGTCGTCGGAATGCTGCTTCTGGCCGTTCTCGCGCCGCTGGGGGCGACGCTGATCCAGATGGCGATATCCCGTTCGCGCGAATATCTGGCCGACGCCGAGGGGGCGCGGCTCTGCGGCAATCCGCTGGCGCTTGCGCGGGCGCTGCAGCGGATCTCGGGCGTTTCCGTGAACCTGCCGCTCGAAGGGGCCGGTCCCGCAACGGCGCACCTGTTCATCGTAAACCCGCTTTCGGCCGGCGGCATCGCCGGCCTGTTCAGCACCCACCCGCCCGTCGAGGATCGCGTCGCGCGGCTTCGCGGGATGGCGGGCGGCGCAACAAGGTAAATGTTTGTTTCCGGGAAGCAGACGCAGAGGGGTTAGGTACGCAAAATGATGGAAATATCTTTTTACCGCGAAAAATTATCCGACTCGGGGCACCGGGTGCTCAACGCAGCGATCGAGGAGTCGCAGCGCCGCCACCACTACTACCTCGGACTCGAACATCTGTTCATCGCGTTCGCGGTCGAAGAGAAAGCCACTTTCGCCGAGCTGATGGCGTCGATCGGACTCGATGTCGACGCCGTTGTCTATTCGGTCAACGAGCACCTGAACATCTCCCGCCAGTACCTGGGCGTGGGCCTCAAGGTTCCGCCCGCCACCAAGCAGGTGTTTCGGGTCGCCTGGGAAACCGCCCAGCGCAACCGCCGTCCGAACATCGACGCCGAGGACATTTTCCTCGGGATCTTCCACGAGGTGCATTCGATCCCCGCGCGCATCCTCAAGGGGTACGGGCTCGACCCGGGCGCGGCGCTCTCGCGTTTCGCCGGGCAGCTTCGCAGCCGCGAGGAGAAGGTCGAGGAGATCCGGAAGCGCTATGAACTGCCGCCCAACCTCAAGACGTTCGCCGTCAACCTGAACCAGCTGGCGCGCGAGGGGAGAATCCCTCCGATCATCGGCCGCGACAAGGAGATCGACCGGATCGTCGAGTACCTCTGCCACAAGGATCGCAGCAACTCGGTCATGATCATCGGAGATCCGGGGGTCGGCAAGACCGCCGTCGCGGAAGGCCTCGCGATGCGCCTCGAATACGAGCCTCACCGGATTCCCGAGCGGCTCCGGAACCACCAGATCGTCAACCTGCAGATGAACACGATCGTTGCCGGAACCGTGTTCCGGGGGATGTTCGAAGACCGGATCGAAAAGGTGATCGCCGAGGTCAAGGAACGGAAGAACCTGATCCTCTTCATCGACGAGGCGCACACGATCGTCGGGGCCGGTTCGGCGCAGGGCGTGCCGTCCGACGCGGCCAACATCTTCAAGTCGAGTCTCGCGCGCGGCGAGCTGCAGATCATCGGCGCCACGACCGGGACCGAATTCAAGGAGATCATCCAGGAAGACGAGGCGCTGGCGCGCCGTTTCCGGGTGGTCAAGATCGAGGAGCCGTCGCTCGAGGACGCTCGCGACATCCTCGTGGGGCTGAAGCCGCGCCTCGAGGCGAACTACGGCGTGACGGTCGAGGACGGGGCGATCGACCTCGCCCTTTCGATGTCCGAACGATACGCCCGCTCCCTGCGGTTGCCCGACAAGGTCATCAACTGGCTCGACACCGCCTGCGTCCGCGCCGAGATGCGCGGGGGCGACGAAAAGATCGTGACGCCCGCCGACGTGCTTTACGTCATCGCCGAGGAGACCCGGACGCCCGAGGACGTCATCAAGCGCGACGTGCTCGACCGCTTCGGCGACCTCGAGGAAAAACTGTCGCGCCGGGTCGTGGGCCAGAAGGAGGCGATCGATTCGGTCGCCCGCTCCCTCCGCCTCAACAAGGGGCCGCTCAAGGCCAACCTGAACCGTCCCGATGGCGTCCTCCTGTTCCTGGGACCCACCGGGGTCGGCAAGACCGAGATGGCGCGGGCGCTGGCCGAATATCTTTTCGGCGACGAGCGGCACATGGTCCGGATAGACATGTCCGAGTACCGCGACGGCAACCTGGCGGTCGACAAGCTCATCGGCATGCCGCGCGGCATCGTCGGTTCCGAGCGGGGCGGAATCCTCTCCAACCAGCTCCGCGACAACCCGTACACGGTGGTGCTGCTCGACGAGATCGAGAAGGCCGACTCCTACGTCCACAACCTGTTCCTGCAGGTGTTCGACGAAGGGTGGCTGACCGACGGCCGCGGCAAGAAGGTCTACTTCTCCGACGCCATCATCATCATGACGAGCAACCTGGGCGCCGAGGAACTCTCCAAACTGACGCGGCCGCTGGGGTTCGGCGCGGGTCCCGAGGATTTCGAGCCGATCCGGAAAAGCGTCCTGAAAGCGGTCGAGAACCGCTTCGCGCCCGAGTTCATCAACCGCCTCGACGACGTCGTCGTCTTCGCGCCGCTATTGGCCGACGAGGTAAAGAAGATCGCGGGGATCTACCTCAACGCGCTGCGCAAGACCATGGTTTCCCACGGCAAGACGCTCGACTTCACCGAGGCCGCCTTGTCGGCGCTCGCCCGGACCGGGTTCAGCGTCAAGTACGGCGCCCGGTTCCTCAAGCGGCACATCGACGAGAAGGTCAAGATGCCGATCACGTTGCGCTGGAAGGAAACGGATCATTTCTATATCGACGAAGTGAACGGCGAAGTGGCAGTCATCACCGAAAGGGTGGGCGCGTAAATGGACGAGCGGAACGAGGAGAAAGGTTTCAAGGTCGTCGACAAGCGGGCGATGTCCGATGAAGAGCGCGAGGCGGGGCGGAAGGCGTCCGTGCCCGCAACGCCCCCCGCTTCCTCAGGCGGTGCCGTGGACGAGGGCGGCGGGCGCTTGCCCGGTGCCGACCCGGCCGATTCGCTCGCAGGAATCGATGCGCAAGACCCCCGCATTGCCCCGCCCGGTTTTCTCGACTTGTTGCAGTCGCTGCAGTTCAGTGCGATGCACCACCTCGGGATGATCCAGGGGCAGGACGGCAACCCGTCGTCCGTCGACCTGCCGGCGGCCCAGGATGCGATCGACATGATGGGGATGCTCAAGGAAAAGACGAAGGGAAATCTGACGGCGGAAGAGGACGGGGTGCTGACCGAAGGGCTTTACGTACTCCGGATGAGTTATCTCGCGGCCTTGAACGCCGGAAAAGCAAAGCCCTGATATCAGGGCCTGAAGGAGGGCTCAAGCAATGGTTCCGAAAAGCAAGGTCATCGTTCTGCTTCTGGCGGCGGTCGCCGCGGGCGTGGTGCTGTCGTCGGCCTTGAATCTTTCCCCGCATTGCAGCGCATTCAACCCCGGGATCGAACCGGCCGCCGTCTCGCGGATGGTGCCGATCGACATCCCGGCCCTGTTCAAGGAAGTGTCGCCTGCGGTCGTCAACATCGGCACGACGCAGGTCGTCCGCTTCAACCAGCCGAAACTCCGCAATCCTTTCGGCGGGCAGCGCGACCCGTTCGATGATTTCTTCAACAATTTCTTCGGAGGCAGGGGCGGGGGCGGCCTGGTTCCGCGCGAGCAGAAGCGCAAGAGCCTGGGGTCCGGTTTCATCGTGTCGGGCGACGGCTACATCCTGACCAACAACCACGTCGTCGCGGACGCGGACGAAGTCACCGTCACGTTGCTCGACAAGGAAGAATTCAAGGCCAAGGTCGTCGGAAACGATCCCAAGACCGACATCGCGCTCATCAAGATCACCCCCGGCAAATCGCTGCCCTACGTGAAACTGGGCGATTCGGCGCACCTCGAGGTCGGCGAATGGGTCGTCGCGATCGGCAACCCGTTCGGCCTGGGGCACACCATCACCGCGGGCATCGTCAGCGCCAAGGGGCGCATCATCGGTTCCGGACCCTATGACGATTTCATCCAGACCGACGCCTCCATCAATCCCGGCAATTCCGGCGGACCGCTCTTCAACCTCAAGGGCGAGGTGGTCGGCATCAACACCGCGATCGTCCAGGGCGGCCAGGGGATCGGCTTCGCCACCCCGATCGACCTGGCACGCACCGTGATGGGCCAGTTGAAGGACAAGGGCAAGGTGACGCGCGGATGGCTCGGGGTCCACATCCAGAAACTGACGCCCGAGATGGCCGAGTCGCTCAACGTTCCTGGCGGCAAGGGCGTGCTGGTCGCCGACGTGACGAAGGACGGCCCTGCGGAAAAGGCGGGGCTCAAGTCGGGCGACGTGATCGTTTCCTTCAACGGCCGGGAGGTCGCGACCGAGAGCGAACTGCCCCAGGTCGTGGCGGCCGCGAAACCGGGCAGCAAGGTCGATGTCAAGGTGGTTCGGGACGGCAAGGAGGCGACCATCCCGGTGACGCTGGCGGAGATGGAAGGGGCGTCCGGCGAGAAGGCCGGGCCGGGCGATGTCGACAGCGACGTCGTCAAGCGGATCGGCATCTCGGTCCAGGACCTCACGGCCGAAAACGCCCGAAAGCTGGGTATCGAGAACCGGAAGGGCGTTCTGGTCGTTTCGGTCGAGGATGGCGGCGTCGGCGACGATGCCGGTTTCGAGCAGGGCGACATCGTCCGGCAGGTAAACCGCCAGCCGGTCGCGAACGTTTCCGAGTTCAACAAGGCAGTCGCGAAGTCCCGGGGCGACAAGGTGACGATGTTCCTGGTAGAGCGGGGCGAAGCGCGCATCTTCCTTGCGGTGAAGAACAAGTAGGAGCCCGGGCATGGTGCCGATCGACAAGATGACGGTGAAATCGCAGGAGGCGCTGAACGACGCGGTCCGGATGGCCTCCGAGCGGGGGCACGCGCAGGTCGAGCCCGAGCACCTGTTCGCGGCGCTGTTGCGGCAGGAAGGCGGCGTGGCTTCCGACCTGCTGACGCGGACCGGGGTGGCGCCGGGGCGCCTGCTGGCCGACGCGGAGGCACTGCTGGCGTCGCTTCCCAGGGTGTCGGGCGCCGTCAGCCGGGGGCTCTCGCCCCGCTTCGAGCCGATCTTCGGGAAGGCGCAGGCCGAAGCCGACGCCTTCAAGGACGAGTTCCTCTCGGCCGAGCACTTCCTCCTCGCGCTCTGCGTCGAGCCGGGCAAGGTGGCCGACCTGCTGCGGCGGGCAGGCGTGACGCGCGAGGCGCTCCTGTCGGGGCTCACGGCCATCCGGGGAACGCAGCGGATCACCGACGAGAATCCCGAGGCCAAGTACCAGGCGCTCGACAAGTACTGCGTCGACCTGACCGAAAGTGCGCGGCGCGAGAAGCTCGACCCGGTCATCGGGCGCGACGAGGAGATCCGGCGGACGATCCAGGTGCTCTCCCGCCGCACCAAGAACAACCCGGTCCTGATCGGCGAGCCCGGGGTCGGCAAGACGGCGATCGTCGAGGGGCTGGCGCAACGGGTGGTTTCCGGCGACGTCCCCGAGGGGTTGAAGGAGAAGCGGGTGCTGGCCCTCGACATGGGGGCGCTGATCGCCGGCGCGAAATACCGGGGCGAGTTCGAGGACCGGCTCAAGGCCGTGCTCAAGGAGATTGTCGCGGCCGAGGGAAAGGTGATCCTCTTCATCGACGAGATGCACACGCTCGTCGGGGCGGGGAAGGCCGACGGCGCGATGGACGCATCCAACATGCTCAAGCCCGCGCTGGCGCGCGGCGAGTTGCGGTGCGTGGGCGCCACCACGATCGACGAGTTCCGGAAATACGTAGAGAAGGACCCCGCGCTCGAGCGGCGCTTCCAGCCGGTGATGGTCGAGGAACCGTCGGTCGAGGATACGATCGCGATCCTGCGGGGACTCAAAGGGCGCTACGAGGTGCACCACGGCGTCCGGATCAAGGATGCGGCGCTGATCGCCGCGGCCACGCTCTCGCACCGCTATATCTCCGACCGGTTCCTCCCCGACAAGGCGATCGACCTGATGGACGAGGCGGCGTCGCGCCTCAAGATCGAGATCGATTCGGTGCCTACCGAACTCGACGAGGTGCAGCGGCGCAAGACGCAGCTCCAGATGGAGAAGCAGGCGCTCTCGAAGGAGACCGACGCGGCGTCGCGCGAGCGGATCGTCCTCCTCGGCCTCGAACTGGCCGACCTGACGCAGCGGATCGACGTCTGCCGCGCCCGGTGGGAGCACGAGAAAAAGGGGATCGCAAAGGGCCGCGCGGTCAAGGAAAAGATCGAGCAGGCGCTCTCCGAGATGCAGCGCGCCGAGCGGGAAGGAAACCTGGGAAAGGCGTCCGAGCTGAAATACGGCACGATCCCCGCGCTGCGGCGCGAGGCGGAAAGCGCGGCGGCCGCGGGCGTCTCCGAAGGCCGCCTTCTCAAGGAAGAGGTCGACGAGGAGGATATCGCCCGGATCGTCGCCCGCTGGACCGGCATCCCGGTGGTTCGGCTGGTCGAGGGCGAGGTTCAGAAACTGGTGCAGATGGAGGCGCGGCTGGCGCTGCGGGTCGTCGGGCAGGACGACGCGCTCCGGCTGGTCGCCAACGCGGTGAGACGCGCCAAGTCGGGACTCAAGGACCCGAAGCGGCCGATCGGGTCGTTCCTCTTCCTGGGACCGACGGGGGTGGGCAAGACCGAAGCGGCGCGCGCGCTGGCGCAGTTCCTCTTCGACGACGAGGCCGCGATGGTGCGGCTCGACATGTCCGAATACATGGAGAAGCACTCGGTGGCGCGGATGATCGGCGCCCCGCCCGGATACGTCGGCTACGAGGAGGGAGGCGCGCTGACCGAGGCGATCCGCCGGAAGCCGTACACGGTCGTGCTCTTCGACGAGATCGAGAAGGCGCACCCCGACGTCTTCAACGCGCTGCTGCAGGTGCTCGAGGACGGCCGGCTGACCGACGGAAAAGGGCGCACGGTCGACTTCCGCAACACGGTCGTCATCCTCACCTCGAACGTCGGGTCCCACTGGATCCAGGAACTTGCAGGGCGGGGCGAGGAGGTCGTGCGCGACCGGGTGATGGAGGAGTTGCGCGCCACTTTCCGGCCCGAGTTCCTCAACCGGCTCGACGAGGTCATCCTGTTCCACGCGCTGGGCCGCGGGGAGATCGCGAAGATCGTCACGCTGATGGTCGCCGAACTGAACACCCGGCTGGCGGACCGGAAGATCGTCCTCGAGATGACCGACGCTGCGAACGCCCGGCTGGCCGAGCTGGGTTACGACCCGGTCTACGGCGCCAGGCCGTTGCGGCGCGCGATCCAGAAATACATCCAGGATTCGCTGGCGCTCGCGCTCCTGCAGGGGCAATTCGTGCCCGGCGACACGGTACGGGTCGACGCCGGCGACCCGGCCGGGTTCACGTTCGCGAAGGCGGCACCCCCGGTGGGTTAGTCCTTCGGGCTAATTGTTTCTTTCGACCTTTTCAGGCGACTGGCCGAAGATCCAGGCCGCGGCGATCCCGGCCGAGGCGTAGTGGCCGCGCCGGACGAGCGGGCTCTCTTCGAACGCCGCATCCCGAAGCGAATCGTAGCGGGCGTAGGCGCCCATCCAGGTGCGGTCGAACCGGCGGGAAAGCGCCGCGAGAAGCTGGGTCCCGGCATATCCGCCGTGCGCCGTGTACGCCGGCCGGTCCGGGCGGGCGTCGGCTTCGGATACTTCATAGTAGTACCGGTGCTGGCGGGCCGTGGCGAAGATCGGCCCGGCCACCAGGCCGACCTGCCAGGGGCGTCCGGCGATGCCGCTCACATCCAGGTTCAGCGTCGGTGAAAAGTTTTCACCGGCTTCCCGCGTGTGCCACTCGGCGGTGAACGAGGCGCGCAACGGCAGGCGGAGGTCGACCCCGGTTTTCCGGTCGGCGCTGCGCCACAGGTGAAAGTCCAGGGTCGGACCGAATTCGACGATCGGCTTGATGTCGCTCATGCCGGCGCGCG
>JANXQJ010000162.1 GCA_025356865.1 Deltaproteobacteria bacterium | reverse complement strand
TTCGGAAATGAAAGTTCCACAAAAGAAATAAGCACCGGGAAATTGGCGTTTCCGGCGTTAAAGGCCAGAATCCCTTTCCCTGAAGAGTGGGAATACCACCCGGTCGACAAATCCGGCAGGTCGGCTCTTGCGATCCGCCATCAGAAAGGCATAAACACCATTGTCCTTATCGACCGGAACCGCGGCACTTTTCTCTCGATTACGCAAACAGGCCCCTGAGGCATCCCGATGGTTCCCGCTATTCGCGGGGATTCTGATGACGACGACGGCCATCATGATGGCAAGATCACGCATAGAGGCGGTACGTCTGAACATCCTTGATCAATCGAGGCCGACAGAGATCATCGTTGCCTCAAAACCGATTCACGCCGGCGAAATGTTCTCCCGGAATAATCTCGCAAAAAAATCGATTCCTCTCTCGGGTACCGGCAAAAGAAATATTCCCGCCGTTGAATTCAATCTGCTCATGAGCGCGAAAAGCAAAGGAGAAATCGATCCGGGAGAACCCGTTCTCTGGACAGATATCGACGAACCGTTCGAAGCAGGCGGCTTTTCCGAGATTATTTCGCCGGGTCGCATGGCGTTGACTCTGGATGTCTCGTCCACGTCTTCTTTTTCCGGTCTTGTCCGAACAGGCGACCGGGTTGATTTTTTTTGCAAACCAGCAAGCGAATGGATCCGTGGCATACAGGTTCTCGCAGTCGACCGGCATTACAACCGGGCCGGGGCACGAGAGGCGGAGGACGTTTCTACGGTGACCCTATCGGTAACCCGCGAAGAAGGAGCACGCCTATCGACCTCCAGTCGCGAAGGAACACTTTCATGGTTTCTTCGAAACCCTGTCGACAACACAACCGGTCCGGCATCCAATTCGGTTCGCAACCACACCCATACCATCGAAATATGGAAAGGGGGCGTCCCTGAATTAACCACGCCATTTCCAAGGTGGTCTCGATGACTAAACGCCTATCGATTCCATTTTTCCTGTCCCTCATGGTTTTTAACCCTGGCTTTCAACCAATCGCCGCCGGTGCCACGCTCCGGTTGCAGGCCGGTTTTCAGAAAGTGATCGAAAGCAACGGCCCCACGCGTATTTCGATCGGCAATCCTGATCTGCTGGAGGCAAGGCCAATCCCAGGAGGGAGAGGCGTGCTGGCCGTAGGCAAAAAAAGCGGAGAAACAGACCTGGTCGTCTGGGACAAAACCGGGAAAAACGAATGGAAAGTCGAAATCGCCTCCGCAGGATCCGACGGATATGACGAGACGGTATCCTTTTCCCGCAATTTCCCGAATGTGCAGGTGACCATGTCCGGGAAAACCATTTTGATCAAGGGAATGGTGGCATCTGCCGACGACAAGAAACTGATCGAATCGTTTGCTTCGAATCATCCGGGGGTCCTCACCCGCATCTCGTTGCCCGAAGACGGAAAAAAACTGCTCTCCTACGACTTGAAAATATTGGAAATCAGCAAGGGGGCCTCGACCCAGATCGGCATCCGGTTTCCGGACGCAATATCGGCCACGGCTTCCTGGACCGGAGGGGCCCCTGGGTCAATCTTTACCGTCGGGTCCCAATTCGAAGCAAGACTGAACATGCTGATGGCCGATGGAAAGGCACGAATCCTTGCCAATCCCAGGATCGTTTGCGAAAGCGGGGCAACGGCCGACTTCCTCGCAGGCGGCGAAATTCCGATCGTATTGATTACGGCGGAAACCCGGAAGGTTGAATGGAAAACATACGGGATTATCCTGAAACTATCCCCCACCATCAAGGCAGACAACACCATATCGACACGCGCAACCGTCGAAATCAGCACGATCGATCACGGCAGCGGCTCTTCTGAAATACCAGCGTTCCTTACTAGGCGGATTACTACCTCATTTTCAACCCCTTCCGGTACCACCGTCATGCTTTCCGGACTGGTCAAGAGCGAAACCGCAAAGGACGTGGCACGTGTCCCGTTACTTGGTCAGATTCCAATTCTGGGCGAACTATTCAAATCCAGAAGTTTCCGTGAAAACCAGACCGAACTTGCCATATTCATAACGCCTTCTGACCTCATCGAAAACGGATTCGAAAATAAACTCGAATGGGACAGGAAATCCAGGCAGATAGGCGAATCCATGCAATTTCGATTGATTGACTAAGGAGATTAAAAATGACCCCCGATATTATCCGGGCTTTGCACTTGAAAACCATCGACCAACTGGACCTGAGGAATACGGGGAAACTATCCGGCGGGGAAATTAGTTGGAGAGTCATTGCCCAACAATTCCTCGACCGGGAAATGAAACCACTCGACTATACCGATGCGGAAAAACAGGCTGTCCAGTCCGGCATCCTCGATGAGATGTTTGCTTACGGACCGATTACCCCGCTGCTAAACGATCCGGCTATCTCAGAAATCATGGTCATAGGTAAGGATTGCGTCTATGTGGAAAGGAAAGGAATCATACAACCAGCCAACGTGTCGTTCTTGAGCGACGATTCCTTGCGCTCGGCAATCGACAGAATGATCGCCGCCGTCAACCGCCGCCTGGACGAGGCGACACCGTTTGCCGATGCAAGATTACCCGACGGGTCGAGAGTCAATGCAATAATACCGCCGGTATCACTTTCCGGCCCCTGCCTGACTATCCGCAAATTCAGGGCGACCCCCTATTCGTTGGACGAACTAGTTGAGATCGGGGCACTGACCGAGGAGGCCGGCACATTTCTTAAATCTGCCGTTACCCGGCATTTGAATATCATCATTTCTGGAGGGACCGGCTCAGGAAAAACCACGATGCTCAACGCACTCAGCCAGTTTATTCCAGACAACGAGCGTGTCATCACAATCGAGGATGCAGCCGAAATCAGGCTCCTTAAGCCGCACGTGGTGCGACTGGAATCCCGCCCGCCGAACGCCGAAGGAACTGGCGAGGTGACGATCCGCGATCTGGTACGGAATTCCTTGCGGATGCGCCCAGACCGCATCATCGTCGGGGAATGCCGCGGCGGTGAGGCACTCGATATGCTCCAGGCAATGAACACCGGGCACGACGGTTCGATTACCACCGGTCACGCAAATACGCCCCGCGACATGCTCAGGCGTCTTGAAACAATGGTGCTAGTCGGCGGGATAGATATCCCCCTCCGGGCTATTCGGGACCAGATCGCTTCTGCAATTGATCTGATCGTCCAGGTATCCCGATTGAACGATGGGAGAAGGGCCATAACCTCGATCACCGAAATCGCTGGAATCGGAGAAAACCAGATTCTTCTCCAAGAACTTTTTCAAAGGAAAAGCGGCTCAAAACCAGGTAAAGAATCCCAATTGATCCGAACCGGAATCCGTTCGAGACTTGAATCCGTCGACGATGGAGAGTGGGAATGAAAACGGTGGAATTGATTCTTTTCGGTGTCGGAGCACTTTTGCTCACGTTGTTCTCCATCGCAAGTGTCTATCCATACATCGAAACCAGACTCGAAAACATCGCCGACCGGCGTTCAGTCCATTTGAAAAGCGACTTTCTACGACTTTCCTCAAAATTAGTGTTGATCTGTTTTTCGGCCACGGGGGCGGTCCTTGGTATCGCTGCGTTCATTGCCACGCGAAACATATTTGCATCCGTATTGTCTGCTGCGATTCCGGTCATATTTTCCGGATTAGCCGTTAAAAGGTACCGGCGTCAAAGGAGCAAACGTATCATCAGGCAATTGCCATCCTTTCTCGATACCCTTTGCGGATATGTCAAGGCCGGGCACAGCCTGCCGGAGGCGATGGCAAGTGCCATCCCCTTGTTGCCACGCGGAATCCGGGAAGAAATTTCCTGGTTATCCCGTCTTAACCGCCTGGGAACGCCTCTATCAGATGCGTTTCTTGCCTGGGAAAGAAGGATGCCATCTTCTGAACTGTCGCTGGTCGCCCGCCCGATGCGAATTGCCCTTTCCACCGGTGGAAGCATCGTGAGCCTGCTTGAACGTACCCGCGACGTTCTTCGCGCAAGGCAAAGGCAACATGACAAGATGCGAAGCATGACTGCGCAGGCTCGACTTCAAGCGCTCGTGCTGACAATGCTTCCCCCGATATTCCTCGTGGTGCTTTCGAAAATGGAGGAAGGTTTTTGGGAAGCAAGCACATCTTCAAGTACCGGTCGTTTGATACTGCTTACGGTTGCGATACTGCAGTTTTTCGGATGGCTGTTGATTCGGAAAATATTGGCGGTCAAAATATGATGATCATTGAGATGGGTGTGATCGCGATGGTCTTCTTCCCGGGGGCATACCTGCTGGTGAAGGCGAGTCTTCAATTTAAGGACGAATCAATTCCGAAAAAGTTCATCAACCGTTACACCATGATTCACCTAGGATGGACTCGAGCCTTGATCGCTTCTGGGTGTCTTGCTTTTCCAGGCATCCGGCTCACGCCTTCCCTCAAAAGCTGGGTTTCCGCGGAACTGGCATGCCTAGCTATTATGTTCTGGGTAAGTTTCCATTCAAAAGCATTGGGTTCAACCCTGCTTATGTTTTCGATGGCCCTGATTGTCGGATTGGCGTTGCTCATTCTTTCCTTGAAAAGCGAATCTTCGAAAACAATCTCGATGTTCAATCAGGATCTGCCGCTTGCAGCATTCCTGATGTCGCTCTTGATGGAATCAGGGATGGGTTCCGCGGCGGCAATGCAGGAGACTATATCCGCACTGCCCCCGCGGGGTTGTGCCCATGAACTGAACGAGATCCTGAGGGGACGTGAGCTGGGCGTCTCAAAACGAGAACTTTTCGAAGTTTCACGAAAAAGAGTCCCGATAGACGACTACAGGGCTTTCCTTAATCTGGTTGAACAAGGGGAGCGACTCGGTACGGGGCTTTCCCAGGGACTAAACGATTTGTCACGTAGAATTCTTGAGGCACAGTCGCATCGGGCGGAAATTCTGGCCCAGCAGGCTGCGGTTAAGATGCTCCTGCCGCTTGTACTTTTCATTTTCCCGGCTGTATTTCTGATTGTCCTGTCGCCGGTAATCCTCAATATCTGCAGCATGGCGGGGTGGTAAATGAACCGGGCGCACATCATATCGAATGGATTATTGACGGTTATATTTTTTTCCTTTGCCGGATCAATCGAGGCCAATGAAATCAAGGATAAACAAGAATCCGACCCCCCGAAGGTTCGTCTTTCGCTTAAAATCGCGGAAGCAAAACGCGACACAAGGAAAAGCGGAATTTACAGGAGTATCCTGAGGAAAACGAAAAGCGGATTAATCAGACGCCCTTGAACCAATCAGCGTAACGATAACGTTCTGGTTTCCATTTTCCCTGACCGTCAGAGGGAATGAGCGATCTACTCCGAGCGGTTCATTGACGAACCTGATGGCGTGCTCTCCGACCGTGAATTCCAACGACCGGATCGGTGTCTCTCCCAGATATCGATCGCCCTCATACACCTTGGCCCATGGGATGGCCTGGACGATCGGAATAATGCCAATAGCCATTTTTCTTTCATTGGGTGAGAGAATATTCTCTTCTGTTTTTTCAACGAGAGGTGTTTTCTGCAACGGGAGAGCAGAATGCTTCCATCGTGTGCCTGTCGTGCTTTCGGTTACAGGGCCGACTTTCCTGACCGGATCCCGATTGGGACCAAGGTTTACCATGTCGTTCGATCCAACCTGGCCGAGATGACTCACACCTGGAATATTTTGAATTTGAGGAGCAACGTCATTTCCTTTTATTTCGCGATAATAGTACCCGGTTCCGACCCCGGCCATAACAACGGCAGCCATCCCGACGGCGACCCTGCGGAACCCCTGACCGTACGATGGGCTCCTCTCGCGAAGAATCGCGGGTTGCTCGTTGATTCTTCCGCTCCCTTCAGGTTTCTCCAGATCCACCTGAGTCTCCACCCCTTGGATATCCGGAAATATTGAATCCCAGAACGTTTCCACTTCCCTGCGCGTAGCGCGACAAGGGATTGACGACTCGATTGCCATGATGAATGCATCGGTATCCTGATACCGCTCTTCCGACCTGAGGGATAACGCCTTCCGAAGCAACCGCTCAACGCCGGGGTCGCCTCCCGTTGACCGGATGGTGAATACTTGAGGATCGAATTCTGTTAGGAGAAGGCGAGCCTCATCATAAGTGCCAGACCGAAAAACAGGTTCTCCGTTAAATAGTTCCACACCGCAGAGCGCGGCCGAGAAAAGATCGGACCTGGAATCGTCGCCCTGGCCAATAAGGGCCTCGGGGGAAAGATAGCCGGGCTTCCCGTCTATCCGGCGTTCGCCATCAATCGCGGTCACGATTTTCCGGGATATTCCAAAGTCTGTTATTTTTACAGCGCCATCTTTCGTAACCAATATGTTACCCGGGCTGACGTCACGATGAACGATTCCACGTGCGTGAAGGTACCCCAATCCGGCAAGCGAATTTTCCATCCAGTAACGCCAGACGGGCAATGGAACCGGAACGGAATCTTCTCGGATGCGGGCAACGACATGCGAAAGGGGGCGACCATCCACGTACTCCATGACGAGAAAATAGCCGTCGTCCGTTTCTCCGAAATCGAATACTGAAACGACATTGGGGTGGGAAAGAGAGGATGCAAGCCGCGCTTCCCGAACAAACAGATCTCGGAAAATCTCTTTGCCTGAATGATTCGGGTGAATGATCTTGACTGCCATTTTCTTGGAAAAGCCATGCTCGAATTCGAGCCTGCAAAGATATACCTCGGCCATACCTCCCGAAGCGATTTTCCGGATTATCGAATATTTTCCGATTCGGGCCGGTTCTGCTTTCCGGGAGACCTTTACCGAACCGCTCATCCCTTCATGTGACCTGGAAATTCCATCTCGAATAATGCTCCCGATGGACTGTTATCGCGGACACTGACGGTTCCTCCATGGTCGCTCGCAATCGCGCTTACGATGGCAAGCCCCAAACCGGTGCCGCCTTCCTTCCTGGAGAAATAGGGTTCAAAAAGGTGTCCACGGTCTTCCTCCCTGACACCCGGTCCATCGTCTGCCACCGACAGGCGAACCCAATCGAGATCGGGGTTCCGGACGCATCTTACCACTACGTTTCCATGACCCCTTAGTGCTGCAGCGGCATTTTCGAGAAGGTTTGTCATCGCTCTCCGCATCTGAAAAGCGTCGAACAGGATGCCGGAAACGTTTTCTGAAACCGTGGTGCACCGAATTCCGGGATATTTCGATCTGAATGATTCGACCGTTGAACGAAGAACCTCTCCGAGATCCCCTTCTGTCAGGGTCGGCGATGGCATTCGTGCGAACCGGGTAAATTCCTCCATTAGAAGTTTAAGGGCTCCGACTTCTGAAAGGATGGTTTGCGTACAATCATTGAAAGCAGGATCGCCTTCATGTTCTGCCCCGAACTTGCGCTGCAACCGTTCTGTAGAAAGTTGAATCGGGGTCAGTGGATTTCGTATTTCGTGCGCTATTCGCCGGGCGATTTCCCTCCATGCGAGAACTTTTTGCAGTTTCATCGTTTGAGACAGATCATCAAACGCAACGACCAGACCGAGGTATCCTCCATCCTCACCCTTGAGTGCCGTCAGGCTGACGCGGACCGGGATCTTTTTCCCCCCTACCGGCAACTCGACCTGCCTTTCGACCTGCCGGTTCCCGGAAGTGCCTATCTCGCGCGAAAGAATACGTACGGCGTCATAATGTTCCTCGAGCAGGACATCGCGATATAATTTACCTATCCCGACCCCCCCCGACACCCCCAACAACTGTTCCGCAACCCGATTGATCATGGCGATTCTTCCATGTCTGTCGAGAACAACCACTGCGGTCGAAATGTTGGTCAGAATGGTTTCAATGAATTGAGTTCGCCGTTTCAATTCATCGTATGTCGTGGAAAGTGAAATGTTGGCCTCTTCCAGATTGCCTTTCATCCCCTTGAGGTCGCCCGTCATCCGGTTGAACGATTCAACCAGATAACCGAATTCATCATCGGAATAATAATCGAGGCGAACATCGAGATCACCGCCTGCTACACGAAGCGTTCCTTCAGCCATCAATTGGATCGGTACAGTGATCTGCCGGGCGAGATAGATTCCCATCCAGGATGCAGCAAAAATAATCAGTAAGGTTATCAGGATCAGGACAGCGATATAACTTGCGCGTATCGGATCATCCAGAAGACGAACCTGATGATATTCATCATATGCTTCGGCGATCGACCTCGTTCGACGTGCCTGCTCTGGCGGAATTGTCTTGAGTGCAACCAGTGTGTCCCCACCCGGAAATCTTACGGCCCCTGCAGCGTAGGAATCTCCAATGAATGTCTCCGGGGTTTCACCAGAGATCGGTCCGCCGCCTCCCTTTAACCGGGACATGATTTCGCTTATGCTTTTCGAATCGGCCGGGCCGGCCCGGAACAGGATATTCCCGCCATTGGAAACAAGCAGGGTTGTGGCGTTATCCTGTCCGTCGAGCCAATCCGCAATGGATATATTTCCTCGTTTTTTTAAGAGTCCGGAAGATACACTTGGCGCAATGAGGCGGGCGAACTTCACCATTGATCCCGCTTCAGCGTCGAGGTCTTTCCTGGCAATTTCCAAAGCATCGGTAAGAGCAACCCCGACCCGGCCTCCGATCCAACTGCGGATATTGGTTGTGGTGATGCTCGCGGCCGCTATGAAGAGCAGAATCGTCGGAATCAGGGAAAATGCGGTGAACATCACGACGAGTCGGGAACGGATTTTTGCCCCGAGGATATTCCGTTTCCGGTCGAGGATCAGCTTGAATACATTTCTGGTAACAAGAAAGATCAAGAGGACGATCAGGACGACGTTAAGGTTGATCAGAGCAAAGATTACGATATTGCCCGAATAACCAACCGAACTGCCAATCGTTGCAAGATTGGCTTCGAGCAAAGTCAACCCCAGTACTATGACGGCAACGATCGCAATTGCGATCCGCTCCCGGTGCTGTTTGACTGGATTTCTTTCGGCCGTTTTCTCTAAGTTGCCACTGAAATTGGGAGTAGTCATTGTATGACGAGGTACCCGCGGGCCCATTCGGTTTCAACGTCCCAGAACGAAGAGAAAAATATGATGGATCGCAAGGGTTCAGTCAGGCCGACCCGGTCTATTTTCGCCCTTGCCCGCACTCGGTATGAATTGCCTTTCGCCGGTTCAGAATGCACCGGCATATTGATCTCATAATTGGTCATTCCCGAAAGCGCCTCAAAGATATCGCTGACAATTTCCTCCTTGCCAGTTCGAACCAGTCGGTAAACTCTGGAAAGCGCATCGAATCGGACCGTTCGGGTAATCTCGGTCTCCCCGATAGAGTCATTGAACCAGCCGTGCCGGACCCTTTCGATTTTAATAATTGTCTTGAACGATATTTCGATGCCACTTTTCAACGCCTCTACCATTTCAGGCGAAAAGGCATTCTTCAGTGAAAAATATACTTGGGCTTCGCCTGGACGTATCTGCCCGTGGATATCCGAAATCGTTGGGACTTTCTGTGCAGCTTGTGCAATGTTCGAACCTGCGGGAGAAAATATAACGAGAAAAAAAACGAGGAATGAGATTCGAGTTGAACATCCGCAATGATTTCTCACAATAGAGATTCCTGAATCGTAACTAATGGGGGCGAAAGCCCCATGTGTCTCCATGCAGCCGAAGTCGCGACGCGTCCCCTTGAGGTTCTCTGGATGAATCCGAGTTGCATGAGGAATGGTTCGTATACTTCTTCGATTGTATCCCGTTCTTCACTTACAGCTGCCGAGATCGTTTCGATTCCGACCGGCCCCCCCTGGAATTTTTCGAGAATGACGCCAAGGATCTTGCGATCCATGACGTCGAGACCTTGCCGGTCAACCTCCAATTGGCTGAGTGCCATGTCGGCAATAATTTTATCGATTACGCCATCGCCTTTCACCTGGGCGAAATCACGGACTCTTCTCAGTAACCGGTTTGCAATTCTTGGGGTTCCCCTTGAACGGCGCGCAATTTCAAGAGCACCGTCATCGTCGACTGGAATCGAAAGAACAGCAGCGGCACGCCTTACGACTTTCACGAGTTCTTCCGGGCTGTAATATTCAAGGCGGAAAGAGACGCCGAAACGGTCTCTTAGCGGAGAAGTAAGCAAACCGGTCCGGGTGGTTGCGCCAACCAGGGTAAACCGTGGCAACGCGAGCCGGATCGATTTGGCTGAAGGACCCTGCCCGATGATAATGTCGAGCGCATAATCTTCCATCGCCGTATAGAGCAGTTCCTCGACGACTCGACTCAACCGATGGATTTCGTCAATAAACAGGACACCACCGGGTTCTATCGCAGTCAGAAGAGCGGCGATATCCCCTTTCCGTTCAATCGCCGGACCAGACGTGGTCCTGATCGCAGATCCCATTTCGTTGGCGACTATATTGGCGAGGGTGGTCTTCCCTAGACCAGGTGGACCAGATAGAAGAACATGATCAAGTGCTTCTCCCCGGTTTTTTGCCGCGGCGATAAATGTCTTGAGGTTTGAAACAATTCGTTCCTGCCCGATGAACTCGGGTAGATGCTGGGGTCGGAGAGAACGGTCAGCAACGTCGTCGCCTACCAGATCTGCAGGATCAAGGATACGATCTTCCAATTTACCCTTACCGGCCCTTTATGTAATGATGTCTCACAAGATGTCCGCTAACGACTTGTCGACCGGGAATTCGCATAAAGATGTACCAGGCCGTCCTTGATCAATTTTTCGCTATCAGTATTGTCGGGATTGTTCTTGCGGGCATGAACGACGGCATCATGTGCATCCGTTCTCGAAAAACCAAGCGAAACGAGTGCGTCAACAGCCTCGCTTGGCTCCGATGAATTTCCGGAAGCGACGTGGAATTTCCCATCGCTTTCAAGAGTCCCTGACGTTAACCTCTTCAAGCGATCGGGCAATTCGGAAACCATTCTCTGTGCCAGTTTTTTGCCGATGCCGGGGACGGAAGAGAACAACTTTGCGTCCCCCCGCAATGCAGCGGAAATGACGCCGTTTCCGCCAAGCACCGAGAGGACGGACATGCCTGATTTGGGGCCAACACCTGCTACCCCGGTCAAGGCGAAAAACAATTCCCGTTCTTCTTCACATGAAAATCCGAAAATATCCCCTCCTCCGTCACGGATCTGCAGATGAGTCAGGATCATCACGGCAGTATCGCCAACGGGAAGTTCGCCAAGAGTCGATGCAGTAACAGCAACCTTGAAACCAATTCCAGCACATTCGATTACGACGAAATCCTTGCCACGATCGAATATGGTGCCGTGCAAATGATTTATCACGATGGGCTCATGATATCACGGAGTAGGTTTGCGTGGTCGCCCCACAGAAAGCCATAGCGAGGGCATCCGATGCATCAGGTGGCATCTTTTCTAGAACACCCAGGAGCTTGCCGACCATACTGCCGACCTGTTCTTTGGTGGCAGCACCATAACCGGTAGCGGATGACTTGATTTCTTTGGCGCTGAATTCGATCACGGTCAGACCGTGCATCCGGCAAGTAACGATTGCAGCCCCCCTTGCCTGCCCCAACTTGAGAGCCGAAGATGGATTTTTCGCCAGGAATACTTTCTCGATGACTGCTTCATTCGGCTTGAATTCAATAATCAGGCGGGAAAGTGCTTCGTGTATTTCCAGCAAACGATCCGGAAACGAGGCGGCAGGATCTGTTTTTATAACACCCCACGAAATACATGACAGGGCATTCGCAACCCCCATCTTGATGATTCCATAGCCGGTTCGCCGGGATCCGGGGTCAATCCCGATAATCACCCTAGGCTTCAAGGTCACCCGTTGAAAGACTCGAGCACTTCATCAGGGATATCGAAGTTGGCCCATACATTCTGAACGTCGTCGGATTCATCGAGTGCCGCCATCATCTTCAGCATGGATTCGGCAGGTTTACCTTCGAGATGAACCGTTGTCTGGGGAATCATGGCTATTTCGGAGGTTCCTAACTGGATTTGGTTATCTTCGAGCCCTTTCTTGATATCTTCGAAAACATCCGGTTCACAACGGACCTCATATTCGTGCGATTCAGGATCATTCTCTACATCGTCGGCACCCAACTCGAGCGCAAGTTCGATCAGTTTTTCCTCTTCGACTACTTCCTTGGAAATATTGATCGACCCCTTCTTGTTGAACATCCAGTTTACGCAACCGGTTTCTCCAAGATTTCCGTTATATTTCCCGAAGGTGTGGCGAATATCGGCCACAGTCCTATTTTTATTATCGGTCAAGACCTTTACCAGGACGGCGACTCCGTGCGGGCCATACCCTTCGTACATATATTCTTCATAAGAGACCCCTTCGAGGTCGCCTGTCCCCTTTTTTATGGCGCGGGCTATGTTGTCATTGGGCATGTTGACTGCCCTGGCAGCGATCAAGGCCGAACGAAGCCTCGCGTTTCCGTCGAGATCCCCCCCACCGATCTTTGCAGCTGTAATGATTTCACGTGTAATCTTGGTAAACATCTTCCCGCGTGCAGCGTCAGCCTTGCCCTTTTTGTGCTTGATAGTGCTCCATTTGTTATGCCCGGACATAGGTCACACGCTCCCCAAAAAGAATTGTAGTTATGAGAACAGATGATTGTTTCGCAAAGAAAAAGCCCTTGCTCCGATTAAGGCGCAAGGGCTTTTAAATAAATCCGGCGGCGACCTACTCTCCCACAGGTGAAACCCGCAGTACCATCGGCGCTGGAGAGCTTAACTTCCGTGTTCGGGATGGGAACGGGTGTTGCCTCTCCGCCATCGCCACCGAAAACCGTGAATCGCTATAAGCGCTTCGTGCGCTCAACCGATTCCAAAGTGCATTCGTTTTTTTCTTTCATCCGTTGAATAGTGGTCAAGCCTCACGGGCAATTAGTACCGGTTAGCTGAACGCATTGCTGCGCTTACACACCCGGCCTATCAACCTTGTAGTCTACAAGGGCCCTTTAGGGGGATCAAGTCCCCGGGATAACTCATCTCAGGGCGGGTTTCCCACTTAGATGCTTTCAGCGGTTATCCCTTCCGCACATAGCTACCCAGCGATGCCCCTGGCGGAACAACTGGTACACTAGCGGTGCGTCCATCCCGGTCCTCTCGTACTAGGGACAGCTCCCTTCAATTATCCAACGCCCACATCAGATAGGGACCAAACTGTCTTGCGACGTTTTAAACCCAGCTCACGTACCGCTTTAATTGGCGAACAGCCAAACCCTTGGGACCTACTTCAGCCCCAGGATGCGATGAGCCGACATCGAGGTGCCAAACCTCCCCGTCGATGTGAACTCTTGGGGGAGATAAGCCTGTTATC